>NZ_JANIET010000001.1:3455685-3807580 GCF_024506435.1 Pantoea trifolii | reverse complement strand
CCGGCCATTGGCCATACCATCGAGCAAGCGCGGCAAGGTGACCTGCACTTCCTTCTGTTGCTGTTGGTTGCAGTTCTAGTATTTGCAGTGACGTTCTTTGTTATTTTCGTTGAGCGTGGCCAGCGCCGCATTGTGGTCAACTACGCTAAACGTCAGCAAGGTCGTCGTGTATATGCTGCACAGAGCACACATTTACCGTTGAAAGTGAACATGGCGGGCGTAATCCCAGCTATTTTTGCTTCCAGCATTATTCTGTTCCCGGCGACTATAGCATCATGGTTCGGGGGCGGTACCGGTTGGAACTGGCTGACAACAATTTCGCTGTATTTGCAACCAGGACAGCCGCTTTATGTGCTACTCTATGCGACTGCAATCATCTTCTTCTGTTTCTTCTACACGGCGTTGGTCTTCAACCCACGTGAAACAGCAGATAACCTGAAGAAGTCTGGTGCATTCGTACCGGGAATTCGTCCGGGAGAGCAAACGGCGAAGTACATCGATAAAGTAATGACACGTCTGACCTTAATCGGCGCACTGTATATTACTTTTATCTGCCTGATCCCGGAGTTCATGCGTGATGCTATGAAAGTTCCATTCTACTTTGGCGGCACATCGCTGCTCATTGTAGTGGTCGTCATCATGGACTTTATGGCTCAAGTGCAAACTCTGATGATGTCAAGTCAGTATGAGTCTGCATTGAAGAAAGCTAACCTGAAAGGCTACGGCCGTTAATTCGGGTGCTTGAGAAGTTACGGAGAGTAAAAATGAAAGTTCGTGCTTCCGTCAAGAAATTATGTCGTAACTGCAAAATCATTCGCCGCGACGGTGTCGTACGTGTGATCTGCAGCGCCGAGCCAAAGCATAAACAGCGCCAAGGCTGATATTGTCACATATTTTTCTTGCAAAGTCGGGTTGAGCTGGCTAGATTAGCCAGCCAATCTTTTGTATGTCGATGCGTTACCATTTGAGTATCCTGAAAACGGGCTTTTCAGCATGGGACGCATTTGTTTAATTATAGGAGTGCATAGTGGCCCGTATAGCAGGCATTAACATTCCTGATCAAAAACATACCGTTATCGCATTAACTTCGATTTTCGGTATCGGTAAAACTCGTTCTAAAGCCATCTGCGCTTCAACGGGTATTGCTGAAAATGTTAAGATCAGAGAGCTGTCTGAAGAACAAATTGAACAGCTGCGTGAAGCAGTTGGTAAATTCGTTGTTGAAGGTGATCTGCGCCGTGAAATCACCCTGAGCATCAAGCGTCTGATGGACCTTGGTTGCTATCGTGGTTTACGCCATCGTCGTGGTCTGCCAGTTCGCGGTCAGCGTACTAAGACCAATGCACGTACCCGCAAGGGTCCGCGTAAACCGATCAAGAAATAATCGGGGTGAGTAAATAATGGCAAAGGCACCAGTTCGTGCACGTAAGCGTGTAAGAAAACAAGTCTCAGATGGCGTGGCTCATGTCCATGCATCTTTTAACAACACCATCGTTACCATTACTGATCGTCAGGGTAACGCACTGGGTTGGGCAACCGCCGGTGGTTCCGGTTTCCGCGGTTCACGTAAATCTACTCCGTTTGCTGCTCAGGTAGCTGCAGAGCGCTGTGCAGAAGCAGTGAAAGATTACGGTATTAAGAATCTGGAAGTTATGGTTAAGGGTCCAGGTCCAGGTCGCGAATCAACAATTCGTGCTCTGAACGCTGCTGGTTTCCGCATCACTAATATTACTGATGTGACTCCAATCCCTCACAACGGTTGTCGTCCGCCGAAAAAACGTCGCGTTTAATCGCCCGTTTTTAGGTTAGTTGGAGAAAGAAAATGGCAAGATATTTGGGTCCTAAGCTCAAGCTGAGCCGTCGTGAGGGTACCGACTTATTCCTTAAGTCTGGCGTTCGCGCGATCGATACCAAGTGCAAAATTGAACAACCACCTGGTCAGCATGGTGCGCGTAAACCGCGTCTGTCTGACTACGGCGGCCAGTTGCGTGAGAAGCAGAAAGTTCGTCGTATGTACGGCGTGCTGGAGCGTCAGTTCCGCAACTACTATAAAGAAGCAGCACGTCTGAAAGGCAACACAGGTGAAAACCTGCTGGCCCTGCTGGAAGGTCGTCTGGATAACGTTGTTTACCGTATGGGCTTTGGCGCTACTCGTGCAGAAGCACGTCAGCTGGTTAGCCATAAATCTATCCTGGTGAACGGTCGCGTTGTTAACATCGCTTCTTATCAGGTATCTCCGAATGATGTCGTAAGCATCCGTGAGAAAGCCAAACAGCAATCTCGCGTGAAGGCCGCTCTGGAGCTGGCTGAGCAGCGTGAAAAGCCAACCTGGCTGGAAGTTGATGCTACTAAGATGGAAGGTGTGTTCAAGCGTATTCCTGAACGTACTGATCTGTCTGCGGACATTAACGAACACCTGATCGTCGAGCTTTACTCTAAGTAAAGCTTAGTACCAAAGAGAGGACACAATGCAGGGTTCTGTGACAGAGTTTCTAAAACCGCGCCTGGTAGATATCGAGCAAGTGAGTTCGACGCACGCCAAGGTGACCCTTGAGCCGTTAGAGCGTGGCTTTGGCCATACTCTTGGTAACGCACTGCGCCGTATTCTGCTTTCTTCCATGCCGGGTTGCGCGGTGACCGAGGTTGAGATTGATGGTGTGCTTCATGAGTACTCCACCAAAGAGGGCGTACAGGAAGATATCCTGGAAATCCTGCTTAACCTGAAAGGGTTGGCGGTAAGAGTTCAAGGTAAAGATGAAGTCATCCTTACTCTGAATAAATCTGGCATTGGCCCTGTGACTGCAGCCGACATCACCCACGACGGTGATGTTGAAATCGTCAAGCCGCAGCATGTGATCTGCCACCTGACCGACGAAAACGCATCTATTAGCATGCGTATCAAAGTTCAGCGTGGTCGTGGTTATGTGCCGGCTTCTGCCCGAATTCATTCGGAAGAAGATGAGCGCCCAATCGGCCGTCTGTTGGTTGACGCTTGCTACAGCCCTGTAGACCGTATTGCCTACAATGTTGAAGCAGCGCGTGTAGAACAGCGTACCGACCTGGACAAGCTGGTCATCGAAATGGAAACCAACGGCACAATCGATCCTGAAGAGGCGATTCGTCGTGCGGCAACCATCCTGGCAGAACAACTGGAAGCTTTCGTTGACTTACGTGATGTACGTCAGCCAGAAGTGAAAGAAGAGAAACCAGAATTCGATCCGATCCTGCTGCGCCCTGTTGACGATCTGGAATTGACTGTCCGCTCTGCTAACTGCCTTAAGGCAGAAGCTATCCACTACATCGGTGATCTGGTACAGCGTACCGAGGTTGAGCTGCTTAAAACGCCTAACCTGGGTAAAAAATCTCTTACCGAGATTAAAGATGTGCTTGCTTCACGTGGTTTGTCTCTGGGCATGCGCCTGGAAAACTGGCCGCCAGCAAGCATTGCTGATGAATAATCAGATCACAGGTTAAGGTTTCACTGAGAAGGATAAGGTCATGCGCCATCGTAAGAGTGGTCGTCAACTGAACCGCAACAGCAGCCATCGTCAGGCTATGTTCCGCAACATGGCTGGTTCTCTGGTTCGTCATGAGATCATCAAAACGACTCTGCCGAAAGCCAAAGAACTGCGTCGCGTAGTTGAGCCGCTGATTACTCTTGCCAAGACCGACAGCGTAGCTAATCGTCGTCTGGCATTCGCCCGCACTCGTGATAACGAGATCGTGGCAAAACTGTTTAACGAGCTGGGCCCGCGTTTCGCGAGCCGTGCCGGTGGTTACACTCGTATTCTGAAGTGTGGCTTCCGTGCTGGTGACAACGCTCCGATGGCTTACATCGAGCTGGTTGATCGTCCAGAAGCTCAAGCAGAAGCTACTGCAGAGTAATTTGCAGTATCGTAGAAAACCCGCTTCGGCGGGTTTTTTATTGTCCGTAATTCCTTCCCATTTACTCCCCTTTCGCTATGCTGATGGCAGATACACCGTCAGGAGCGTTCTTATGTGGCTAATTGATCAACTTGTTGAGCAGCACATCCGTGAAGCTCAGGAAAAAGGTGAACTGAGTAATCTGCCCGGCGAAGGCGCGCCTTTACAGTTAGATGATGACAGCGGAGTGCCGGTTGAACTGCGCACGGCATATCGTCTATTGAAAAACTCTGGTCACTTACCGCCGGAACTTGAAATGCGTCGTGAAGCGTTGGCGTTAAATGATCTACTACGCGGACTGAATCCTGATGATGGCAAGACACGTGAATTATCGAAACGCTTAGCGCTGCTAGAAACAAAACTTCAGCAAGCCGGAATCAGTACTGACTTCTTGCGAGACGATTATGGCGACGTCATCCATCATCATTTGCAGCGGGAGCAATAGCATGTACCGAATTGGCCAGCTGGCAAAAATGGCGGATGTTACGCCAGATACCATCCGTTTTTATGAAAAACAGCAGATGATGAATCACGAGGTACGTACTGAGGGCGGCTTTCGCCTTTATAGTGAAGATGATTTACAGCGGCTGCGTTTTATTCGCTATGGTCGCCAGCTCGGCTTCAGCTTAGAATCAATTCGGGGCTTATTGTCGATCCGCATCGATCCTGAACATCACACTTGCCAGGAATCCAAAGCAATTGTGGCGAAGCGTTTGGATGAAGTGAACGGCATGATCGCTGAACTGCAGACGATCCAGCGTTCATTGCATCGTTTGGCTGACACCTGCTGCGGCGACGTGCATAGCAGCGCCTGCTGTTCAATTTTGGAAGCTCTGGAAAAAGGTGAGGAGCCGCAGCCTGAAATGTGTTGTAGCAAGGATTGAATTTTGCGCTGGAAGGAATATAGTTGCGCCGTTAATAACCGGAGGACGAGATGACTCGCTATCAGCACCAAAAAGGTAAAATCAACAACAATGCACTTGAAGCATTATTACATGATCCACTGTTTAGGCAGCGCGTTGAGAAGAATCAGAAAGGAAAAGGCAGCTATCAACGTAAAAACAAACACGCAAAAGGACGTAACTGGGAGGCCAGTGATAAGCAGAAAAATTTATCACTGGCCTTCTTCTTTAGAGACAAAAAAGCCGCCTCATTTGGGCGGCTTTTTCATCATAATTTATCGTGATTTTGTTGTTTTAACAGGTCACGGATTTCAGTAAGCAGTAACTCTTCATTTGTTGGCTTAGGCGCCGCTTTCTCAACTTCTTTTTTCTGATACAGCTTATTCATTACTTTAATTGCGAGGAAGATCGCGAAGGCAACAATAACGAAATCAAACACTGTCTGAATAAAGTTACCGTACTCCATCACTACGGCAGGAATATCACCTTCTGCTGGCTTTAGTACCCACTTGAACTGTTTGAAATCGACGCCACCAATCAGCAAGCCAAGTGGCGGCATGATGATATTGGCAACCAGTGAAGAAACAATCTTACCAAAAGCGGCACCGATGATGACACCGACTGCCAGGTCAACCACGTTTCCACGCATTGCAAAATCACGAAACTCTTTGAATAAACTCATTGTTATCTCCTTGCCTTGGCCAATGGCTAAAGTCTAACAAACCTTTGTGCAATTGCCATTAGAACAATGGATTAAGCAAAATTTTCACGGCGGGCCTTTGCCCGCAGCTTTTATAGGAAGAATGGACTTGGCTGGAATAGGCGCTCTACATCGGGTACAAACTTCTTATCCGTCAGGAACATAATTACGTGATCGCCCTGTTCAACACGCACGTTATCATTGGCGATAATTACTTCATCACCGCGCACTACAGCACCGATAATGGTTCCCGGCGGCAGCTTAATATCTTCTATTAGGCGTCCAACCACGCGAGAAGTTGTTTCATCGCCATGTGCGATAGCTTCAATGGCTTCTGCAATACCGCGACGCAACGAAGAAACGCCAACGATATCTGCTTTACGTACGTGGCTAAGCAGCGCTGAGATGGTGGCTTGTTGTGGCGAGATCGCAATGTCGATCACGCTGCCTTGAACAAGATCGACATAGGCGCGGCGCTGGATCAGCACCATCACTTTCTTAGCGCCCATTTTCTTGGCCAGCATGGCCGACATAATATTAGCTTCATCATCGTTAGTGACCGCAATGAAGAGATCCACCTGATCGACATGCTCTTCGGCCAGCAATTCCTGATCCGAAGCATCGCCGTAAAACACGATGGTATCGTGTAATCGTTCGGCCAGTTCCGCCGCACGCTGTTGATTACGTTCAATCAATTTCACGCTGTACTGTTTTTCGAGGCGCTGCGCCAATCCAAAGCCGATATTGCCGCCACCAACCAGCATGATGCGCTTATATGGTTTTTCCAGACGCTGCATCTCACTCATCACCGCGCGAATATGCTGGCTCGCGGCAATGAAGAACACTTCATCGCCAGCTTCCACAATCGTAGAACCCTGCGGCCGAATTGGGCGATCCTGACGAAAAATCGCCGCGACTCGCGTATCAATATGCGGCATATGTTCCCGCATGATCGACAAAGGATTTCCGACCAGCGGGCCGCCATAATAGGCTTTTACCACCGCGAGGCTCACTTTGCCTTCGGCAAAATTCACCACCTGAAGTGCGCCAGGATACTGAATCAAACGGTAGATATTGTCGATCACCAACTGCTCAGGAGAGATCAGATGATCAATCGGCACGGCTTCCGGTACAAACAGCTTTTCAGCATCACGTAAGTATTCAGCGGCGCGAATACGCGCGATACGATTGGGCGTATTGAAAAGCGAATACGCAATCTGACAAGCCACCATGTTGGTTTCATCGGAGTTGGTTACCGCCACCAGCATATCCGCATCTTCAGCACCGGCTTCACGCAAAATACGCGGATGTGATCCGTGACCATGCACGACGCGCAGATCAAATTTGTCCTGCAACACGCGTAAACGCGTCGCATCGCTATCGACGACGGTGATATCGTTATTTTCCCCGACCAGATTTTCTGCCAGGGTTCCGCCGACCTGGCCGGCGCCGAGGATAATGATTTTCATGGCTTAGATGCTCTTGTCAGTGTGCGCAGCACTATTTTTTCATCAGCTTAGCGTAGAAGAAGCCGTCGCCGCCATCGATGGTCGGGAAAACCTGCCAGCCATTATCCTGGCCCTGTGGCAACGTCTCGGCCACGGCGTCGCTGTGCGCTGCCAAAAAGGCACTGATTTGATTGTGATTCTCTTCCGGCAATATTGAGCAGGTGGCATATATCATCGTGCCGCCAGATCTCAGACGCGGCCAAACGGCCTCAAGAATTTCACGCTGCAGATTCGCGAGCTCAGGAATATCACGATCGCGACGCAGCCACTTGATGTCTGGATGACGACGAATTACACCTGTGGCAGAGCAGGGCGCATCGAGCAGTATGCGATCAAACTGCATATCACCGCACCATTCTGCCGGTGTACGGCCATCGCCCTGACGCACTTCAGCCTGCATGCCTAAGCGCTGCAAGTTCTCATGCACGCGAAGCAGGCGTTGCGGGTCAACATCGACCGCTAATACTTTGGCCTGCGGCGCGATTTCGAGGATATGTGTGGTTTTACCACCCGGAGCAGCGCAGAGATCGAGAATAGATTCCCCATCTTTTGGCTCAAGCAGCAGTGCGCAACGTTGTGCTGAAAGATCCTGCACCGTTACCCAACCTTGATCGAAACCCGGCAGCTGGCTAACTGGAGTGGGTGATTCCAGACGCAATGCATCTTGCGCATCGCCAGGAAAAGCCACTTTCTCTTCTGCCTGCAATAGCGCCAGCCAGGCATCACGACTGTGATGCTGGCGATTGACGCGCAGCCACATCGGCGGTCGCAGATTATTGGCTTCAACAATCTGTTGCCACTGTTCTGGCCATGCAGCTTGCAGACGTTTCAGCAACCAGCTTGGGTGCCAGTAACGTTGCGAACCCTGATCGACTTCGGCTAACAGCGCTTCTTGCTGGCGCAGGAACTGGCGTAACACGCCGTTTAACAGGCCTTTCAAAGCCGTACGCTTCAGCACTTCAGCACCTGCTACGGTTTCTGCCAGTGCAGCATGGGCTGGTACGCGGGTATAAAGCAGCTGATAAAGGCCAACCATCAACAGGTAATGCAATACTCGCTGCTTACCGGTTAAGGTGCGCTCCATCAGTTTGCCGATTAAGGCTTCCAGCTGCGGCAGCGTGCGCATCACGCCAAAACAGAGCTCTTGCAGTAACGCGCCATCTTTATCGGATAGGTTCTTTTGCGCGCTCGGCAAAATGGCACTCAGCGATTCGCCTTTGTCCACAACGCGTTCAATGAGTTGCGCGGCCAGGCTGCGCAAGTTGGTAGCTTTTTTCATGTTATTTCATCAAACAAAAAACCCGGTCAAACCGGGCTTGGAGGATCAGGCCAGAACGATTCCAGGTACGAACCATTCGCGGCGCGAATTGAGCAGGTCCTGAGCGGACATGGCTTTTTTACCGGCAGGTTGCAGCGATACCAGATTCAGCACACCATCGGCCGTTGCAATCTGAATGCCTTGTTTATCAGCATGAACGATTTCA
This sequence comes from Pantoea trifolii, assembly GCF_024506435.1. Taxonomy (NCBI): domain Bacteria; kingdom Pseudomonadati; phylum Pseudomonadota; class Gammaproteobacteria; order Enterobacterales; family Erwiniaceae; genus Pantoea; species Pantoea trifolii. The sequence continues at coordinate 3,799,062 of NZ_JANIET010000001.1, read as the reverse complement.
CCGGGTTGTTTGTTCTGATGCGGCAAAACCGTTGCCTGCCACACTTTTACCGGTTGTTCTTCAATCATGAAATAGCTCATTGGCCATGGATTGAAGGCACGAATACAACGTTCCAACTGCGCTGCTGAAAGTGACCAATCGAGTCGTGCTTCTTCTTTACTCAGCTTCTCGGCATAAGAGGCCAGCGCTTCATCCTGAACTTCTGGCTTAGCATTACCACTTGCCAGCAGACCCAGCGTTAACAGCATGCCTTGTGGACCGAGTTGCGCCAGCTTCTCATACAGCGAAGCGCTGGTGTCTTCCGCCGTAATTGGGCAGGAGAGTTTATGCAGCATGTCGCCGGTATCAAGGCCAACATCCATCTGCATAATGGTGACACCGGTTTCGCTATCGCCGGCCCAGAGAGAGCGCTGGATGGGTGCCGCACCGCGCCAGCGTGGCAGCAGCGAACCATGCACATTAATACAACCCAGGCGCGGCATCACCAGTACGGCTTTCGGCAGGATCAAGCCATAAGCGACCACCACCATGATATCGGCCTGTAGATCGGCAACCAGATGCTGGTTCTCTTCAGGCTTCAGGGATTTCGGCTGAAATAAGGGGATATCGTGCGCCTGTGCCAGGACTTTTACCGGGCTTGGCGTAAGCTTGTTTCCGCGTCCAGCTGGACGATCGGGCTGGGTAAAGACGCCAACAACCTGATGCTCAGAAGCAAGCAGCGCGTCTAAATGACGCGCTGCAAAGTCAGGTGTACCGGCAAAGATAATTTTGAGCGGTGCAGACACAGTTTAACCTTCTATTAGCACTTAATCTTCTAATCTTCGCGTGCGTTAAGGCGGGCCAATTTTTCCAGCTTCTGTTTGATACGCTGACGTTTCAGTGGCGACAGATAATCGATGAAAAGTTTGCCATCGAGATGATCGATTTCATGCTGGATACAAATCGCCAGCAGACCGTCGGTTTCCAGCTCAAAGCTTTTGCCGTCGCGATCCTGCGCACGCACTTTTACCCACTCTGCGCGCGGCACAAATGCACGTTGTTCAGGGATGGAAAGGCAGCCTTCTTCAATACCGGTTTCACCGCTTTTTTCCAGCAGTTCCGGATTGATCAGCACCAAACGCTCGTCACGGTTTTCTGAAACATCAATAACAATGATGCGCTGATGAATATCGACCTGAGTCGCCGCTAAACCAATACCTTCTTCGGCGTACATGGTTTCAAACATGTCGTCGACAATACGCTGAACGTCTGCGTTTACGGTTGCCACCGGCGCAGCGATTTTGCGAAGGCGGTCATCAGGGAAATGTAATACCTGCAAAACTGACATAAATATCCAGATCTGTATGCGTTAAAGAAAAGATTACTGCCTCATATTGTAGACTTTTTGATGCCTGATTGACAGCATTGCACCGCATGATAGCGCGGCTGACAGGGAGTGCAGCATGGAGAGAATTGAATGGATGCTTAGGCTGGCAAATGTGAAAGGCTTAAGCGGTCAGGTTGTCAGACAGTTAGCTCATGCATTGCAGAGTAATGCTCAGGTTGATGACGATCTTTTACAGGATCAGGGATTAAACGAAACCCAGCGACAACAGTTTAAAGTGCTGTGTCCACGCCAGTTAGAACGAACGCGTCTGTGGCTGGAGGATGAACAGCATCACTTAGTTTCCTGTATCGATGAGCATTATCCCTCGGCGTTAGCGGAAATTAGTCGACGTCCCTCATTGTTGTATGTCGCTGGAAATTTGGATGTCTTGCAGACGCCTCAACTCGGTGTCGTGGGCAGCCGTCATTGCACGCATTATGGTAAGCAATGGGGAAGCTGGTTTACTCAGCAATTGGCGCTGAGTGGATTGACCATCACCAGCGGTCTGGCGCGCGGAATTGATGGCGTGGCGCATCGGGCCGCGCTAGAAGTGCAAGGTAAAACTGTGGCAGTGTTAGGTAGCGGACTACAGCATATTTACCCTAAAAGTCATCAAGCGCTGGCACGCGAGATCATCACTGGCGGTGGCGCACTGATCTCGGAATTCCCCCTTGATACAGCACCGCATGCGGTGAATTTTCCCCGACGTAATCACATCATCAGTGGTTTAAGCCTTGGCGTATTGGTGATTGAGGCCACTTTGAAAAGCGGATCGCTGGTGACGGCACGCTACGCTTTGGAACAAAATCGTAACGTTTATGCGTTACCCGGCGCGCTAGGCAATCCCGGCAGTGAAGGAACGCACTGGCTTATCCAGCAAGGCGCGCTGCTGGTGGCGCATCCCAACAATATCCTTGAAGATTTACATTCAACACTTCAATGGTTGCCTGATAGCAGTTCAGAAACAATATATTCACAACACAGTGACGATGTGCCATTGCCATTTGCAACTGTGTTGGCTAACGTAGGTGATGAGGTTACACCTGTTGACGTCGTCGCTGAACGTGCCGGCCAACCTGTGCCAGTTATCGCAGCTCACCTGCTGGAGCTGGAGTTAGCAGGATGGATCGCAGCTGTACCCGGCGGCTATGTCCGATTGAGGAGGGCATGCCATGTTCGACGTACTTATGTACTTGTTTGAGACGTATATCCACAACGAAGCTGAAATGCGCGTTGATCAGGATAAATTGACCGATGATTTAACCGATGCCGGTTTTCATCGTGAAGATATCTACAATGCGTTGAATTGGCTTGAACGGTTAGCGGATTATCAGGAAGGCTTGGTTGCGCCTGTACTCATGGCAAACGATCCGCTCTCAATGCGAATCTACACCGAAGAGGAAAACCAGCGCTTAGATGCAGAATGTCGCGGTTTTATTTTGTTCCTGGAACAGGTCCAGGTGCTGAATATGGAAACGCGCGAAATGGTCATCGAACGTGTAATGGCCCTTGATACCCTCGAATTCGATCTTGAAGATCTCAAATGGGTAGTGTTGATGGTGCTGTTTAACATCCCAGGATGTGAAAACGCCTATCAGCAAATGGAAGAACTGTTATTCGACGTCAATGAAGGTATGCTGCATTAATAATCTGCGATTGATGCAACCGGTAATATGAGTAAATCAGCACTATTCTCCGTGCCTAAACACGATCCCTGCCCCGCTTGCGGGGCAGAATTAGTTATACGTTCTGGCAAACACGGCCCTTTTCTGGGGTGTGTGAATTATCCCACCTGCGATTACATCCGCCCGCTGAAAAGTCAGGGAGATGGTCATGTCGTTAAAGTACTGGAAGGCCATGCGTGCCCGCAGTGTGGCGCAGACAAAGTTCTGCGTCAGGGACGATTTGGCATGTTCGTGGGTTGCAGTCATTATCCGGAATGTGATTACACCGAAACCATCGATAAGCCAGATGAAACAGCTATCGCCTGTCCGCAATGTCAGAACGGTAAACTGGTACAACGGCGCTCGCGCTATGGCAAAACCTTCTACTCCTGCGATCGCTATCCAGATTGTCAGTTTGCCCTTAACGCAGCGCCGGTTGAAGGCGTTTGCCCGCATTGCCAGTTCCCATTATTAATAGAGAAGAAAACCGCACAAGGCATGAAGCGCTTCTGCGCCAGCAAACGCTGCGGTAAGCCTATCGTCCAGGACGAATCATCATCATGAAGCCAAGTCAGTATTCAGCGGGTAGTCTCGATTATTGCATTGAGAAACTACAGCAACAGGAAGTTATCGCCTATCCAACCGAAGCCGTGTTTGGATTGGGCTGCGATCCCGACAGTGAAGAAGCCGTAATGGCGCTTTTGGCGCTCAAGCAGCGTCCAGTCGAGAAGGGACTCATTTTGATTGCAGCCGATTACGCGCAGCTGGAACCTTATATCGCGGATCGTGAACTCTCGGTGCTGCAGCGCGAACGTATGTTTGAAAGTTGGCCTGGCCCGGTAACCTATGTGGTGCCCGCCTCGCCACATACGCCGCGCTGGTTAACCGGGCGTTTTGACTCTCTGGCCATCCGCGTTAGCGATCATCCGCACGTACAGGCTTTGTGTCGTGGTTTTGGTAAACCTCTGGTTTCGACCAGCGCCAATCTTTCCGGCGAACCGCCATGCCGTAATGCGGATGAGGTTGCTAAGCAATTTGGTCCGCAGTTCCCGGTCTTGCATGCTGAAACAGGTGGGCGACTGAATCCTTCTGAAATCCGCGACGTCATTAGCGGTGAACTTATCCGTCAGGGCTAATACATGGAAAATTTTGCCGTTTTTGGTCATCCCATTGCGCATAGCAAATCTCCTTTCATTCACCGCCTGTTCGCTGAGCAAACTGGCATTGAGCATCGATATGGCAAGGAGTGCGCGCCACTTGAGGGATTTCCACAGTCGATCGCGGATTTTTTTGCGCAAGGCGGTAAAGGTGCCAATGTCACACTGCCTTTTAAACAGCAGGCGTGGGAATTTGCCGATGAGCTCAGTGAGCGCGCGGCATTATCTGGTGCGGTTAATACCTTAAAGAAAGATGCGCAGGGCAAGATCTTCGGGGATAACACGGATGGCATCGGCTTGCTCAGCGATCTGGAACGATTGCAGATGATCCATCCCGGCGATCAAATTCTGCTGGTGGGCGCCGGTGGTGCTGCGCGTGGTGTGATCCTGCCTCTGCTTTCATTCGGATGTTCGCTGGTGGTGGTGAATCGCACCGTGGAACGCGCCGAGCAGCTGGTAGAGATTTTCCAGCATAGCGGGGATATTAAAGCGGCCAGCTTAGAGCAATTAGCAGATCAGCAATTTGATCTGATCATTAATGCGACCTCAAGTGGTGTTGATGGCAAAGTTCCGGCGTTGGCCACATCGCTAATTCATGCGCAAACGCGGTGCTACGACATGTTTTATCAACAAGGTTTGACACCATTCTTAGTGTGGTGTCAGCAGCAGGGCGCGCAGCAGCTGGCGGATGGCGTTGGTATGTTAGTGGGTCAAGCCGCTCATGCTTTCCATTTATGGCATGGCGTGATGCCAGAGATCACGCCAGTGATTGCCAAACTAAAGCAGTCGATGCAGCAGGGATAAGGTTGGCTATCAGGGATGAGTTTGGCTTTCCTGATCGAGATATTCATTCTTCCAACCCACATAGTTGTTGGACGAATAAAGCAGCCCGGCAATCTCCGCTTCACTGAGTGGGCGCACTTGTTTAACCGGGCTGCCTAAATACAGGTAGCCACTTTCCAGCCGTTTACCTGGCGGCACCAAACTGCCAGCGCCAATCATCACATCATCTTCAACGATCACGCCGTCCAGTAGAATGGATCCCATACCAACCAGTACGCGATTGCCGATAGTACAGCCGTGCAGCATCGCCTTATGCCCTACTGTGACATCTTCGCCGACAATCAGCGGATAACCTTCTGGGTTGCTGGTGGACTTGTGAGTGACATGCAGTACGCTGCCATCCTGAATATTGCTTCTTTTACCTATCATCACTTTATTGACGTCACCGCGAATAGCAACCAGCGACCAGATGCTGACGTCATCGGCAAGTTGTACTTCACCCACCACCACGCTGCTGCTGTCGATCATCACGCGGTCGCCTTGTTGCGGAAAATGGTTCTTATAAGGTCGTAGGGCTGTAGACATGAGCTTCTCCTTTTACGTTTTTACCAAGCCTGCGGCTTAAAAGTCGGATAAACAAGATGATTTTTGAGCGGATCGCTCGCGATCGCAGCGAAAAGAGTGAAAACTCGGCAGTCGATTAAAAAGATCGAAAAAAGGGGTTGTGCAAAAAATTCGGATCCCTATAATGCGCCACCACTGAGACGGCAAAGCGGCAACGCAGACGGCTCAGCAGGGAGTGAAGAAATTCATCCCGCCGGATGAAAACGCTGAAAAAAGTGTTTGACTCCGAAGGAGAGTAGCGTAGTATACGCCACCTCGCGACAGACGGTTCAGCCGCTGCTCGCAACGCTCTTTAACAATTTATCAGACAATCTGTGTGGGCACTCGCAGGATTGATATCAGCGTCTTAGGACGCAACAAAATATCAAAGCCTCACGAGTGAACACATAATGAAATTCATTATGACGTTTTACAGATGAGCACCGCTGAACTTGTTTCAGCAAATCAAACTTAAATTGAAGAGTTTGATCATGGCTCAGATTGAACGCTGGCGGCAGGCCTAACACATGCAAGTCGAACGGTAGCACAGAGAGCTTGCTCTCGGGTGACGAGTGGCGGACGGGTGAGTAATGTCTGGGAAACTGCCCGATGGAGGGGGATAACTACTGGAAACGGTAGCTAATACCGCATAACGTCGCAAGACCAAAGTGGGGGACCTTCGGGCCTCACACCATCGGATGTGCCCAGATGGGATTAGCTAGTAGGTGGGGTAATGGCTCACCTAGGCGACGATCCCTAGCTGGTCTGAGAGGATGACCAGCCACACTGGAACTGAGACACGGTCCAGACTCCTACGGGAGGCAGCAGTGGGGAATATTGCACAATGGGCGCAAGCCTGATGCAGCCATGCCGCGTGTATGAAGAAGGCCTTCGGGTTGTAAAGTACTTTCAGCGGGGAGGAAGGCGGTGAAGTTAATAGCTTCACCGATTGACGTTACCCGCAGAAGAAGCACCGGCTAACTCCGTGCCAGCAGCCGCGGTAATACGGAGGGTGCAAGCGTTAATCGGAATTACTGGGCGTAAAGCGCACGCAGGCGGTCTGTCAAGTCGGATGTGAAATCCCCGGGCTTAACCTGGGAACTGCATTCGAAACTGGCAGGCTAGAGTCTTGTAGAGGGGGGTAGAATTCCAGGTGTAGCGGTGAAATGCGTAGAGATCTGGAGGAATACCGGTGGCGAAGGCGGCCCCCTGGACAAAGACTGACGCTCAGGTGCGAAAGCGTGGGGAGCAAACAGGATTAGATACCCTGGTAGTCCACGCCGTAAACGATGTCGACTTGGAGGTTGTTCCCTTGAGGAGTGGCTTCCGGAGCTAACGCGTTAAGTCGACCGCCTGGGGAGTACGGCCGCAAGGTTAAAACTCAAATGAATTGACGGGGGCCCGCACAAGCGGTGGAGCATGTGGTTTAATTCGATGCAACGCGAAGAACCTTACCTACTCTTGACATCCACGGAATTTAGCAGAGATGCTTTAGTGCCTTCGGGAACCGTGAGACAGGTGCTGCATGGCTGTCGTCAGCTCGTGTTGTGAAATGTTGGGTTAAGTCCCGCAACGAGCGCAACCCTTATCCTTTGTTGCCAGCGGTTCGGCCGGGAACTCAAAGGAGACTGCCAGTGATAAACTGGAGGAAGGTGGGGATGACGTCAAGTCATCATGGCCCTTACGAGTAGGGCTACACACGTGCTACAATGGCGCATACAAAGAGAAGCGACCTCGCGAGAGCAAGCGGACCTCATAAAGTGCGTCGTAGTCCGGATCGGAGTCTGCAACTCGACTCCGTGAAGTCGGAATCGCTAGTAATCGTAGATCAGAATGCTACGGTGAATACGTTCCCGGGCCTTGTACACACCGCCCGTCACACCATGGGAGTGGGTTGCAAAAGAAGTAGGTAGCTTAACCTTCGGGAGGGCGCTTACCACTTTGTGATTCATGACTGGGGTGAAGTCGTAACAAGGTAACCGTAGGGGAACCTGCGGTTGGATCACCTCCTTACCTGAAGATACCTTCCCGCGCAGTGCTCACACAGATTGTCTGATGAAATTAAAGAAGAGCGTAAAACGCCTGCAGGCTTGTAGCTCAGGTGGTTAGAGCGCACCCCTGATAAGGGTGAGGTCGGTGGTTCAAGTCCACTCAGGCCTACCAAATTCTTCCAGTTTCCGCGTTGTGCCGATAGCTCGCATACTTGAGTATGCTTCGCATCGACACGCCTTGAACCTGAAAGAATTCTCCTGGTAAGCACGCGTTTTGCAAAACTCTATGGGGCTATAGCTCAGCTGGGAGAGCGCCTGCCTTGCACGCAGGAGGTCAGCGGTTCGATCCCGCTTAGCTCCACCATCAACGACCCCACGTTGATAACTAACTTCAGAATGTATCCTCGGGTACATTGCGAAGTTATTGCTCTTTAACAATCCGGAACAAGCTGAAAATTGAAACGACGTGTTGGTTCATTTCTCCGTAATAAGAAATGAATAACAACATGTTCGAGTCTCTCAATGCCTGCAGTCCGCAGCGTTGCAAAACGCCTGTGGGTTGTGAGGTTAAGCGACTAAGCGTACACGGTGGATGCCCTGGCAGTCAGAGGCGATGAAGGACGTGCTAATCTGCGTAAAGCGTCGGTAAGGTGATATGAACCGCTACAGCCGACGATGTCCGAATGGGGAAACCCGGTGCACTCAGTGCATCATCGCAACATGAATACATAGTGTTGCGAGGCGAACCTGGGGAACTGAAACATCTAAGTACCCAGAGGAAAAGAAATCAACCGAGATTCCCCCAGTAGCGGCGAGCGAACGGGGAACAGCCCAGAACCTGAATCAGTTTGTGCGTTAGTGGAAGCGTCTGGAAAGTCGCGCGATACCGGGTGATAGCCCCGTACACGAAAGTGCACATACTGTGAGTTCGAAGAGTAGGGCGGGACACGTGGTATCCTGTCTGAATATGGGGGGACCATCCTCCAAGGCTAAATACTCCTGACTGACCGATAGTGAACCAGTACCGTGAGGGAAAGGCGAAAAGAACCCCGGCGAGGGGAGTGAAACAGAACCTGAAACCGTGTACGTACAAGCAGTGGGAGCCTCTTTAATGGGGTGACTGCGTACCTTTTGTATAATGGGTCAGCGACTTATATTCTGTAGCAAGGTTAACCGTATAGGGGAGCCGCAGGGAAACCGAGTCTTAACTGGGCGTTAAGTTGCAGGGTATAGACCCGAAACCCGGTGATCTAGCCATGGGCAGGTTGAAGGTTGGGTAACACTAACTGGAGGACCGAACCGACTAATGTTGAAAAATTAGCGGATGACTTGTGGCTGGGGGTGAAAGGCCAATCAAACCGGGAGATAGCTGGTTCTCCCCGAAAGCTATTTAGGTAGCGCCTCGTGAACTCATCTTCGGGGGTAGAGCACTGTTTCGGCTAGGGGGCCATCCCGGCTTACCAACCCGATGCAAACTGCGAATACCGAAGAATGTTATCACGGGAGACACACGGCGGGTGCTAACGTCCGTCGTGAAGAGGGAAACAACCCAGACCGCCAGCTAAGGTCCCAAAGTCATGGTTAAGTGGGAAACGATGTGGGAAGGCACAGACAGCCAGGATGTTGGCTTAGAAGCAGCCATCATTTAAAGAAAGCGTAATAGCTCACTGGTCGAGTCGGCCTGCGCGGAAGATGTAACGGGGCTAAACCATGCACCGAAGCTGCGGCAGCGACACTATGTGTTGTTGGGTAGGGGAGCGTTCTGTAAGCCGTTGAAGGTGTGCTGTGAGGCATGCTGGAGGTATCAGAAGTGCGAATGCTGACATAAGTAACGATAAAGCGGGTGAAAAGCCCGCTCGCCGGAAGACCAAGGGTTCCTGTTCAACGTTAATCGGAGCAGGGTGAGTCGACCCCTAAGGCGAGGCTGAAAAGCGTAGTCGATGGGAAGCAGGTTAATATTCCTGCACTTGGTGTTACTGCGAAGGGGGGACGGAGAAGGCTAGGTTATCCGGGCGACGGTTGTCCCGGTTTAAGCGTGTAGGCTGATATCTTTGGTAAATCCGGGATATCTTAAGGCTGAGGCGTGACGACGAGCCACTACGGTGGTGAAGTAACTGATGCCCTGCTTCCAGGAAAAGCCTCTAAGCTCCAGGTAACACGAAATCGTACCCCAAACCGACACAGGTGGTCAGGTAGAGAATACCAAGGCGCTTGAGAGAACTCGGGTGAAGGAACTAGGCAAAATGGTGCCGTAACTTCGGGAGAAGGCACGCTGGCGCGTAGGTGAAGGGACTTGCTCCCGGAGCTGAAGCCAGTCGAAGATACCAGCTGGCTGCAACTGTTTATTAAAAACACAGCACTGTGCAAACACGAAAGTGGACGTATACGGTGTGACGCCTGCCCGGTGCCGGAAGGTTAATTGATGGGGTTATCCGCAAGGAGAAGCTCTTGATCGAAGCCCCGGTAAACGGCGGCCGTAACTATAACGGTCCTAAGGTAGCGAAATTCCTTGTCGGGTAAGTTCCGACCTGCACGAATGGCGTAATGATGGCCAGGCTGTCTCCACCCGAGACTCAGTGAAATTGAAATCGCTGTGAAGATGCAGTGTACCCGCGGCAAGACGGAAAGACCCCGTGAACCTTTACTATAGCTTGACACTGAACATTGAGCCTTGATGTGTAGGATAGGTGGGAGGCTTTGAAGCGTGGACGCCAGTCTGCGTGGAGCCAACCTTGAAATACCACCCTTTAATGTTTGATGTTCTAACGTAGGCCCGTAATCCGGGCTGCGGACAGTGTCTGGTGGGTAGTTTGACTGGGGCGGTCTCCTCCCAAAGAGTAACGGAGGAGCACGAAGGTTGGCTAATCCTGGTCGGACATCAGGAGGTTAGTGCAATGGCATAAGCCAGCTTGACTGCGAGAGTGACGGCTCGAGCAGGTGCGAAAGCAGGTCATAGTGATCCGGTGGTTCTGAATGGAAGGGCCATCGCTCAACGGATAAAAGGTACTCCGGGGATAACAGGCTGATACCGCCCAAGAGTTCATATCGACGGCGGTGTTTGGCACCTCGATGTCGGCTCATCACATCCTGGGGCTGAAGTAGGTCCCAAGGGTACGGCTGTTCGCCGTTTAAAGTGGTACGCGAGCTGGGTTTAGAACGTCGTGAGACAGTTCGGTCCCTATCTGCCGTGGGCGCTGGAGAATTGAGGGGGGTTGCTCCTAGTACGAGAGGACCGGAGTGAACGCACCACTGGTGTTCGGGTTGTCATGCCAATGGCACTGCCCGGTAGCTAAGTGCGGAAAAGATAAGTGCTGAAAGCATCTAAGCACGAAACTTGCCCCGAGATGAGTTCTCCCTGACTCCTTGAGAGTCCTGAAGGGACGTTGAAGACTACGACGTTGATAGGCCGGATGTGTAAGCGCAGCGATGCGTTGAGCTAACCGGTACTAATGACCCGTGAGGCTTAACCTTACAACGCCAGAGGCGTTTTGGTCTGAGAGACCGGATTTTCAGCTTGTTTTACGGATTAAAGATTTAGCAGAAGCGGATGTTATTCGTTTTTGCGCAAAGAATTTGCCTGGCGGCTTTAGCGCGGTGGTCCCACCTGACCCCATGCCGAACTCAGAAGTGAAACGCCGTAGCGCCGATGGTAGTGTGGGGTCTCCCCATGCGAGAGTAGGGAACTGCCAGGCATCAAATTAAAGTGTGCTGATATGGCTCAGTTGGTAGAGCGCACCCTTGGTAAGGGTGAGGTCCCCAGTTCGACTCTGGGTATCAGCACCAGTTTTAAAGCGTGAGTTCGGTAAATTACAGAATTTGCCTGGCGGCTTTAGCGCGGTGGTCCCACCTGACCCCATGCCGAACTCAGAAGTGAAACGCCGTAGCGCCAATGGTAGTGTGGGGTCTCCCCATGCGAGAGTAGGGAACTGCCAGGCATCAAACACAAAAGCCCTGAACGAAAGTTCAGGGCTTTTTTGTATGCATCAAAACCGTCTATGCCCGCCAAAAGCACCCCATTAAAATTGCAGTTATAAAAAAGCCCCTGCTTTGCAGCAGAGGCGCTTTTCAATCTCACTATCTGGATATTAATGAATAACCTGCGACAGAAACGCACGCGTACGTTCTGATTTCGGGTTAGCGAAGAACTCCTGAGGTGGAGCTTCTTCCACGATTTCACCGCGATCCATAAAGATCACGCGATCCGCCACGGTACGCGCAAATCCCATCTCATGGGTAACACACAGCATGGTCATGCCATCTTCTGCCAGGCCAATCATCGTATCGAGCACCTCTTTGACCATCTCAGGATCGAGCGCTGAAGTTGGCTCATCAAACAGCATAATTTTCGGCTTCATACAGAGTGAACGAGCGATAGCCACGCGCTGCTGCTGACCACCCGAAAGCTGGCCGGGAAACTTATGCGCATGCTCGGCAATGCGCACACGCTGGAGGTAATGCATGGCCAACTCTTCCGCTTCTTTCTTCGGCATTTTGCGTACCCAAATCGGCGCCAGCGTACAGTTTTGCAGAACCGTGAGATGCGGGAAAAGATTGAAATGCTGGAAAACCATACCTACTTCGGTACGAACGCGTTCGATATTGCGCACATCGTGATTGAGATGGATACCATCCACCACGATACGTCCTTGCTGATGTTCTTCGAGGTGGTTGATGCAACGAATTGTCGTCGATTTACCCGAACCAGAAGGTCCGCACAGTACGATACGTTCACGTGGTTTTACTTTTAGGTTGATGTCTTTCAGTACATGGAACTGGCCGTACCATTTGTTAACGTTTTCGAGTGTAATCATCATGGCATCAGCCGCATTAGTCATAGTTTGTGTCATGTTAAACCTCAGTGCGATGCACGCCCGGTGTGAAAACGCTTCTCCAGATACTGGCTATAGCGCGACATGCTAAAACAGAAAATCCAGTAAACCATGGCAGCAAACACATAGCCTTCTGTCGACATCCCCAACCAGGTTGGGTCGACGGTGGCTTGCTGCACGCTACTGAAGAGATCGAATAGGCCGATGATGATCACCAGGCTGGTATCTTTAAACAGGGCAATGATGGTATTCACCAGGCCGGGAATGGTCATCTTGAGTGCCTGCGGTAAAATCACCAGCATCTGGGTTTTCCAGTAACCCAGCGACAGTGATTCCGCAGCTTCATATTGGCCTTTCGGTAGCGCCTGCAAACCGCCGCGTACCACTTCTGCGACATAAGCGGACTGGAACAAGATCACGCCAACCAGTGCACGCACCAGTTTGTCGATGGTGGTGCCTTCCGCCATAAACAGCGGCAGCATCACCGATGACATAAACAGTACGGTTATCAGCGGTACGCCACGCCAGAACTCAATGAAGATGATCGAAAGTGTACGCACCACCGGCATTTCTGAGCGGCGTCCCAGCGCCAGTAAAATCCCCAACGGCAGTGCGCCGGCAATCCCCACTGACGCGATAATCAGCGTCAATGTCAGGCCGCCCCACTGGCGAGTCTCTACGCGCTCTAAACCGAAATAGCCGCCATACATCAGGAACCAAACCACAATCGGATAGACCACCGCCCAGCAGGCGATATAGCGACCGCGACGCGGCATTGATTTGATGAACATCGGAATGATCGAGAGCAAGCCGATGACCAGCGACAGATTGATGCGCCAGCGCAGCTCATGCGGATAGAGTCCATACATAAACTGGCCAAAGCGTGCATGGATAAACACCCAACATGCGCCTTCTTTGGTGCAATCTGCGCGCGTCTCACCAATCCAGTTAGCCTGAAATACCAGCCAGTTCAAGGCCGGAGGAATCACGTTCCAGATAAGCCAGATACTGAATAGCGTCAGCAGCGTATTCAGCCAACTGGAGAACAGATTTTTGCGTGCCCAGAGCCAAGCCTTACTCAGTGGGTTGGTCGGAATCGGCGGTGTTTCATGTGTAGTAACAGACATAATGATCCCGTTCTCTTAACGCTCAACCAGCGCAATTTTGCGATTGTAGAGGTTCATCAGCAGTGAAATGATCAGGCTGATAATCAGGTAGACCGCCATGGTAATCGCAATAGTTTCAATCGCCTGACCGGTTTGGTTCAGCACGGTGCCGGCAAACAGCGAAACCATGTCTGGATAGCCGATAGCGGCCGCCAGCGATGAGTTTTTCACGATATTGAGATACTGGCTGGTCAGTGGCGGGATAATCACACGCATGGCCTGCGGGATAATCACCTGACGCATGGTTACTGGATTAGGTAAACCGAGCGAACGTGCGGCTTCATTTTGACCATGCGGTACCGACTGAATACCAGAGCGAATTACTTCGGCTATAAACGACGAGGTATAAACCGACAGCGCGAGAGTCAACGCAGCGAGCTCAGGGATCATTACGAAACCGCCGCGGAAGTTAAATCCACGCAGTTCTGGCACATCCCAATGCATGGCAGCGCCAAACAGGGTATGAGCAATCAGCGGCAGCAAAACCAGCAGCCCAACCGCAGCCGGCCAAGTGCGACGCAGTTGACCGGTTTTAAGCTGATGCTTACGGTTGTAGCGGAACAGCGCCACGCAACCCAGCACCGCTAACGCCAGCGCGATCAGAAATGGCCAGGTGCCAGGCGCGTACTCGGGCCACGGGATATACAAACCGCGATTGCTGACGAATGCTAAATCAAACGCGTTGAGTGCCTGACGCGGGCCGGGCAGGTTACGCAGTACCGCAAAGTACCAGAAAAAGATCTGCAGCAGCGGCGGGATATTACGGAAGGTCTCGATGTAAATGGTTGAAAGCTTGCGCAGCAGCCAGTTCTCAGACAAGCGAGCCAGGCCAACGGCAAAGCCAAGGATCGAAGCGAAAACAATACAGAGCGCGGAAACCAGCAGGGTATTGGTCAACCCCACCATAAACACGCGCGCGTAGGTGTCGCCTTCGGTGTATTCGATCAGGTGCTGGACAATGCCGAAGCCGGCACTGCGATCCAGAAACCCGAATCCGGAAGTGATGCCACGATTGGCCAGGTTGATTACGGTGTTGTGGATTAGATATCCCACCACAGCAAGCACGGCAACAATCGCGACGATCTGGTAAAGCCAGGCGCGAACCGTAGGATTACCGAACGAAAAATCCCTTTTTACGGTTGGGCGTTGCGACATGTTAAAACCTCAGTGAAGATTACGCGTGGGCACCGCAGGATGCGGTGCCCGACTGGCAGGACGGAATTAACGAACTGGCGGAGCGTACTGGATGCCGCCCGCATTCCACAGCGCATTCTGGCCGCGTTTAATTTTCAGTGCGCTGTCTTTACCGACGTTACGGTCGAACACTTCCTGATAGTTACCTACTTGTTTGATGATGTTGTAAGCCCACTTGTTATCGAGCTTCAGGTCTTTACCGAAGTCACCTTCCGCGCCCAGCAGATGTGCCATATCCGGTGTAGTTGGCTTGGCTACCATGTCATCGACATTTTTAGAGCTGATACCCATCTCTTCCGCGTTCAGCATGGCATACAGCGACCATTTAACGATGGTGAACCAATCGTCATCACCGCGACGCACAACGGGACCCAGCGGCTCTTTGGAGATCACTTCTGGCAGTACGATGAACTCGTCTGGCTTGCCAAGTTTAATACGCAGCGCATACAGCTGAGATTGGTCGGATGCGAGGGTGTCGCAACGGCCGCTGTCGAGCGCTTTGGCGGATTCGTCAGAGCGGTCAAAGGTCACTGGCGTGTACTGCATTTTGTGGGTTTTGAAGTAGTCAGCCACGTTCAGCTCGGTATCAGTACCGGCCTGAATACACACGGTGGCACCATCCAGCTCTTTAGCACTTTTCAGACCGGCTTTCTGGTGAGTCAGGAAGCCGATACCGTCGTAATAGTTCACGCCTGCAAACAGGAAGCCCATGCCGCCATCGCGCGATGAGGTCCATGTGGTGTTACGAGACAAGATGTCCACTTCACCGGACTGCAGCGCGGTGAAGCGCTCTTTTGCGGTCAACGGGGTGTATTTCACTTTGGTTGCGTCGCCAAATACTGCGGCAGCCGCTGCGCGGCATACATCCACGTCAATACCGGTGAATTTGCCGTTAGAGTCAGCATAAGAGAAGCCTGGCAGGCCGTCACTGATGCCGCACTGTACAAAACCTTTCTTTTTAATGGTATCCAGCGTGGTGCCAGCGTGCGCTTGTTGAGCAACGGCGAACAGCGAGGCTGCAGCAACCAAAGTGGAAAGCATCATCTTTTTCATAAAGCATCCTGTGTGGCGATATCGTGTGTTGTTATGTTTGCGCGCACTTTAATGTGCGCTGTTTTCTGTCTGTGGTGGTTAGCCATTCATAACTCTGCAAACCTGATGCCAGGTTTGCAGAATCCTGAATTCTCTGGAAAGATCTTTTAATAAACTGAAGCACTCAGAAGATTCTGACTAATATGGCGCACCAAAAGGCAGCATGACGAGACGACACGATCACAAATAGTGCAAAAAGTTTCACTATATGGAAGCAGTGTGAGCTAACGCTCAGGAGTGGGTGTATGAGTTTGCACGCTTACGGCCGAAGCGGTTAATGATCACAGAGAGAGCGGGCTGAAGCGTGATGAAGGATAAATAGGCGCGAAGTAAAATGGAGAAAAAGGTGTTGCTAAGGGGGAGGGGATATCACTACGGAAATTGCAACTATCGTTACCATTATCGCGCCAATTGTTTCATGCGTTGCTAACGTCAGGAAATTATCCGTGCTGCAGAAACAAAAACGCCAGCCGCAAGGCTGGCGTTATCGCAGCAACGAACAGATTAGTTCATGCCGTATTTTTTCAGCTTCTTACGCAGGGTACCGCGGTTGATACCCATCATCAGAGCTGCACGGGTCTGGTTGCCACGGGTGTACTGCATCACCATGTCCAACAGAGGCTGCTCGACTTCTGCCAATACCAGCTCATACAGGTCACTCACATCCTGACCGTTCAGTTGAGCAAAATAGTTCTTCAGTGACTGTTTAACCGAATCACGCAGTGGCTTTTGGGTCACCTGATCCTGAGAGTTAACGGTAGAAACGGTGAGTACGTCAGAATTTACGCGTTGTTCGAACATAGTTCTTTCAGCTCTTTATTTCGTTTACGCAAGATTTTCGAAGTATGCCTCCAACGCCTCCAGCTGTTCGCTGGCATCCTCTATGGCGTTGAATGTGCGCCGAAACTGGTCATCAGGAGCACTTTCCTGCAAATACCAGGAAACGTGTTTTCGGGCAATACGGTATCCTTTGCGCTGACCGTAAAAGTCGTGCAGCTCCCGTATGTGTCCAATCAGCATTTGCTTCACTTCAGCCAGCGGCTTCGGTGCCAGCAGCTCCCCTGTGTCCAGATAATGCTGGATTTCCCGGAAGATCCACGGTCTTCCCTGAGCGGCACGGCCAACCATAAGAGCATCGGCTCCGGTATAGTCGAGCACCGCTCTGGCTTTATGCGGGTCAGTAATGTCGCCATTCGCGATGATCGGAATGGAAACGCTCTGCTTAACTGTCCGAATGCTGTCGTATTCAGCAAATCCCTCAAACAAACAGGCGCGCGTGCGGCCATGAATGGTGAGAGCCTGAATGCCACAGCGTTCAGCCAATTGGGCAATCTCTACACAATTACGATTTTCTTTGTCCCAGCCGGTGCGAATCTTCAGCGTAACCGGTACATCCACTGCATTGACGACCGCGGTGAGAATCGACTCCACCAGTTGCGGATGTTGCAGCAGCGCTGAACCTGCCATCTTACGATTCACTTTTTTGGCTGGGCAGCCCATGTTGATATCGATAACCTGCGCGCCAGACGCCACATTAATGCGCGCGGCAGCAGCCATCTCATCAGGATCGCAACCGGCAATTTGCACGGCGCGAATACCAGGCTCGTCACTATGCACCATACGCAAACGGGATTTGTCACTGGCCCAAACTTCCGGGTTCGACGACAGCATCTCGGAGACAGTCATACCGGCGCCGTTCTCATAACACAGGGTGCGAAATGGCTTATCGGATACTCCGGCCATAGGCGCAGCAATGAGTCGATTACGTAGCTGATGTTGTCCAATGCGCATGAAAAAGAAGTGACCCTAACTGTTCGCAAGGCGGCGTATATTACGCATTTTTTAAAGAAGATGAAAGGCCAAACTTTGAACAATTCGCCGTTAGAGAGAGGGGAAATCAACTTATCAGCCACAAGGAAAGGTATTAATCATTATATTTCATATGATTAAAAAAATATGATGGAATTGTGTACAAAAATTTTTCTCAAAACATGACCAAAATCACAACATAAAAACCGCCACTTCAGGTAATTAGCGAAAGAAATGACGCCACAATGATTATTAATTGAGCTACTTAGTTACGTTAGCTTAACGTCTTTTCCGCCAATAGTGGATTGAATGTCACTCCCCTGGAGCGCGCATGCAGAGGGAGTGACGGATGTAACCTCAGTTATCAAGTCACTATTCAATAATCACGCGACCATTCAGCGGCTGCACAGGACGACTGTTGCCATGTTCACCCAACAATGTGGTGAACGTTTTGAGCTGTTCAGCAGATGCCGAAACAGTTTGCTTCATCACTAACCAGCGCACACCTTCGGTGCAAGGTGGCGTCGTAAGCGAACCACTAAAGCGAAAGTAGTTCTTTTGACCCGGAATCAGAGCGCTGAGATTGAGTGGCTGTTGCAGGGCCACCTCTTTGTTAACTTCAGCGGGTAACTCACGCAGTACCTCTGCCAGCGCAGGGTTTTCCGACCCGGCTTCAAACATCACGCCAACCACCGCCAGATGGCCCTCTTCGCTAGCATGGACGAAATGCGCAGCCAGCGGAAAGCGTTTGCCATCAATCAGATTTTCGCTCGGCGTATGGAAGTGGAACTGACGCAGCGTATAAGCTTCGCCATCCAGCGTCAGCGCATCGCCATCCTTGACGTTGATCTGGATGGTGTGACCGTTATTGATGATGGATTTTTGTTTGGCTTGATAGCTCAACGTCAGCGGCGGCAGTTGTCCATTCACCACCTTGCGGATATCGACAGGCGACTGGTTCACACCGCTTTTACAGGTGTGATAATCGGCGTGCAAGTTGCCCCACTCATCTGGTGCTTCATAAGACCAGTTGGAGCTATGGGCGTGCGTGAACGACGCCATGCTTGTCAGAAAAGCGAGCAAACAAAGTTTCTTTATCATAATCAATTACTTTCAGCGATTTATCGAAGTGAAATGCCCTAAAAGACATTGCCAAAAGGGATAGCGCTATCGCCTGAAGCAGGATTGTAATGATTGAAATGTAAAGAAACGGCAGTAGATGAGAAGGGCTGGCGCTTTGAGACGGGTCTCAGAAAAATAGAACGGCTTGCCAGTCAGTTAGCCCGACTGGCAAGCGGGCAGATTAGCGGCGTACGCCGGTGATGCGGCACCACTCTTCTTTCTCGGCAACCGCGTCGAGTGCAAAACGATCGGCGTAAGCTTCACACACGCTTTCGGCCTGGCTCGCCAGCACGCCGGACAATCCAAGATGCCCACCGGCTTTCGGCAGCACGCTAATCAGCGGCGCCAGCTCGCGCAGCGGACCAGCGAGGATGTTGGCGACCACCACATCAGCCTGCAGGTTTTCCGGCTGCTGGTGGGGCAGATAGAGCGCCAGACGCTCAGAGACGCCATTACGTTCGGCATTATCGCGGCTGGCCTGGATCGCCTGCGGATCGATATCAATACCGATCGCCTGCGCTGCGCCTAATTTTAGTGCGGCAATAGCGAGGATGCCGGAGCCGCAGCCAAAGTCGATCACCGTTTTGCCTTGCAGATCCAGCCCATCAAGCCAGGTCAAACACATCGACGTGGTGGGATGCGTGCCGGTGCCAAATGCAAGGCCCGGATCCAGCATCACGTTGACGGCATCTGGATCCGGCACATCGCGCCAGCTCGGGCAGATCCACAGACGCTCACCGAAACGCATTGGGTGGAAGTTATCCATCCATTCACGTTCCCAGTCTTTATCTTCGATCTGCTCGATCTTATGGCGAAACGCGGATCCCAGCAGCGGATGCTGGCTTAACTCGGCCACCACATCGCTCATTTCGGTTTCGGCGTCGAACAGGCCGATGACATCGGTATCGCCCCACAGCAGCGTTTCGCCCGGCAGCGGCTCGTAAACCGGATTGTCGTGCGTATCCTGGAAAGTGACCGACACCGCGCCAACATCCATCAGCGCATCGCTCAGGGTTTCGGCGTTTTCACCGGTGCTGTTAATTTTGATTTGAATCCAAGGCATAGCGTTTCTCTTTATTCCAGTGCCGCTGCATGCGTTGCAGGCGTGCGGCCAAACAGATTACCCACCAGGAAGGCCAGCAGGCTTAAGGTCAATGACGGAACGATTGGGTGGAAACCCCACCATTCAATGTTCAGGCTGGCAAGCAGCGTATAGCATCCCGCGCCGACCAGCATGCCGCTGATCGCACCGGTAGAGTTGGCGCGCTCCCAATACAAGCCCAGTACCAGCGGCCACAGGAACACGGCTTCAAGACCACCAAATGCCAGCAGATTCAGCCAGATAATCATATCGGGTGGATTCCACGCCGCCAGTAGCAGCAGCACGCCAAGCACGAAAGTGATAGTGCCTGACAGCATGCGCAGGCGCGCCTCATTTTCACTGTGCTGCGGTGCAATACGCAGGTAGAGATCTTTGATCAGCGTAGCGGAGGATTGCAGCAGCTGCGCGTTAATGGTCGACATAATGGCCGCCATTGGCGCCGCAAGAAATACGCCCGCCGCCATCGGCGGTAACACGGTAATCATCAGCGTGGGGATCACGCGATCGGGGATGGTGAGATCGGGCAAAATCACGCGGCCCAGCGCACCGGCCAGATGCATGCCAAGCATCAGGATCACTACCACAATGGTGCCGAGCACAATGCCACGATGCATCGCTTTGCTGTCTTTATACGAAATACAGCGCACCGCAGTGTGGGGCAAACCAATCACACCGAAACACACCAGTACCGCAAACGAGCTGAGGAAGGTTGGATTGATGACATTGCCAACGCCTTCCGGCGACGTCAGTTGTGGATCGATGTTGTGCAGTTTGGTTACTGCGCTTTCCAGCCCGCCCGCCTGGTGAATTACCGCGAAGAGGAGCAGGAAGGTGCCGATCAGCATCACCATGCCTTGCATCGCATCGTTCAGCACGCTAGCGCGGAAGCCACCGAAAGCAGTGTAGAGCGCGATGGTGCCACCGAAGATGAGCAGGCCGGTGTCGTAAGGAATACCCGCAGCGGTTTCCAGCAGACGCGCGCCACCGATGAACTGCACGGTCATCGCGCCAATAAACGCCACCAATAAACTGATACTGGAGAGCCAAATCAGTAACGTGCTGCCGTAGCGGCCATAAAGCATGTCGTTAAGCGTCACAGCATTGTAACGACGCGCCAGAATGGCGAATTTCTTGCCTAATACGCCAAGAGAAAGCCAGACGGCGGGCACCTGAATCATTGCCAGCAGCACCCAACCAAGACCATATTTATAGGCTGCGCCGGGACCGCCAATGAATGAGCTGGCGCTGATGTAAGTGGTGGTGATGGTCATGGCCAGCACAAAGCCGCCCATCGAACGGCTACCGAGGAAGTATTCACTCAGGAAGTTGCCCTGACGCTGCTTGCGCATCGCAAACACCGACAGCGCAGCGATCAGCACCAGATAGGCCAACAGCGGAAGAATGATTTCAGAGTCCATCGTTATCCTCCAGCGACATGTCGCGGAACAGCACGCGCACCATTAGCCAGCACAACACAATAAACAGCAGCGGGGCGAACAGGCACGAAAGCTCAAACCATCTTGGTAAGCCAAAGAAGCCGATCTCATTGCCGCCCAGCCAGGCAGAAAGTCCCCAAACGGCAAGGTAGGCCAGCGTCAAATAAAACGACCAGCGCGCCTCTTTGTTCGCTTGTAAAAAACGCCAATCCATTATGTAACCTCAAAGGCGACAAAAATGAAAAAGGCCGGAGTTAACCGGCCTCTGTCTTACTCTGCGCTGCGATTACTTCTCTTGCAGGCCGAGTTTTTTCTCCAGATAGTGGATGTTAGTCCCACCCTGCTGGAAGTTTTCGTCGGACATGATTTTCATCTGCAGCTCAATGTTGGTCTTGATGCCGTCGATGATCAGTTCCGCCAGCGCATTCTTCATGCGCGAGATTGCCACGTCACGGTTTTCACCGTAGGTAATCAGCTTACCAATCATGGAATCGTAGTACGGTGGCACGCTGTAACCGGCATAGATATGCGATTCCCAACGAACACCGAAGCCGCCCGGCGCGTGGAAGCGGGTGATCTTGCCTGGGCTTGGCAGGAAGGTATTCGGATCTTCGGCGTTAATACGGCATTCCACCGCATGACCGCGAATCACCACGTCTTCCTGTTTGATCGACAGCGGCTGACCAGCAGCAATACGCAGCTGCTCTTTGATCAGGTCGACACCGGTGATCATTTCTGTCACCGGATGCTCAACCTGAATACGGGTGTTCATCTCAATGAAGTAGAACTCACCGTTTTCGTACAGGAACTCGAACGTACCTGCACCGCGATAGCCGATGTCGATACAGGCTTTAGAGCAGCGTTCGCCGATATAGCGACGCAGTTCCGGCGTAATGCCTGGCGCTGGTGCTTCTTCAACGACTTTCTGGTGACGACGCTGCATTGAGCAGTCACGTTCGGCCAGATAGATCGCGTTACCCTGGCCGTCGGCCAGCACCTGAATCTCGATGTGGCGTGGATTCTCGAGGTACTTCTCCATGTACACCATGTCGTTGTTGAAAGCCGCTTTGGCTTCCGCTTTCGTCATGTTGATGGATTGCTCAAGATCCTTGTCGCTACGCACAACGCGCATACCGCGACCGCCGCCGCCGCCGGAAGCTTTGATGATCACCGGATAACCGATGCGCTTAGCGAAGGCACGGTTTTTTTCCATGTCGTCGGTCAGCGAGCCATCAGAACCTGGCACGGTGGGTACGCCGGCTTTCTTCATTGCGGTGATCGCAGACACTTTGTCGCCCATCAGGCGAATGGTGTCGGCTTTCGGGCCAATGAAGATAAAGCCTGAGCGCTCAACCTGCTCGGCGAAATCGGCGTTCTCAGAGAGGAAGCCGTAACCCGGGTGAATAGCCACTGCGCCGGTAATTTCAGCGGCGGAGATCAGTGCCGGGATGTTCAGGTAGCTTTTGACCGAAGGTGGTGGGCCGATGCAGACGGTTTCGTCTGCCAGCAGCACGTGCTTCAGGTCACGGTCCGCGGTGGAGTGCACGGCAACAGTCTTAATGCCCAGCTCTTTGCAGGCACGCAGAATGCGCAGCGCGATCTCACCACGGTTAGCAATGACAATTTTATCCAGCATGCTTCGCCTCGTTATTCGATGATGACCAGCGGCTCGTCAAATTCAACCGGTTGGCCGCTTTCGACCAGAATCGCCTTCACAACGCCGGATTTGTCGGCTTCGATCTGGTTCATCATTTTCATCGCTTCAACGATGCACAGGGTGTCGCCGGCATTCACTTTCTGGCCAACTTCAACGAAGGCTTTCGCGTCTGGGCTTGGGGTGCGATAGAAGGTGCCCACCATCGGAGAACGCACGATATGGCCACTGATTTCTGGTTTAGCTTCTGCTGCAGCCGGTGCGGCAGGTGCCACAGCGGTCGCCAGCGCAGGCTGCTGCTGCATCATTGGCGCAGCATAAGCCTGCTGCATCATTGGGTAGCCGGCATTTGCAGGTGAACGGCTGATACGAACGGACTCTTCGCCCTCGGAGATTTCCAGCTCGGAGATGCCAGACTCTTCAACCAGTTCGATCAGTTTCTTAATTTTACGAATATCCATGAGTGTGGTTCCGTACTCTGTTTAATTGGAATGTAACAGGCGTTTTACTGCCGTTTGTAAAGCCCACGAGTATCCATCAGCGCCAAGTCCACAGATGACGCCGGCAGATACATCGGAAAGATAGGAGTGATGTCTGAACGGTTCGCGTGCATGCACGTTCGAGAGATGCACCTCAATAAAAGGAATGCTAACCGCCAACAGGGCATCACGCAGTGCAACGCTGGTATGCGTAAACGCAGCAGGATTGATGATGATGTAATCCACGTTGCCGCGGGCTTCGTGAATACGGTCAATCAGCTGGAACTCTGCGTTCGATTGCAAATGACTCAATTTCACATGGTGCTGATCGGCCTGTTGCGTCAGATCGCCGACGATTTGCGCCAGCGTGGTGTGACCATACTTATCAGGCTCGCGCGTTCCCAGTAAATTTAGATTGGGACCGTTCAAAAGCAGTATGTGAAATTTGTGCGCCATCTTGCTGCTATCTCCTGCAATCAGTAAGGCATCGCGTAAAATACCGCGCCATCTTGCGTTTGTCACCCTTGAGGATGAAAAAGAAGACTTCGTTTGCAATAAAGCCGGGCATTATATCCGTTTCGTCGACATTCGCAGCAAAATACTGGTCTTATCTGCGAAGTTGATCGAATGCGGCCCGAAGGCCACACTTTTTAACAGATCTCGCGGGAGGAACACAACCGTGCGGGGATTATCTGGAGAGAAGTTTACGCAACTTATTGTAACGCCACGCTAACAGCGCGATGGCCAGCGCGGCGTAGATTACCGGCTGCGGGGACACGACTTTCACAGACCAAAGATAGTGGATAGGTGCGAGGATCGCGACCAGATAGACGCCGTTGTGCAGCGTTTGCCAGCGACGACCCAGTTTGCGCTGCATGCGTTGAAATGAAGTTATGGCGAGGGCGAAGAGAATCGTCCAGCTGATCATCCCCAGTAACAAATAAGGACGGGAAATCAGCTCGCTGCCGAGTAAACGCAGATGATCGTAACCAAGTTCCAGCAAGTAGTAGCTGGTGAGATGTAAAGTGGCCCAGGCAAAACACCACACGCCGAGCAGGCGGCGGGTCCGAATCAGCAGCGGCTGTTTCAGGTAGCGCGTTAATGGGCTGACCAGCAGCGTGGCAAGCAGCAACTTTAGCGCCATTCTGCCGGTAAAATGCTGGATATCTTTCGCCGGATCGGCGCTCAGCCAGCCCTGACTCGCCGCCATAAACAGATAAACAAACGGCAGAAAAGCCGCCAGATGCAGCACGACTTTTAACGCGGTGATGTGGCGTAAAGTGAGGCGCACTTAATAGTTCTCCCGTAAATCCAGCCCGCGATACAGTGAAGCCACTTCTTTCGCGTAGCCGTTGAACAGCAGCGTAGGTTGGCGATCAACCTTTAGAATGCCGCCCGCGCCAATAAAGCGTTCGGTAGCCTGCGACCAGCGCGGATGATTCACATGCGGGTTCACATTGGCATAGAAACCGTACTCATTGGCGGCGATCTGGCTCCAGGTGGTTGGTGGACGATCGTGCGTCAGCGTGATCTTCACGATCGATTTAATCCCTTTGAAGCCATATTTCCACGGCACGGTCAGGCGAATCGGCGCGCCATTTTGCGGTGGCAGCGCTTTGCCGTATACGCCGGTACTCAGCAGCGTCAGTGGATGCATCGCTTCATCAAGACGCAAGCCTTCTACATAGGGATAATCCAGCCCGCCGCCGATAAAGCGATCTTTCTGACCGGGCATTTGGTCAGGTGCATACAGCGTTTCAAATGCCACATAGCGTGCATTGCTGGTGGGTTCAGCCAGTTTTAGTAGCTTGTTGAGCTCGAAGCCGACCCACGGAATCACCATCGACCAGGCTTCGACGCAGCGCATGCGATAAATGCGTTGTTCCATGGCGAAACGCTTGAAGATGTCATCCATATCCAGCGTGATCGGTTTGGCCACTTCACCTTCAATGCGCAGTTTCCACGGATCGGTTTTTAGCGTGCCGGCATTGGCGGCAGGATCGGCTTTATCCAGACCAAATTCGTAGAAGTTGTTGTAACCCGACACCTTATCAAACGGCGTGAGCGGCAAATCGGCCTGCCATTCGGCCGGTTTAGTGAAATCTAAATCTCTGCCAGCGGGCGCGGGCGGGCGGTTATTACCTTTAAACCAGCTCAACACATCGGCTTGCGCCGTGCCAGGCAAACTGGCTGCTGCTGCGCCTAATCCTAACGCTTTTAGCACCTGACGGCGGCGCATATTAAAGACGCTTTCTGGCGTGACGTCGGCTTCTGTGAGCAAGTGCTTCAGCTTCATGACGTTCTCCTGTGAATAGTAAGTTATTACCAGCATGCTCAACTTCAGTATCAGGCGCGAACTTGCGGGGAAAAATGTGAAATTTCCTGGCGCATCGCCCTCTTTGAGAATAGGACGAAAAAGCCCATAGCAAAGTCAGGCCATCACGGTTTAACGCTATACTCGCGCCGTAGCGCTTATCATGCTGTGTTATGTGCGATTTTGATGCCAGTCTGGCGCTGAATCACACCTTGATTTGTGCTATTTTGCTCAGGTTTGCGCCAGGGGTAAGCGTGGCGCCGACGGATTAACACCGTTCATAACCGCAGTGATGCAGGCACAGGGATGCGATTAACAACTAAATTTTCTGCGTTTATTACCTTATTAAGCTTACTGGCGATGATATTGATGCTGGTGGGCTGCGCTTTTAGTTTTATCTGGCTATCGCAGCAGCGCGTAGAAACGCGGATGCAAACGCTGGCGACTGAAGTGGATAAAGCACTGGCTTCACAATCGCCGCAGGAAATCACGCAGTGGCTGACGCGCATGATGCCGGTGGTCAATGCCGAACAGGTGCAACTGCTGAACGGCGATACGTTAGTGTTCAGTTTAGCCCGCCATGAAAATCCGATGTTAGAAGATGAGCCTAATCGCTTTGTGCAGTTCGATTTGCCCCTGACGCATTCGCCGGGCCTCGAACTGCGCGTGGTGGTGCTGGACCCGGCCAAAACCCTGTTTCGCTCCTTTACCGGCACTTATACGCTGGTGGTCCTGTTTACGGTCGTCGCGATCATGTGCGTGCTGCTGGTCATGACCAACCGCTGGCTCAAGCGGCGCTGGCGGGATATGGAACAGTTAGAAGCGCGCGCCGATCGCATTCTGACCGGTGAACGTCATTCGCAGGGTGACCATGCGGCGGAATGGCCGCCGAAAGCCAGTCGCGCCATCGATGCGCTTCTGGGCGATTTGCAGGAAGCGGGCGAGCAGCGTTTACGCATCGATACCTTAATTCGCACCTTTGCGGCGCAAGATCCGCGTACCGGCCTGAACAATCGTTTGTTCTTTGATAACCAATTGGCGACGTTGCTGGAAGATCAGGAAGATGTCGGCACGCACGGCGTGGTGATGATGGTGCGTCTGCCGGACCTCGATATGCTGCACGAAACCCTCGGCCCAACGCTGGTGGAAGAGTATCTGTTTGACCTGATTAATATGCTGTCGACCTTTGTGCTGCGCTATCCGGGCGCATTGCTGGCACGTTACTTCCGCAGTGATTTCGCCGTCTTGCTGCCGCATCGCACTCTAAAAGAAGCCAACAGCATTGCCGACCAACTGATCAATGCCGTCGATTCACTGCCGCCGATGCGCATGGTCGATCGCGATGATTTGATCCACATTGGCATCAGCGCGTGGCGCAGCGGACAAAGTGTCTCGCAGGTGATGGAAAATGTGGAGATGGCCACGCGGCGTGCGACATTGCAGGGCGGTAATAGTTGGTCGGTTGGCGAAGGCAATACGCTGGACATGGGGCGCGGCAGCGTGCGCTGGCGGACCTTGCTGGAGAATACACTCAATCGTGGTGGCCCGCGTCTGTACCAGAAACCGGCGGTACTGCTGGATGGAAAAGTCCATCATCGCGAATTGCTGACGCGCGTGTTCGATGGCGACAAAGAAGTGGTATCGGCGGAGTTTATGCCGCTGGTGCTGCAGCTGGGTATGACCGACAGCTGGGATCGCCAGCTGGTGGCGCGCATTGCGGCGCTCTCTGAAATGTGGCCGGATGAAACCCTGGCACTACCCGTGAATATTGACTCGCTGTTGCAGCGGCCTTTTCAACGCTGGCTGCAAAAACTGCTGCTGCAGTGCAGCAAATCGCAAAGAAAACGTTTTTTATTTGAACTTGCTGAGGCCGACGTTTGTCAACACATCAGCCGTTTAGTGCCGGTTTTCCATATGTTAACGGCATTTGGCTGTCGCATTGCAGTGGTTCAGGCCGGATTGACGGTGGTGAGCAGCGCCTATATTAAGCAATTCCCGATAGAAGTGATTAAACTTGCGCCGGGTTTGGTACGCAATATTGAACGGCGTACTGAAAACCAGCTGTTTGTGCAGAGTTTGCTGGAAGTGTGTAAGTCATCACCGACACAGGTTTTCGCCGCCGGCGTGCGTACGCGCGCGGAGTGGCAAACGCTGTCGGGATTGGGGGTTTCTGGCGGGCAGGGCGATTTATTTGCGCCCTCGTTGCCGGTCAACAGTAACGTAAAGAAACACTCACAACGTTATCGAATTTAAACCTTCAG
This sequence comes from Pantoea trifolii, assembly GCF_024506435.1. Lineage (NCBI taxonomy): Bacteria > Pseudomonadati > Pseudomonadota > Gammaproteobacteria > Enterobacterales > Erwiniaceae > Pantoea > Pantoea trifolii. Next base: position 3,771,040 of record NZ_JANIET010000001.1, on the reverse strand, counting down.
CGCGCGAAATGCAGGCTGATGGCTGTTTTTCTCGCTTATTTGTGCCGGAGCGCGCGATGCTGGAGGCTGGAAATGTTAGATTTTATGTCGAAATTTTCCCGCTATCGCCGGGAGAATTTAGGTTAAAACGGCGTGTTAACGCCATTTAACTGCGGCAAAAGACCCTACCATCAGGCCAAAAAAGTATTCAGCGTATTTTTTCACCGAAGCAGAACGTTTTTGCGCCTTGTAGCGGCTTCGCGTGGTTGGTAAAGTAGGCGGATTTTATTTTCCGCCCCCAGCTTGCAGGATTATCCCTTAGTATGTTTAAAAAATTTCGTGGCATGTTTTCCAATGACTTGTCCATTGACCTGGGTACCGCGAATACCCTGATTTACGTGAAAGGACAAGGCATCGTGTTGAACGAGCCTTCTGTGGTTGCTATTCGTCAGGATCGTGCCGGCTCCCCAAAGAGCGTAGCGGCTGTCGGTCATGACGCTAAGCAGATGCTTGGCCGTACGCCGGGCAATATCGCTGCTATCCGTCCTATGAAAGATGGCGTTATCGCCGACTTCTTCGTCACCGAAAAAATGCTGCAGCACTTCATTAAGCAAGTGCATAGCAACAGCTTTATGCGTCCAAGCCCGCGTGTGCTGGTCTGCGTACCGGTGGGTGCGACCCAGGTTGAGCGTCGTGCCATCCGTGAATCTGCACAAGGTGCAGGCGCGCGTGAAGTCTTCCTGATTGAAGAGCCAATGGCTGCGGCGATTGGTGCAGGTCTGCCGGTTTCTGAAGCGACCGGTTCGATGGTGGTTGATATCGGTGGTGGTACCACTGAAGTGGCAGTGATCTCGCTGAACGGCGTGGTTTACTCCTCTTCTGTGCGTATTGGTGGTGACCGCTTCGATGAAGCTATTATTAATTATGTCCGTCGCAACTACGGTTCCCTGATCGGTGAAGCGACTGCGGAGCGCATCAAGCACGGTATCGGTTCTGCTTATCCGGGCGATGAAGTGCACGAGATTGAAGTGCGCGGCCGTAACCTGGCAGAAGGTGTGCCACGTGGCTTTACCCTGAATTCGAACGAGATTCTTGAAGCGCTGCAGGAACCGCTGACCGGTATCGTGAGCGCGGTGATGGTTGCACTGGAACAGTGCCCGCCAGAACTGGCTTCTGACATCTCCGAGCGCGGTATGGTGCTGACCGGTGGTGGCGCATTGCTGCGTAACCTCGATCGCCTGCTGATGGAAGAGACCGGTATTCCGGTGGTCGTGGCAGAAGATCCGCTGACCTGCGTAGCACGCGGCGGTGGTAAAGCATTGGAAATGATCGACATGCATGGCGGCGATTTGTTCAGCGAGGAGTAATTCCTCAACGGCTAAGGCCCTGGTCAAATTGCGCAGGGAATAGCGCCTATGCTGACGCTGCTGCTGCAACGCACGACGGCGAGATGCGTCCAGCCCTGGAGGCGTTGGCTATAAGGCTAACGCTTCTTCCCTGATGTCGAGGAACACGCAGAATTTATGAAGCCGATTTTTAGCAGGGGACCTTCCCTGCAGTTGCGCCTCTTTCTGGCAGTCATTGTGGCTATCGCGATTATTATCGCTGATAGCCGCGTGAGCTCCTTTTCCCAGATCCGCAACTACCTGGACACGTCGGTCAGTCCATTTTATTTTTTGGCCAACGGGCCAAGACAACTTCTTGATGGCGTTTCCGAAACACTGGCGTCACGTCAGCAATTGGAGCTGGAAAATAAAGCACTGCGCCGTGAGCTCTTCCTGAAAAACAGTGACTTGCTGATGCTGGGGCAATATAAGCAGGAAAACGCGCGTCTGCGTGAACTGCTTGGCTCGCCGCTGCGCCAGGATGAGCACAAGATGGTGACGCAGGTGATCTCCACCGGCACCGATCCTTACACCGATCAGGTAGTTATCGACAAGGGCAGCGTAAACGGTGTTTACGAAGGTCAGCCGGTGATCAGTGATAAAGGGGTTGTCGGTCAGGTGGTTGCAGTAGGTCAGGTTACCAGCCGCGTATTGCTGATTTGCGATGCATCGCATGCATTGCCGATTCAGGTGTTGCGTAACGATATTCGCGTGATAGCCGCCGGTAATGGCTGCAGCGAAGATCTGCAGCTGGAACATCTGCCGGGCAACACCGACATTCGCGTCGGCGATGTGCTGGTCACGTCTGGCCTGGGCGGTCGCTTCCCGGAAGGTTATCCGGTTGGCGTGGTCTCCTCGGTGAAAGTCGATACACAGCGTGCTTACACGGTGATTCAGGCGCGTCCAGCGGCTGGCTTGCAGCGTTTGCGCTATCTGCTGCTGCTGTGGGGCGCGGATCGTAACGGCGTAGCACCGATGGCGCCGGACGAAGTGCATCGCGTTGCCAACGAACGTTTGATGCAGATGATGCCGCAGGTTCTGCCGCCAGCAGGCGAAATGGGCCCACCGGCACCGGATACTTTGCAGTCATCGCAGCAAATGGGGCCACCGCAACCCGCTAATAGCAGTCGTTCGCAAGGGAATTCTGCGAACACACGCGGAGGCCAGCCTTGAGTCGATATCGCAGCCAGGGCCGATGGGTTATCTGGCTGTCCTTTCTGATTGCCCTTATCCTGCAAATCATGCCGTGGCCGGAACAGATCTTCATGTTCCGGCCTTCATGGCTGTTGCTGATCCTCATTTACTGGGTGCTGGCGCTGCCGCATCGGGTGAATGTTGGTACCGGTTTTTTCCTCGGTGGCATCATGGATCTGGTGGCAGGCTCAACGCTGGGCGTGCGTGCGCTGGCATTCAGCATCATCGCGTATCTGGTGGCCTTTAAATTTCAGTTATTCCGAAACTTAGCGTTGTGGCAGCAGGCATTAATGGTTATGGTGCTGTCCCTTGCGGTGGATGTGATTGTTTTCTGGGCAGAATTCCTGGTGATCAACGTCTCATTCCGCCCGGAAATCTTCTGGAGTAGTGTGGTCGACGGCGTCCTGTGGCCCTGGCTATTCTTATTGATGAGAAAGATTCGCCGTCAATTCGCTGTTCAGTAAGGAATACTATGATTAGCCTGTACCTCGCATCCGGTTCACCGCGTCGACGTGAGCTGTTAACGCAGCTTGGTCTGCAATTTGAGCGCCTGATTACCCACGTAGAAGAGCAGCGTCAGCCAGAAGAAGCGGCTGAAGTTTACGTGCGTCGTCTGGCGTCAGATAAGGCGCGCGCGGGCGTCGCGGTCGCACCGCAGGATCTGCCGGTGCTGGGTGCCGATACCATTGTGGTGCTGAACGGTGAGGTACTGGAAAAACCGCAGGATACCGCGCACGCCGCCGCGATGCTGAGTAAGCTGTCGGGACACACTCATCAGGTGATGACCGCCGTAGCGCTGGCTGATAAACAGCGTGAACTGGATTGCCTGGTGACCACGGACGTGACCTTCCGCAAGATGACGGCGGAGGAAATTTCGCACTATATCGCCAGTGGCGAGCCGATGGATAAAGCCGGCGCGTACGGAATTCAGGGCCTTGGCGGCAATTTTGTCCGCAAGATTAATGGAAGCTATCACGCCGTAGTGGGATTGCCGCTGGTTGAGACCGGTGAGCTGCTGAGTCATTTTCAGTCACTGCGAGCGTTAAGGGGACAAGATGACGGCTGAACTGCTGGTAAATGTGACACCTTCGGAAACCCGTGTTGCCTACATTGATGGCGGCATTCTGCAGGAAATCCACATTGAGCGCGAAGCACGACGCGGCATCGTGGGCAACATCTATAAAGGACGCGTCAGTCGCGTCTTGCCGGGTATGCAGGCGGCCTTTGTCGATATCGGCATGGAAAAAGCCGCCTTTCTGCACGCGTCCGACATCATGCCGCACACCGAATGCGTGGCGGGTGATGAGAAGAAAAATTTTGTGGTGCGCGACATCGGCGAACTGGTGCGTCCCGGCCAGGATTTGATGGTGCAGGTGGTGAAAGATCCGCTTGGCACCAAAGGCGCGCGCCTTACCACCGACATTACCTTGCCTTCGCGCTATCTGGTGTTCATGCCTGGCGCATCACACGTTGGCGTCTCACAGCGTATTGAGACCGAAGCCGAGCGCGAACGACTGAAAACGGTGGTTGCGGCGCACTGTGACGATCTCGGCGGCTTTATTATTCGTACCGCCGCCGAAGGCATTGGTTCGGAAGAGTTGTCGCAGGATGCCGCTTTCCTGAAACGTTTGTGGACCAAAGTCAGCGAGCGTAAAAAGCGTAATCAGACGCGTTGCCTGCTGTACGGTGAGCTGGCGTTAGCACAGCGCGTACTGCGTGATTTCGCCGGTGCTGCGCTGGATCGCATCCGCGTGGATTCACGTTTGACCTGCGATTTGCTGGTGGAATTCACCAGCGAATACATTCCGGAAATGGCCAGCAAGCTGGAGCTCTACAGCGGTAAGCAGCCGATTTTTGATCTGTTCGATGTTGAGAACGAAATCCAGCGTTCGCTGGAGCGCAAGGTCGAGCTGAAGTCCGGCGGCTATCTGATCATCGATCAAACTGAAGCCATGACCACGGTGGATATCAATACCGGCGCGTTTGTCGGGCACCGCAATCTTGACGAAACCATTTTCAATACCAACATTGAAGCGACGCAAGCTATCGCGCGTCAGCTGCGACTGCGTAATCTCGGCGGCATCATCATTATCGATTTCATCGACATGAGTAACGACGAACATCGCCGTCGCGTGCTGCATTCGCTGGAGAGTGCGCTGAGCAAAGATCGGGTGAAAACCGGCATCAACGGTTTCTCTGCGCTGGGTTTGGTGGAGATGACGCGCAAGCGTACGCGAGAAAGTATTGAACATGTGCTGTGCGCCGATTGCCCGGTGTGCAAAGGGCGCGGCACCTTGAAAACGGTGGAAACCGTCTGCTATGAAATTATGCGTGAAATTGTGCGCGTGCATCACGCCTACGATTCTGACCGCTTCCTGGTGTACGTTTCCCCCGCGGTGGGTGACGCGCTGAAGGGCGAGGAGTCACACGCGCTGGCGGAAGTGGAAATCTTCGTCGGTAAGCAGGTGAAAGTTCATGTTGAACCGCTCTATACCCAAGAGCAGTTTGATGTCGTCATGATGTGATCGTGAGGTTAAGTTCCGTAAGCCAACGGACTGCAAGGAGAGGTGTGTGAGGCGGTTGCCGAGGATTTTGTTACTGCTGCTCGCCGCAATCATCGTAATTGTGGCGCTGCTGGTCAGCGGGTTGCGCCTCGTGATGCCGCACCTTAACAGTTATCGCAGCGATATTCTGCAGACGATCTCACGCGTCAGCGGCGTCACGGTCGATGCCAGCGAACTGCAAGGGAAATGGGAGAATTTCGGCCCGACGCTGCAGGTGCGCGATCTCAACATCTCGATGCAGGAAGATGGTCAACTCACCATCGGCCGCGTCAATCTGGCGCTCAATGTCTGGCAATCGCTGCTGCACTGGCGCTGGCAATTCCGCGATCTCACCTTCTGGCAGCTGCATCTCGAAACCAACCATCCGCTGTTCACCAGCGATGAACAGAAGAACAGCTTCAAACCGGCGCAAATTAACGATCTGTTTTTGCGTCAGTTCGATCACTTCGATCTGCGCGACAGCAGCATCCGTTTTCTGACGCCGTCCGGCCAGCATGCCGAACTGGCGATTCCACGCCTTACCTGGCTGAACGAAAATACCCGTCATCGCGCGGAAGGCGAAGTGAGCCTCTCCAGCTTTACCGGCCAGCATGGCGTGGTGCAGGTGCGGCTTGATCTGAACGACAGCAACGGTTTACTCAGCGATGGCCGCATCTGGATGCAGGCCGATGATGTTGATGTGCGGCCGTGGATTGGCCCGTGGCTGCGTGACAACACCAGCCTTGAAAGCGCGCGTTTCAGTCTGGCTGCGTGGGCGAATTTGCGTGATGGCGATCTCTACGCCGGTGATTTGCTGCTGAGCAAAGGCGGCGCGCGCTGGCGCGGCGAGCAGGGCGATCATCAATTGCAGGTCGATGGCTTAACCGCGCACTTGTCGCGCTACCAAAATGGCTGGAGCCTTTCGGTACCGCAAACGCGACTGAGCACCGACGGCATCGCATGGGCGCCGGGGCATTTTTCTCTGCTGTGGAAGCCGGAAGATAAGCAGATGCTCGGCGCCAACAGTGCGGCGGAAGTGCGCGTGCGTGCCACCCAACTCGACTTAGAACGTCTGGCGCCGATCGTGCCGCTGTTTAAGCCACTTTCCCCCACTTTGCTGGATAACTGGCGTTCGCTGCAACCGCGCGGCCACATTGATGCGCTGGCGCTGGATATCCCGTTGCAGCAGCCGGAGCAAACGCGTTTGCAGGCGAAGTGGCGCGATCTCGCCTGGCAACAGTGGGAATTGCTACCGGGTATCAGCAATCTCAGCGGTAGCGCCAGCGGCAGCTTAAACAACGGTTTGCTGGATGTGGCGATGGGCCAGGCGGAAGTACCGTACGGCGATATGTTTCAGGCTCCGCTGCAGATTAAACAGATCACTGGCCAGCTTAACTGGCTGCGTGATGCCAACGGCTTAACGCTGGATGGACATCAGCTGGATGTGCAGGCGCGCTCGCTGTGGGCACGCGGCGATTTCCGCTACCAGCAGAATTTGGGGACCGCGCCGCGCCTTGATATTCTCGCCGGGATTCGTGTCACCAATGCCGGCGATGCGTGGCGCTACTTCCCGCAGCAGCTGATGGGCCACGATCTTACGCACTATCTCAGCGACGCGATTAAAGGCGGGCAAGTGGATAACGCCACGCTGCTGTTTGCTGGCGATCCCGCGCTATTCCCGTTTAAGCACAATGACGGCATGTTTGAAGTTTGGGTACCGCTGCGTAACTCCACCTTCCAGTTCCAGCCCGGCTGGCCTGCACTGGAAAATCTCGACATCAATCTCGACTTCCTCAACAACGGTTTGTGGATGAGAGCCGATCAAACCAAACTCGGCGAAGTTGATGCGCGCAACGTCAGCGCGGTGATCCCGGATTACCTGAAAGAGAAGTTGATTATCGATGGCGATATCAGCGGCGAAGGCAAAAAAATCGCCGACTATTTCGAGCAAACGCCACTGAAACCAACACTCGGCGCGGCGTTGCAGGAGTTGCAGATTGGCGGCAATGTGCGCGGCAAACTCAATCTCGATATTCCGCTGGATGGCGAGCAGGTGCATGCCAGCGGCAATGTGGTGCTGAACAACAACACACTGCATATCAAACCGTTAAAAACCACGCTGAACAATCTCACCGGCCGCTTCCGTTACAACAACGGCAATCTGGAGAGTGAAGAGTTGCAAGCCAATTGGTTCGGGCAGCCAACCGGGGTGAGTTTTAGTACGCAAGAGAATCCCAACGACTTTGGCGTGAACGTCAAGCTGTTGGGCGATTGGCAGCCAGGTAAACTCAAGGTGCTGCCGGACGCCATCACGCGTCAGTTAGGTGGCTCTTTACCGTGGCAGGGCAATGTCGACATCACGTTGCCGCACAAAGGTGGCGCGACTTACAAAGTTGCACTGCAAGGCGAGGGCAAAGCAGTAAGTAGTCACTTACCTGCACCGCTGGATAAAGCGGCCGGTGAAGCGATGCCGATTACTATCAATGCGGAGGGCGATCTCAAAGGCTTTACCTTGAGCGGTAGCGTACGCGATCACCATCGTTTCAATAGCCGCTGGATTCTGGAGCCGCAGCTGCGCGTTGATCGCGGTATCTGGCTTAACGATGCGAAAAGCACACCGAAGCTGCCGGAAAAACGCGGCATGGAGCTGAATCTCCCGCCGCTGGATGGCGAAGCCTGGATGGGGATGATGGCTGGCGCGGGCAGTTCACGCAGTGCGCAGGGCGAGCCTGAAGTGGGCGGCGCATTGCTGCCTGGCGATTTTATTCTGCGGACACCGGCGCTGACGCTGGGTGGTCAGCAGTGGCACGACGTTAACGCCACCGTCACGCAGGGCGCAGGCGGCAACACGCGTTTGCAGCTGGAGAGCCGTGAAGCACGCGGCAGTTTGCAGACGGCGCAGCAGTCACCGTGGCAGATCAACCTGAGCTATCTTTACTACAATCCTGAATGGACTGAGAAAAGCGATGGAAAATCATCGCCGTTTGGCGGCAACAGCAGCAACATCAACTTCAGTAGTTGGCCAGCATTGCAGCTTAACTGTGATGAATGCTGGCTGCGCGGACAGAAATTCGGTCACATGCAGGCGAAGCTGCAGCCGAAAGGCGATACGTTAGCACTTACTAACGGTTCGATTGATTCTGGCAGCTCGAAGCTCAACGTGGCGGGTGAATGGGTGAATAAACCCGGCGATCAGCGCACTTCGCTGAAGGGCAGCCTGAGCGGTGACAATATCAATGACGCCGCCAACTGGTTTGGCATGAACACGCCGCTGCGCGACGCACCGTTCAAACTCGATTACGATCTGCATTGGCGTTCTGCGCCGTGGCAACCCTCGGTCGAGACGCTGAGCGGTACGCTGAAAAGCCACTTTGGCAAAGGCCAGATCGCCGATGTTAATACCGGTCGCGCGGGACAGTTGCTGCGTCTGTTTAGCTTCGATGCCTTGCTACGTAAGATGCGCTTCGATTTCAGCGACACCTTTAGTGATGGTTTCTATTTCGATTCGATTAACGGCACCGCATGGATTGAAAACGGCGTGATGCGCACCGATAACCTGCTGGTGGATGGCCTGGAAGCGGATATCGCCATGAAGGGCAACATCGATTTGGTGAAGCGTCAGATCGATATGGAAGCGGTGGTCGCCCCGGAAATCTCCGCCTCGGTCGGCGTCGCCACCGCCTTTGTGATCAATCCGGTGGTTGGCGCAGCTGTGTTCGCCGCCAGTAAAGTGCTGGGGCCGCTGTGGAATAAGATTTCGCTGCTGCGTTATCACATCAGCGGACCGCTGGATAAGCCGGAAATCAATGAAGTACTGCGCAAACCGCGCGTAGACGATAAGAAGTGAATTTGACGCCGTCGGGTAATTGCCGCAGGCTATGACTATCCGAGCACATAATGAGTGAGAAACGATGACTCTGAATCTGGTAAGTGAGCAGTTGCTAACTGCGAACAGCATTAATCAGCAGGACCTTTACTCCCTGTTAGGGCAGCTTTCAGAACGTCGTCTGGATTATGCCGATCTCTATTTCCAGTCCAGTTTCCACGAATCCTGGGTGCTGGAAGACAAAATTATTAAAGATGGTTCTTACCACATCGATCAGGGCGTGGGCGTCCGCGCCGTCAGCGGCGAGAAAACCGGTTTTGCTTATGCTGACCAGATTTCCCTGAATGCACTGCGTCAGTCGTCTGAAGCGGCGCGCAGCATTGTGCGTGAACAAGGCAACGGTAAAGCGCACACCTTGTCGGCAGTCCTGAACCGTTCGCTGTATGCGCCCGTCAATCCGCTGGATAGCCTGACGCGTGAAGACAAAATTGCCCTGCTGCATCGCGTCGATAAAGTGGCGCGTGCTGCCGATCCGCGCGTGCAGGAAGTGAATGCCAGCCTGAGCGGCGTCTACGAACAAGTGCTGGTGGCGGCAACTGACGGTACGCTGGCAGCAGATATTCGTCCGCTGGTGCGTCTGTCCATCAGCGTGCAGGTGGAAGATCAGGGTAAACGGGAGCGTGGCTCAAGCGGCGGCGGTGCGCGTACCGGTTATGAATTCTTCCTCGCCGACGAGAGCGGTGATGTGCGTGCCGATGCCTGGGCGCGCGAAGCGGTGCGTATGGCGCTGGTCAATCTCTCCGCCGTGGCGGCACCCGCTGGCATGTTGCCGGTGGTGCTGGGCGCAGGCTGGCCGGGCGTGTTGCTGCATGAAGCGGTCGGGCATGGTCTGGAAGGTGACTTCAACCGTCGTGCGACGTCGGTATTCAGCGGCAAAATGGGCCAGCTGGTGGCTTCAGAGCTGTGTACCGTGGTTGACGATGGCACCATTGAAGGTCTGCGCGGTTCGCTGGCGGTCGATGATGAAGGCGTGCCGGGCCAGTACAATATGCTGATTGAAAATGGCGTGCTGAAAGGCTACATGCAGGACAAGTTGAATGCGCGTCTGATGGGCGTCAATCCAACCGGCAACGGTCGCCGTGAATCTTACGCGCACCTGCCAATGCCGCGTATGACCAACACTTACATGCTGGCGGGTAAATCGACGCCGCAAGATATCATTGAAAGCGTGGAGTACGGCATTTACGCGCCGAACTTTGGTGGCGGCCAGGTTGATATCACGTCCGGCAAGTTTGTGTTCTCCACCTCAGAAGCTTACCTAATCGAGAAAGGCAAAGTGACTACGCCAGTCAAAGGTGCCACGCTGATTGGCTCTGGCATTGAAGCGATGCAGCAGATCTCGATGGTTGGCAACGATCTGGCGCTGGATAAAGGCGTCGGCGTATGCGGTAAAGAGGGACAAAGCGTGCCGGTTGGCGTGGGCCAGCCAACGCTGAAGCTGGATAAAATCACCGTAGGCGGCACCGCCTAAACTTGTAGGGTCGCCATTCATGGCGACCTTGGTGCGTCGCTGCCAGAACCACGCTGGGTTGTGGCGGTCCTCGCGCCGCTTACGCGGTGCCTTCACGCCGTTCGGCAGCCTTACGGACCGGCTCAGACGGGGCTTCCTGCCCCGGCTTCGCCTTAAGTTCGCGTCCTGCGAGCTTATCCTGGCCGCCTCACTCTGTTCAGCGCTGCGGATTGCCACAACCCAGCGCGGCTCAGTCAGCTTTTCAACATTTGTGCAGTGTTAGATCAATTCAAAGTTTTCACTATCCAGCAGCAGACGTTGCAGCTCCCGCTCTAAACACAAAACAAATCAACCCTTCCGATGCTGCTGATACTGCTGCGCCACCTGCTTAAAATACTCGGTCAGATAATCAATACAGACCTGCACTTTCAGCGGCAGCTTATCTTTCTCGGTATAGAGCGCATACACCGGGCGCGGCTCCGAGTGATATTGCGGGAACAGAATATCGATTTCCCCCGTACTGATCTCATCAATCACCCACATCAACGGCACATAAGCGATACCGCAACCTGCTTTTAGCCAGCGAATCAGCGTCTGCGAATCGTTGGTGACGAAACGGCCCTGCGGCGTCAGGCGCGTCACCAATCCTTCCGGCGCAACCAGTTCAAACGTGTTATCCGGGCGCACGCTGTATTCCAGCCAGGAAAAATTATCGATCTCGCCGGGTTTCTCTGGCGTGCCGTGCTGCGCCAGATAGCTCTTCGCCGCGCACACCACCATCGGCATCGCGCCCAGCCGACGCGAGAACAAGTTCGAATCCTGTAACGCACCCACGCGCACCACCAAATCCAACCCGTTGGCGATCAGATCAGGTGCAGGAATGCCCGTCACCAGATTGACGCTCAAACCCGGATATTCGCGTAACATTTCGCTGGTCATCGCCGATAACACATTTTGCGCCATCGTTGATGAGCAGCCGATGCGTAGAATACCGATCGGCGTGTTGTTAAAGGCGTACAGCTGCTCGTGCACCTGCGATGCCTCGGCTAACATGCGGCGACAGCCCTGAAAATAGATCTTTCCGGCTTCGGTCAGACCAATGCTGCGCGTGCTGCGATTAAGCAGTTTGACCTGTAACTCATCTTCCAGTTTGGCAACAATCTGGCTGATAGACGAAACGCTAAGCTGTAGCTGGCGCGCTGCGGCGGTAAATGAACCCAATTCAACCACTTTGGCGAAAATGGACATGCTTTTAAGTCGATCCATTGTTTACTCTGGCTAAAAAGTGATTTAGCTCACAATATGTAGAAAACGTATAGTCAAGCGCGTTACTATACGCGTCGCTGGGTCTCTTCACTGCACCTGTACATGGCTGTGTTAACCCGATGATACGCTATGATTAGCTCAACGCGGCCTGAATGTTGCCATCAGTTTATCCGTCATCCCCTGATCGTAAACCCAACGTGCCGCTCGGCATGTGGGCAGGTATCGGTGCAATCCGGCAAGGTCGAACTAAGGATCCGAAATGAGTGTGCTTCCGGTATTTGTCGTATTCGGGCTGAGTTTTCCGCCCATCTTCGTTGAACTATTGGTTTCACTGGCGCTGTTCTGGCTGGTGAAACGCGTGCTGACGCCCAGCGGGATCTACGATCTGGTTTGGCATCCCGCACTGTTTAACACCGCGCTGTATTGCTGTGTGTTTTACCTTGTATCCCGTTTATTCGTCTGAGGTTCTTTAAGTGAAAGCGCTAATAAGAAAAATCGCGCGATACGCGATTACACTCCTGCTGGTTGTCATCGCCATCGTGATCATCTTCCGCGCGTGGGTGTTCTACACCGAATCACCGTGGACGCGTGATGCCAAATTCTCTGCCGATGTGGTGGCGATCTCGCCTGACGTCACCGGCATCATCACTGACGTGCCGGTGCACGATAACCAACTGGTGAAAAAAGGCGATACGCTGTTTGTGGTTGACCGTCCGCGCTACCAAAAAGCGCTGGATGAAGCCCAGGCGGACGTCGAATATTACCAGGCTTTGGTGAGTGAAAAACGCCGTGAAGCCACGCGTCGCAATCAGTTGGGTACCAGCGCTATGTCGCGTGAAGCGATTGAGCAATCCAACAACGATCTGCAAACCAGCGAGCATCAGCTGGCGAAGTCTGTGGCCACGCGCGATCTGGCGGTGATCGACCTCGACCGCACCACCATCAAAGCGCCATCTGACGGCTGGGTCACCAACCTTAATGTCTATCAGGGCGAATTTATCACGCGCGGTTCAGTCGCCGTGGCGCTGGTGCAGCAGCACTCCTTCTATGTGCTGGCCTATATGGAAGAGACCAAGCTGGATGGCGTGCGTCCTGGCTTCCGCGCGCAAATCACGCCGTTGGGAAGCAACGCAGTGCTGCGCGGCACCGTCGACAGCATCGCGGCAGGCGTAACCAACAGCAGCAGCAGCAGCGACAGCAAAGGCATGGCGACCATCGACTCGAATCTTGAGTGGGTACGTCTGGCGCAGCGTGTGCCGGTGCGTATTCGTCTCGATGAGCAACCGGGCAACCGCTTCCCGGCCGGTACCACCGCTACCGTGGTGATCACTGGCGCGCAGGATCGCGAAACCAAAGTCTCGCCGCTGGCGCAGTTGTTCAATCGCCTGCGTGAGTTTGGTTAAGCGAGGGCGATATGATTGAGTTTTTGCGTTTCCCGGTGAAGCTCACCTTCGCGCTGGTTGCAGCGTTGATGATTGGCTTTCACTTCAATCTGGAAACGCCGCGTTGGGCGGTGATGACCGCCGGCATCGTGGCCGGTGGTACCGCCTTTGCTGCGGGGGGCGATCCCTATTCTGGCGCACTGCGCTATCGCGGCATTCTGCGCATCATCGGTACCTTCATTGGCTGTATCGCCGCGCTCACTATCATGATTGCCACGGTGCGTGCGCCGGTGGTGATGCTGCTGCTGTGCTGTATGTGGGCTGGCATGTGCGTGTGGCTCTCTTCGCTGATCAAAGTCGAAAACTCCTATGCGCTCGGCCTTGCCGGTTACACCGCGCTGATCATCGTGGTCACGGCGGATGCCAGCGGTGGCTTAACGCTGGCTCCACAGTTTGCGGTTGAGCGCTGCAGTGAAATCGTCATCGGTATTCTGTGTGCGATTCTCGCCGACATGCTGTTCTCGCCGCGTTCAATCAAAAAAGTGATTGAGCAGGAAGTGGATGCGCTGCTAGTGGCGCACTACAAACTGCTACAGCTGTGCGTAGCGCATGAAGATAAAGACGAAGTGGATAAAGCCTGGAGCGCGTTAGTGCGTCGCACCACGGCGCTCAACGGCATGCGCGGCCAACTGATGATGGAATCGTCACGCTGGAAAAACTCCAGCCGCCGCCTGCAAATGCTTAACACCTTATCGCTGACGCTGATTACCCAAGCCGCCGAAACCTTCCTGATTCAAAACTCGCGCCCGGAATACATTCCACCGCACTATCGTTTGCTGATCGAAAAAGAGGTCAACGACGTCAACGATGTGCATAAACGCATGAAGGTGATGCGTCGCTTGATTGGCGTAAGCAGCAAAACTGTGCCGGTGACGCTGGCGAGTTGGGTCGGCGCAGCCACCGAATATCTGCTGCTGATCAACGGCATCAAAAGCAACAGCCGCATCACCACGCTGGAAGAGAGCATTCTGCAGCGCGAAGTGGTGGTTCAGGCGCGATCCGCTGAAACCCATCACGCAATGATCAATGGTGTGCGTACCTTTGTCGCCACCGCGCTGGGTTCGCTGTTCTGGTTATATACCGGCTGGACATCGGGCAGCGGCTGCATGGTGATGCTGGCGGTGATTACCGCGCTGGCGATGCGTATGCCGAATCCGTTGATGATGGCGAAAGACTTCCTTTACGGCATGACGGTTGCGGTGCCGCTCGGCGCGCTTTACTTCATCTTTATTCTACCCGCGACCCAGCAAAGTGCGTTGCTGTTGTGTATCGCCATTGGCGCGCTGGGCTTTATCGGCGGCATCTTCGTGCAGCGCCGCCAGTTAGGTACGCTGGGCGCGCTGATTGGTACCATCAACGTGCTGGTACTGGATAACCCGATGAAGTTCGAGTTCAACGTGTTCCTTGATAACGTGTTGGGCCAGGTGATTGGCTGCTTTGTGGCGATGATGGTGATTCTGCTGATTCGTGATAAATCACGCGATCGTACCGGACGTAAGCTGCTAAACCGCTTTATGTATGCAGCAGTAGCCGCGCTCACCACCAATCAGGCGCGTCGTCGTGAGAACCACTTGCCGGCGCTGTATCAGCAACTGTTCTTGCTGCTTAACCTGTTCCCCGGCGATATCGATAAGTATCGTATCGCGTTGACGCTGATTATCGGCCATCAACGCCTGCGTAATGCCGAAGTGCCGGTGAATGCCGATCTCTCGGCTTATCACCGCCAGCTGCGCTCCACCGCCGATCGTATTATTTCGGCGACCAGCGATGACAAGCGTCGCTATTACTTCGAGCGGCTGCTGCAGGAGCTGGAGGTGTATCAGGAGAAGCTGCAGCATTATTCGGCACCTGATAACGTCACCGAACCGGTGAAACGTTTGGCGCTGATGCTGGATAAGTATCAGAACACCTTAATACAAATCTGAAACTGGCCGCTGCAGCCTGCAGCGGCCTTTTAGATCCCACGCTGACACAAAAACCTCTGATATTGGCATCTATACTTTCCTGACAGGACGCAAACTGACAGGAGAAAACCGATGTCCACTTCCCTGCAACAACACGACTTATTCAAGACCGGCTATTTCGCTGATGGTCAGTGGCATAACGCCAGCGCGACCTTTGAGGTGACCAATCCCGCTACCGGCGAAGTCATCGCCAACGTAGCGAAAGCCGGCCAGCACGAAACCGTACAGGCGATTGCCGCCGCGCAGCGTGCATTTCCCGCCTGGCGCGACAAAACCGCCAAGGCGCGTGCCGACATCCTCAATCGCTGGTATCAGCTGATCATCGAGAACAAAAGCTGGCTCGGCCAGTTGATGACGGCCGAGCAGGGTAAACCGCTCAAAGAAGCCGAAGGTGAAGTGGAATACGCCGCCAGCTTTATTCAGTGGTTTGCCGAGCAGGCGAAACGCGCCAACGGTGAAATCATCCCGCCAGCTAAACCGGGCTCGCGCATTCTGGCGACGCGTGAACCAATTGGTGTGGTCGCGGCGATCACCCCGTGGAATTTCCCGATGGCGATGCTGACGCGCAAACTCGGTCCTGCGTTGGCCGCGGGCTGTACCGGCATTATTAAACCCGCGAATAACACGCCGCTGAGTGCCTTCGCGCTGCTGGCGCTGGCGCAGAAAGCCGGCGTCCCTGATGGCGTGCTCAATGCGGTGGCGGGCGACACGCATGCCATCAGCGACGCGATCATGGCCAGCAAAGCGGTGCGTAAAATCTCCTTCACCGGTTCCACTGCGGTGGGCAAAACGCTGATGCGTAATGCCGCCGAAACCATGAAAAAAGTCTCGATGGAGTTAGGCGGCAACGCGCCTTACATCGTGTTTGATGATGCCGATATTGACGCGGCGGTGCTGGGCGCGATTGCCAACAAATTCCGCAACGCCGGACAGGTGTGCGTTAGCGTTAACCGCTTCTATGTGCATAACGCGGTGTACGATCGCTTCGTCAATCAACTGGCCGATGCGGTGGGTAAACTCAAAGTCGGTAATGGCGTGGAAGAAGGCGTGATTGTTGGCCCGCTGATTGAGCAGTCTGCGCTGGAGAAAGTGGAAGAGCACGTCAAAGATGCGTTAAGCAAAGGCGGCAAATTGCTGGTCGGCGGCGAACGTCACCCTCTTGGCGGCAACTTCTGGCAACCGACGGTCATCGCTGAAGCGCATGAAGAGATGACGCTGGCGCAGGAAGAGACGTTTGGTCCGGTTGCGGCCTGTTTCCGCTTTGACGATGAAGCCGAGGTGATTCAGCGCGCAAATAATACCGAATATGGCCTGGCGGCTTACTTCTACACGCAGAATTTGCAGCGGGTGTTCCGCGTCTCAGCGGCGCTGGAAGCGGGCATGATCGGTATTAATGAATGCGCGGTATCAACCGAGCTGGCACCGTTTGGCGGCGTGAAAGAATCCGGGCTGGGACGCGAAGGCTCGGTATTGGGTATGGAAGAGTATCTGGAGGTCAAAGCGTTGCACCTCGGCGGACTCAGCTAGCCGCGACAACTAAGAGGGCGTCATGATGAGAACCGAGCGTTTCGATTTCGACGAGATTGTCGATCAAGCCCATTTTTATCGACAGTTTAGCGATCGTTTTGCGCTAGCCGATCTCGCCATCAACGATCTTGACGATCTTTGGGATGCGATTGTGGGTGAGCAACTGCCGTTGCCGCTGGAGATTGAGTTTGTAAATCTGGGGAAAGGGCAGAAACGCCGGTATGGCGCATTGATCCTGCTATTTGATGAAGCAGAAGAGGAGCTGGAAGGCCAGCTCCGCTTCAATATAAAGTAAAAAGGGCCCCGGCGAGCGGGGCCAAAGGGTTCGTCTTAATTGACGAGGAATTACTTATACAGCTCAGCTGTCACGTGATAGCTATCGCCGGTTTTCGCTTCAATCACTTTGTAAGCGCTGGCACCTTGCTCATCCGCTTTCTGAGAAAGCTCGGCACGATAATCCATTGGCGAACCGCCGGTTCCGCTGATTGAAATAGTGCTGCCGGTAGGTTGCAGATTCTGCGCCTGTTGTTCAGTCACCAACTGTGCTGCAGAAGCACCAAAGGCGAACAGGGACAGCAGGGTTGCAGTTGCGATGGTTGTTTTGATTTTCATAATTTTCTCCTCATTTAATCAACAACCTGCGGCAGAAAAGGGGGAGGCGGGTCGTCGATCTATTGCCTGGCGCCTTCAAGGCGCCGGACGTTCAATTAGTGATTATTTGTAGAGTTCAGCAGTGACGTGGAAGGTATCACCACGATTGCTTTCAATGATGCGGTAGTGGCTGGCACCCTGCGCATCAGCTTTCTGTGACAGTTCCTGACGAACGTTAGTCTGGTCACCGTCAACACCACTCACGCTGATGGTTTGGTTCAGGGATTGCAGCTGTTCAGCTTGTTGGTTTGAAACCAGGCTTGCGGCGCTGGCACCAAAAGAAAGAACTGAAGCCAGGCCCAGTACTGCGATAGCTAATTTGGTTTTCATGATTCACTCTCCTGAAATTGGGTCGGCAACCTGAGAGGCAAGCGCGTCTCAAACGGGTCGCCGTTCACATTGCGTCTTAAGTCAGTAACTTATTTATACAGCTCAGCGGTTGCGTGGTAGCTGTCACCGGTATTCGCTTCGATCACGCGGTAAGCTTTCGCACCTTGCTGATCGGCTTTATCGTTTAACTGCTGACGGATATCCATTGGAGAACCGCCCACGCCGCTGACGCTAATGGTGCCTGCGGGTTGCAGATTCGCTGCCTGTTCGGCGTTAATAGAATCTGCTGCAAAAGCACCAAATGACAGGGCAGAGAGAACACTCAAAGTCGCGATAGTAGTTTTAACGTTCATGATATTTTTCCTTGTCGTATATTTTTATCTTTTTCTTTCGTGTGATTTGCATCACGAAAACAAGTATAGATCTAATCACCCAGGAAATTAATACCGAGCTAATAATGTTTGGTTGTAATTCTTTATCCTTATGGCACTTTTTTAGAACCTGAAGTTATAAAAAACGCCTGGATCTTAACCATTGATGGTTATTTAGACGTAAAAACAATGATCTACATCAAATTATCTTTTAGTGCGAAAGATCATGGTTGATCTCGCTGGCTGATACGCAGAGGGAAGGGAATGACACTGAGCACGATGTGTAAAGCAGTGTAAAATAGCGCATAAGGTTAAGCAGGCGCAAAGGTCGTACCAATCTGTTAGCCTGAAAAGAACCGCTAAGCATATGGATAACTTATTATTTACCAAGGGATTTGTAACAGGTTGGTTACGGATGAAGCGGGAAGGGCAAGATAACCGGCAGAGGATCTGCCGGTATGCAGCAGGGTTTTATAGCTCTTGTTCGAATAAAACCAGAATCGCGTCGTACAGCTGTTTGACTGAGAAGGTGCGCGCAGGGGTAATAAAGATGGTGTCATCACCGGCGATGGTGCCGAGAATCCCTTCCGCTTTACCCAACGAATCCAGCAGGCGCGCAATCAGCTGCGCAGCGCCCGGGCTGGTGTGAATCACCACTAACGCATCGTTGTAATCGATATCCAGCACCAGATTCTTCAGCGGGCTGGTGGTGGTGGGTACGCCGAGTTCAGCAGGCAGGCAGTAAACCATCTCCATCTTGGCGTTGCGCGTACGCACCGCGCCGAACTTGGTCAGCATGCGAGAAACTTTGGACTGATTGATATTCTCGAAGCCGTCTTCCTGCAGCGCCTGCACGATTTCGCCCTGGGAGCTGAATTTCTCTTCCTTTAATAAGGCTTTAAACGCCTTAATCAAGTCGTCTTGTTTCGATGGGTTTCGCATAAGCTACCAATTAAAAGAGGGTTGCAGAGGGCAACAGGCCCACGGCAGATAAATTATTATGCATTTAGATGAATTTTTATGCAATAAGTCTGATGAGAGAATCGCGGTAATGACCTGCGGGGCGGGCATAATAACAGAATATGATGTCGCACCAAAATCGCGGGTGGGCGCGCAAAGCGAAGGTTGCAAAGTTGTTATATTATTGAGGTGGTAACAACAATATCGATGATCATTGCCGTCCATTGTCTTCTGGCTGCGAATGAATCATTCAGGCGACTTCTGAAGTGGAGATGTCTCGGGAGCCGATTGCGGCGTAGTGTTAAGTGCGCGACAGGTTTAGTCGCTATCGCCTGAGAAGTTGATTAAACTCGTAACCTGATGGATTTTCGGCATATCTCTGCCCCACCTTAATAAGGAGTTCAGGATGAAAGTTGCCGTTCTCGGTGCCGCCGGTGGTATTGGCCAGGCGCTCGCACTGCTGCTCAAAACGCAATTACCCGCAGGCTCAGCTCTCTCACTTTACGATATCGCCCCGGTAACGCCGGGTGTGGCGGTCGATCTCAGTCACATCCCAACGGCAGTCACCGTGGAAGGGTTTAGCGGTGAAGATGCTACGCCTGCGCTGCATGGTGCTGATGTGGTGCTGATTTCCGCGGGTGTGGCACGTAAGCCGGGCATGGATCGCGCCGACCTGTTTAACGTTAACGCCGGTATCGTGCGTAACCTGATTGAACAGGTTGCCAGCACGGCGCCGAAAGCGCTGATTGGCGTGATCACCAATCCAGTCAACACCACGGTGGCGATTGCGGCCGAAGTGCTGAAGAAAGCTGGCGTGTATGACAAGAATCGCCTGTTTGGTGTTTCCACCCTCGATATCATCCGCGCTAATACCTTTGTCGCGGCGCTGAAAGGCAAGCAGCCTAATGAGATTGAAGTGCCGGTGGTGGGCGGGCATTCAGGCGTAACCATTCTGCCGCTGCTGTCGCAGGTAAAAGGCGTGAGCTTCAGCGAGCAGGAAGTGGCGGATCTCACCAAACGTATTCAGAACGCGGGCACCGAAGTGGTGGAAGCCAAAGCCGGTGGCGGATCGGCAACGCTGTCGATGGGACAAGCGGCGGCCCGTTTTGGTCTGTCATTGATTCGCGCCCTGCAAGGTGAAGCCAACGTCGTGGAGTGTGCATATGTGGAAGGCGATGGCGAATATGCCCGCTTCTTCTCGCAGCCGCTGCTGCTGGGCAAAAACGGTATTGTTGAGCGCCGTCCGCTGGGTACGCTGAGTGCCTTTGAACAGCAGGCGCTGAACGGCATGTTGGAAACGCTGAAGAAAGATATCGCGCAGGGCGAAGAGTTTGTGAAGTGATCGGCTCTGAGCAGCAATAAAAAACGCCCGGCAATTGCCGGGCGTTTTGTTTTTATAAGCCGCCAGATTTGAAGGTCTTATTGGCGGGCGCGCCATTGCTGGCGGGATTTTGTTTTCCTAGCGTCTCCATGCGTACCTGGAACGGCGGGAATGGCATCTCAATGCCGTGCTCCTCAAAGCCGCGCAGAATCAGCTGATGCAGTTCATGGCGCAGCGGCATGCGATGTCCCATCTCCGCCGCATGCACGCGCAGTTCAAACAGCTGAATACCTTGCTGCAAATCGACAAGGAACACATCCGGCGCCGGCATATCCAGCACGTAGGTGCAGCGATCGGCCGCCTGTTTAAGAATGTTGGTCACTTCATCACTGTTGACTCTGGCTGGCGCCGGAATCGTCAGCACCACACGCGTCACCGAATCCGATAGCGACCAGTTTACGAACTGCTCCGTAATGAAGGCTTTGTTCGGCACGATGATCTCTTTGCGATCCCAATCAGTGATGGTGGTGGCGCGCGTGTTGATACGGGTGATGCTACCGGTCAAATCGCGAATGGTTACGGTATCGCCGATACGGATCGGTTTCTCAAACAGGATAATCAGGCCAGAGATAAAGTTGGCGAAAATCTCCTGCATCCCGAAGCCCAAACCCAGACCTAACGCAGCAACCAGCCACTGCAGCTTCGACCACTCAATGCCCATCATCGAGAAGCCAATCAAGCCGCCAATCAGCATCAACGCATACTTGGTCAAGGTGGTAATGGCGTAGCCGGTGCCCGGTGCCAGGCTGAGATGCTGTAACAGCGCCAGCTCCAGCAGCGCGGGCATATTGCGCACCAGCTGCGTGGTGATAATCAGCACCAGAATCGCAATCAGCACCGCACCCAGCGTAATCGCCTGCACGCTATCAACGCCCTGAATGGTGGTGCTGGCATTCCACAGCGGAATGTTATCGAGGAAACTAAACGCCGAGTGAATTTCTGACCACAGCACAATCACCGAAACCAGCGCGATCAGCGTCAGGATTGAACGTACCAGACGCAGCGACTGCGCGCTGATCTCATCGAGATCAATGCTTGGCTCATCGATTTCGATGGTGTCGGCATTCGCCGGCGTCGATTGCTCTTTCTCTTCTTCACTGCGCGCGCGGTTGGCCAGCATATCGGCACGACGCTGACGTGCACGGTCAAAGGCGATGCGGCGGCGCTGAATCAGCATCCAGCGGCGGATAATGTGATACACCACCAACAGGAAGAACCAGATACCCACCGAGGTTTCCAGACGCGCCAGCAACGCCTGCGCGGTGGCGAGATAACCGATGCAGGAGGCGAGGGCAGCAACCAGCGGCAGGGCGATCATCAGGTTCCACAAAATGCGGTTTACAAAGTTATCGCCGTTGCCCTCTTTATCCAGATAGAGCGGAATACCGGCGCGTTTCAGGCTAACGGTAACGATGCTCAGCGCGCCACAAATCAGGATGAAGCATACGCGACCCAGCGTGCCGGAGAATTGCGGATCGTCGAGGTTTGCAAAGGCGATCAGCAGCATGATCAACGGCACAATCAGCCCAACCGACAGCGAGTAATAGCGCATCGCACGCGCCACGCGCGCTTGCGGCCAGCGGAAGTGAACCACAAACAAGCCATCGGGACGCGCAAAGGCGGCGCTGATCATAAAGGCCCACAGCAGCGGCAGCGTGGCGGTGATGCCATCGCCAATCGCCACGGCGAACGGATAAGGCCAGGCATGCTGTAAACCGTAACCAAGCGCGGCCCACAGCACCGGCAGCGGCACCGCCACCAGAATCGACCAAAATACCGTGCGCAGCGTCAGGCTAAAGCGGTCCTGCGTGACTTTGCCGACGCGGCTGGCGGAGCGCTCCATAAAGGCGTTGTAATGACGACGCGAACTGATGCTGAAGCCTACCAGCAGTACCGCACCAATAATCGGCAACACGGTTTCGCGATTGGTAAACATCATCGCCAGCGCTTTACCGAGCTGACCCGCCGTATCCAGCGACAGCAGACGCTTAAGGTCCTGTGCCATCTCGACCGGGAAATTCAGGCCGATGGTGTTGACGTCGGCGGTCCAGAACAGATAGCGATGCGTCGCATCTTTAACTTCGGCTAAGGCATCCTGCAGCTGCGTATTGGAAACTTTGAGCTTGGTGATTTCCAGAATCAGCGTATCGCAACCGGAAATCAATGAATTCAGCAGTTCGCGCTGGGTTTTGAGTTGCGCTTCGAGGATGCGCACCTGATCGCTGCTGAACGGCGTGCCATCATCCTGCTTGGCTTTACGCAGATCCTGCTGGCGCTCGAGCAGATCTTCATAATGCAGACGCTGCACGCGCAGCTGGCCCATTTCGCTGTCGATCTGCTGAGATTTCGGCATCTCGGGCAGACGCGCAACCTGCGCGCGTAAGGCTTCGCCCAACAGATTAGACGCGCCTAACCACTGCGACTGCTCACGCAGCGTGCTCAGCGCCTGACGCACCTGCAAGGTCTGATTGGTGGCGAGACGCTGCTGCGAGGCGACTAAATCCATGCGCTGCGCTTGTTGGTTGAGGTCAGCGGAGAGTTCGCGGTTAACGCGGAACTGATCGCTGATCGAGCTCGGCAGATCGCCGCTGTTTTCGGCCAGCTGCTCGGTACGCTCCAGCGCCAGTTCAGCTTCACGTTGGCGCTGGTTGTTGAGTTGATTGCGCAGCGCCTGCAGATAGTTATCCAGCTGGGTGGCTTTGCGCTGATGTACTTCGGCGCGCATACGCGCCAGTTCCTGACGATTATTCGCTGACAGCTGTGCCAGCTCTAACTCGTCCACGCGCGCTTTGTTGGCAGCATTTTCCGCCTGACGTGCGTATATCTGTGCCTGCGCCAGCGGCGTGGTGGCTGTCGAGGAACTCTGCGCGCGGCGATCGCTTTCGGTCATCGCCCGGCGTGCGTCGGTTTGTTGCTGTGGCAGCTGCGACAGGGAATCGCTGATTTCGCGCGCGCGATCCTGCTCCTGCTGTGCCTGACGGCCTTCCTCCAGCAGCTGGCTGCTGACCTGCAACAGCTCCTGATCCAGCTCGGCGCTGCTCATATTACTGCGCACCGCCTTGCTGCTGTCCGTCAGCGTGGCGATCTGCTGACGTAATTCACGCGCCAGGCGCGGGAAATCATCAATTACCTGCTGATACTGCTTCGCGCGTGCCAGCGACTCATCGCGCTCGTTGAGGAAGTTGATCGCCGCTTCCAGCGCCTGCACCTGTTCGGTTTGCGCGGGGGAGCTTTTTGCGGATTTAGCCGCATCCAGTTCCTGCTTAAGCTGGCTGGATTGCGGAACGGTGGCTGCAAATGCAGAACTGCTGAGCACAAGGCTCAGCAGCAGGGAGAGGAGAACACGCACGGGAGAGGTTCCGGGTTATTTGCTAAGTGAGACGCTGTCGCCAGGCTGAGGCAGGGCGATGGCCAGCGGCTGACCGAGACGGGTTTTGCTTTCGGCTTCAAGGCTTTCCGCCAGCTTCACGCGATTCGGCGCGAACAGGTTGATCACCGTTGAACCCAACTTGAAGCGACCCATTTCCTGGCCTTTCAGCAGCACCACCGCACCGTCATGATCGGCAGACGGATAGCGCCAGCGTTTGATTACACCTTCGCGCGGTGGCGTGATGGTGCCCGCCCACACAGTTTCGATGCTGCCGACAATGGTGGCACCGACAAGGATCTGCACCATCGGGCCATGATCGGTATCGAATACGCAGATCACGCGCTCGTTACGCGCAAACAGATTCGGGATGTTACGCGCGGTCAGCGGATTCACTGAGTAGAGATCGCCAGGCACATAGATCATTTCGCGCAGGACACCGTTACACGGCATGTGTACGCGGTGATAATCGCGCGGTGCGAGGTAAGTGGTAACAAACTCGCCGTCATGGAACTGATCCGCCAGATCGTCGTTACCGGCCAGCAGCGCCTGCAGGCTGTAAGTGTGGCCTTTGGCCTGGAAGATCTGATCGCCAGCAATGCGGCCCAGCTGGCTGATCGCGCCATCGGCGGGCAGCGCCAGTAAAGAGGCGTCAGGATCGACAGGACGCGCGCCCTCTTTTAACGGACGCACGAAGAAATCATTGAAGGTGCGGTAGCTGCCGGTATGTGGCTTGCTGGCTTCTGCCATATCCACTTTGTAGTACCAGACAAATATGTCGATGACCGCTTTAGTGAGCCAGCCACCACGACGGCTGGCGCCCCAACCGGCGAGTTCGGTGAGCCCTTTTTTGGGCAAAATATGATTCAGGCCGAGTTTAAAACGATCAAACACCGTTGCCTCCTGGCTTAATTACGTATCGTTAACAAAAAGGGGGCGGATTGTAGCAGCGCCCCAGCGCGTTGGCGAATGTGCCGTTGTACTGCTTAATCCGCGTCGGAGGAAAAGTTTTTACGCGTCTTTACCTGCGCCATACTTTCCAGAATTCGGTGGTAGTTATCGAAGCGCGAGATATCGATCTTGCCTTCTTCTACCGCTTCGCGAATGGCGCAGCCCGGATCGGTATCGTGCTTACAGTCGCGGAAACGGCAACTGCCCAGGAATTCACGGAATTCGACAAATCCGCGCGTCACTTGTTCCGGCTCAAGATGCCATAAACCAAACTCTCGCACGCCAGGTGAATCGATCACATCGCCGCCCGCCGGAAAGTGATAAAGGCGCGAGGCGGTGGTGGTGTGCTGACCCAAACCGGAGACGTTCGACACATCGTTAGTCAGAATTTCCGCCGCCACATCCAGGCCAAGCAGGTTATTCAACAGGCTCGATTTGCCTACGCCCGATTGACCGGCAAAGATGCTGACGCGGCCGGTTAAAGCACTTTCCAGTTCAACCAGACCATCTTTGGCGTGGCTGGAAACCATCAATACGCGATAACCAATATTGCGATAGATCTCCATCTGCTCATCAACAAACGCGCGGCCTTCGGTATCCAAAAGATCGGTTTTGTTGAGCACCAGTAGCGGTTCCACGCCGAGCGTTTCGCTGGCGACCAGATAGCGATCGATAATGTTGAGCGACAGTTCCGGCAGGATCGCCGAAACGATAATGATCTGATCGATGTTGGCGGCAATCGGTTTCACGCCGTCATAGAAGTCTGGGCGCGTTAGTACGGTTTTGCGGTCGTGTACCGCTTCGACGATCCCTTTACCGCCGCCAATGGCGACGCGCCACAAAACGCGATCGCCGGTGACCAGCGAGCGAATGGTGCGGCGGATGTTACAGCGATGCACAACGCCTTCGCTATCTTCCACGTCTGCGTGCATGCCGAAACGGCTGATCACCACGCCATCAGCCGCTTCCCCAAACAGGCTATCATCCGGCTCCGGCTTATCGCTCCGTTGCTGCAGACGACGCTGATGGTTGGCGCTTACGCGACGTTGTTGACCTTTCGACAGTTTGTTTTTACTCACGCATCCTCTCACGGCTTTCGCCAGGTTTCGCCCTGCTGGGCAAAACGTCTATGATACACCTGAAATGAGTTTAATGACGACTTTGGCAACAGGCGGGAAACGCATGACAGCTGGAAATGAAAACAACCTGATTTGGATCGACCTCGAAATGACCGGATTAGATCCGGAGCGCGATCGCATTATTGAGATCGCCACCATCGTGACCGATGCCAACCTGAACATCCTGGCAGAAGGTCCGGTGTTCGCGGTGCATCAATCTGACGAGCAGCTGGCGTTGATGGATGACTGGAACGTGCGCACGCACACCAATAGCGGATTGGTGGCGCGTGTTAAAGCCAGCGAGCATGACGACCGTGCAGCAGAATTGGCCACCATCGAGTTCCTGAAGCAGTGGGTGCCGGCGAATACCTCGCCGATTTGCGGCAACAGTATTGGTCAGGATCGTCGCTTCCTGTTTAAGTACATGCCTGAATTGGAAGCCTATTTCCACTATCGCTATCTTGACGTCAGCACGCTGAAAGAGCTGGCGCGTCGCTGGAAACCCGATATTTTGCCAGGCTTCAAAAAGTCCGGTAGCCATCAGGCACTGGATGACATTCGCGAGTCCGTCGCCGAGCTGGCGTACTATCGCGAACACTTCCTGCAGCTTTAATCGCCAGTGGGTGCGCAGGAAATCATCAGGTTGTCGATAAAAGCAGCGAACGCGCGGAAAGCGCAAAATTTTGCTTTTAGACTCTTGCGACTGAAAGGATTTCTCGTATAATGCGCACCCCGTACCGGTGAAGAATTTAATTCGGAACTCGGAACGGAGAAGTAAAACGAAGTTCAGAATCGAGCATGTTTGTTTGATGCAAGGCGGCAACTGAACGAGTCACAGCGAGCTTACATCAGTAAGTGACCTGTGCGAGTGAAGGCAGCCAACGCAGCAGCAAATAAACAGGCGAAGATTATGCGGGAATAGCTCAGTTGGTAGAGCACGACCTTGCCAAGGTCGGGGTCGCGAGTTCGAGTCTCGTTTCCCGCTCCAAACTTTCGTTGCGTAGTAAACCTCTAATGCGGGAATAGCTCAGTTGGTAGAGCACGACCTTGCCAAGGTCGGGGTCGCGAGTTCGAGTCTCGTTTCCCGCTCCAGAGTTTGTAGTAAACCATCCAAATCACGGATTTAGTCGTTAGCGTGATTGTTGTGACAAAAATACGAAGATGCAGAATCGAGTATTTTCGTTTGCAACAAGGCGGCAACTGAACGAATCCCTGGGAGCTTACATCAGTAAGTGACCTGGGTGAGCGAAGGCAGCCAACGCAGTAGCAGACTAAAATACGAAGATTATGCGGGAATAGCTCAGTTGGTAGAGCACGACCTTGCCAAGGTCGGGGTCGCGAGTTCGAGTCTCGTTTCCCGCTCCAAATTTTTATATTCACTAATGTTATTTGCCCTTAGGCGCAATCAGAATTAAAACTGCTGCTGATATTTTTATCGCATGCATCATCGTTTTTTCTGGAAATTTTGCACGCCTCGCTAGCATCGATAATGCTTGTTGTCTGACGCAGTTATCTTACAGGTTATCCACAATGTGCCTGCAAGGTTCTGACGGCGTTTTCCCCGTTGTTTAAAACTGTTTTGAACAGAGTTATCCACAAGCTCTGGACAAACCCCTGCGCGCTAAACACGACGTGAATATTTACAATAATCGCTTAATTAATTGATTTGTAAGGGTTTAAACCTATTTCAGACTGTAATCTTATCCTTTAGACGAAATTACGATCTCCGTCACTATTCCGTTGGATAATTTTATTCACAGCATGTGGAAAAGCGTTTTATCCTGTGCGACTGCTCAATCACGCATCACGTGGCAGGCCCTTTTCGACCGCGCGCACCAGCCGCTGTTTCTTCGCAGGCTGCACTTCCACCGCTTGCGCCGCGCGTTTCTGCAACTGCTGTGCAATCGCCCATTCAATATGTTCATCAAGCAGTGGATGTTCGCCGCTGCGCGATGCTAATGCCGCCATATTTTCTTCTGTCCAGGGCGCATTGCCCAATGCCACCGCAATGTTTCGCAACCAGCGCAAATGCCCAATACGCCGAATCGCTGAACCTTCAGTGATGCGCAGAAATTTGGCTTCATCCCATTTGAACAGTTCGGTGAGTGGCGGCGCATGCAGCACCGCGCGCGGTGAGAAATCGTCTTCATCAGTTAACTGACCGTAACGATTCCACGGGCAGATTAGCTGGCAATCGTCGCAGCCATAAATTCGATTACCTATTAGCGGACGGAACTCTTCAGGAATTGCGCCTTCCAACTCGATGGTGAGATAGGAGATGCAGCGACGCGCATCGACCACGTAAGGTTCGACGATAGCGGAAGTGGGGCAGATAGTGATGCAGGCGACACAGCGTCCACACTGCTCTTCCTGTGGCTGATCAACCGGTAACGGCAGATCAATCAGCAATTCGCCGAGGAAGAACCAGGAGCCCGCTTCACGGTTAAGGATTAGCGAATGTTTGCCGGTCCAGCCTAAACCGGCTTTAGCGGCAATCGGGCGTTCAAGAATCGGCGCGGAATCGACGAACGGGCGAAAATTGAGTTCGCCACAGTGCGCCTGAATCATTTCTCCGAGCTTTTTCAGTCGATTGCGCAATACTTTGTGATAGTCGCGGCCCAGCGCATAGCGGCTTACATAGCCCAACTGCGGATTTTTCAAGGTGCTGGCAAAGGCGGCTTTGGCTGGAAGGTAGTTCATGCGTACGCTAATCACGCGCAGCGTGCCAGGCAGCAGTTCATGTGGCCGCGCGCGCATCATGCCGTGGCGCGCCATCCAATCCATCTCGCCGTGATATTGCTTATCCAGCCACGCCTGCAGTTTGGGCTCTTCGGCGCTTAGATCGGTATCGCAAATACCCACCTGCTGGAAGCCGAGGTCGCGTCCCCACTGTTTGATTTGTTGAGCGAGCTGTTGAAGATCGAGAGGATATGACATGAGAAACCAGGCAATTGAAGCAAACGCGCGCAGTTTACCACACTCTGTCTGGCTTGCGCAGGCGATGGCACAACTGGAACGCGATGCCGCCGATAGCCTGGGCTTAACGCTGTTTGAGCTGATGCAACGTGCTGGCCAGGCCAGCTATGAATTAGTCCGCCAGCTGTGGCCGCAGGCGCAACATTGGTTGGTGCTGTGCGGGCACGGCAACAATGGCGGCGATGGTTTTGTGGTAGCGCGACTGGCGCAAGCCGCAGGATTGAACGTAACGCTGCTGGCGTGCGCGGGCAGCAAAGCCTTGCCAGAAGAGGCGCAGCAAGCGCAAGACGCATGGCTGGCGGCGGGCGGTGTGATTCACGCGGCGGATGCGCCGTGGCCGGAAAAGGTTGATGTGATTGTTGATGCACTGCTCGGCACCGGCTTAAATCGTGCACCTGCGGATCCCTACGATCGCCTGATTACACTCATCAACGCCCATGCCGCACCGGTGCTGGCGATCGACATTCCTTCCGGTTTGCTGGCGGCTAACGGCACGGCGCCGGGCGAGACGGTCATCGCCGATCACACGCTGAGCATGATTGCGCTGAAACCCGGCCAACTGACCGGCAAAGCACGTGATTACGTTGGCGTGCTGCATAACCATGAGTTGGGTTTGTCGGCGTACCTTGCCGCTGAACAGGCACCGATTTCACGCTATGACGCCGGGGATTTAACGCGCTGGCTGAAACCGCGTCGTGCGACCTCACACAAAGGCGATCAAGGTCGGCTGTTGGTGGTCGGTGGCGATAGCGGCACGGCGGGTGCGATTCGCATGACCGGTGAAGCCGCATTGCGAACCGGTGCCGGACTTGTGCGCGTGCTGACGCATGAAGATAATATTGGCCCGATTCTCACCGCGCGACCGGAGCTAATGGTTGATGCGCTGAGCGATGAACGTCTGAATCAGGCGCTGGAGTGGGCGGATGTCATCGCCGTTGGACCGGGGCTTGGCCAGCGTGATTGGGCGCAGAAGGCACTGAAAAAGATTGCGGCCAGTGAAAAGCCGATGCTTTGGGATGCGGATGCGCTTAACCTGCTGGCAATCAAGCAGGATAACCGTCAGAATCGCATC
The DNA here is from genome assembly GCF_024506435.1 of Pantoea trifolii. Classification (NCBI taxonomy): domain Bacteria; kingdom Pseudomonadati; phylum Pseudomonadota; class Gammaproteobacteria; order Enterobacterales; family Erwiniaceae; genus Pantoea; species Pantoea trifolii. The sequence continues at coordinate 3,741,227 of NZ_JANIET010000001.1, read as the reverse complement.
ATTACGCCGCATCCCGGCGAAGCTGCGCGCTTGCTGGGGGTGAAAACCAGCGAGATTGAGAGTGACCGCTTACATGCTGCGCGCGCCCTGGCGAAACGCTACGGCGGCGTGGTGGTATTAAAAGGCGCGGGCACGGTGATTGCCAGCGCGGCAGGTGACATCGCGATTGCTGATGTGGGCAACGCCGGCATGGCATCCGGCGGCATGGGCGATGTGTTGAGCGGAATTATCGCCGCTCTGCTCGGCCAGAAACTGACTTTACTTGATGCAGCCTGCGCAGGCTGTGTCGCGCATGGGGCAACAGCCGATGCCGTCGCGCGTCAGCGCGGTACACGCGGCATGTTAGCCACTGATTTGTTCGAGCTGCTGTGGCAGTTTGTTAATCCAGAGATGATCCAACAATAAAGCATGAAGACCTGTGTTATCCCTTTGCCCGATGAGGCGGCAACCCTGAATCTGGGTGCGCAATTGGCGCGCGTCTGCAACAGCGCGCTGGTGATCTATCTTTATGGCGATTTGGGGGCCGGTAAGACCACCTTTAGCCGTGGTTTTCTGCAGGCGCTCGGCCACCAAGGCAATGTCAAAAGCCCAACTTATACGCTGGTCGAGCCCTACGAGCTCGGCTCTCGCACGTTGTACCATTTCGATCTCTATCGTCTTGCCGATCCCGAAGAGCTAGAGTTCATGGGCATCCGCGACTATTTCACCGGCGATGCGCTTTGTCTGGTGGAGTGGCCGCAGCAGGGCACCGGCGTGCTGCCTGAGCCCGATTTAGCGCTGACGTTGCGCTATGTTGATGCAGCGCGTGAAGCCGAAATTAGCGCGGTTTCCGCCACGGGTGAAGCGCTGTTAACCCAATTCCAGCAAGGCAGGGATCCGGCATGATGTCACGGATGAGAATCATTGTACTGGGCTTGCTGTGCCTGTTTTCTGCCTCGGCGTTGTCTGCCACGTTATCAGATATCAAAGTTGAAAATGGCGATAGCCAGGCCACCGTCACGCTGAGCTTTAACGGTCAGCCGGTGTATGGCTTTTTCCCGCTGCATAATCCCAATCGTGTGGTGCTGGATATTCGTCAAAGCGGCGCGATTAAAGGTTTGCCGCTGAATTTTAGCGGCGAAAATATTGTGCAGCGCATTCGCCATAGCCAGCCAAAGGATAAGCAAAGCCTGCGTTTAGTGTTCGAACTGACGCAGGCCGCACAGACGCGCGCCAGCACCCAGCGCGATGGCAGTAATTATCGCGTGGTGTTCACCATTCGTGGGACGCAGCCAGCGAAGCGTCCGGCCGTTGCCGCACCTGTCACCACGGCACGTGAAAGCCAGCCGCAAAGCAGCAGCCAGGGCAATCCGTTCAACGCCAATCAGGTGACTGCGGTAACCAGCAGCAATACCACCGTGCGTCCCGGCAACTCGGTTAGCCGCAACGATGTGGTGATTGTGGCGATTGATGCCGGACACGGCGGCCAGGATCCTGGTGCATCAGGTCAGCACGGTTTGCACGAGAAAAATGTCACCATCTCGATTGCGCGTAAACTGAAAGCGCTGATGGATCAGGATCCGATGTTCAAACCGGTGCTGACGCGTAACGGCGACTATTTCATCTCGGTGATGGGCCGTTCCGAAGTGGCGCGTAAAGAGAACGCGAATCTGCTGGTATCCATTCACGCCGACGCCGCACCGAATCATTCGGCCACCGGCGCATCGGTTTGGGTGCTGTCTAACCGCCGCGCCAATAACGAAATGGCGAACTGGCTGGAACAGAAAGAGAAACAATCTGAGCTGCTGGGCGGCGCAGGCGATCTGCTGGCGAACAGTCAGGCCGATCCCTATCTCAGCCAGGCGGTTCTGGATTTGCAGTTTGGTCATTCACAGCGTGTAGGTTATGACGTCGCCGTCAAAGTCCTGCAGCAGCTGCGCGGTATCACGCCGCTGCATAAACGTCTGCCGGAACATGCCAGCCTTGGCGTTTTACGTTCCCCGGATATTCCTTCTTTACTGGTCGAAACCGGCTTTATTAGTAATGCCGCGGAGGAGCGGCTGCTTGGCAGCAGCGCGTATCAGGAGAAGATTGCTCAGTCGATTTATAAAGGCCTGCGCAATTATTTCCTTACGCATCCGCTGCAATCGATCCCAAAGGAGGAAAACCGGCCGCTGGACAGCGCACCAGCGGTTAGCGTCGCCAGCAACCCGGCGACCGGCACGGTGCAATATACCGGCGCGACGCAGCGTCATACCGTGACGCGTGGCGAGACGCTGTCCGGCATCGCGGCAAAATATGGCGTGAGCATGGCGACGTTACGTGAGATGAATAGCCTGAAGCGCGATGTGGTTTGGGTAGGACAGCGCCTGAAGGTGCCCGCGAAATCCAGCGTTAGCGTGGCGGCGGCGAGTCGTCCAACCCGGCATAAAGTGGTGCGCGGCGATTCGCTGACGGCCATTGCCGCGCGCTATGGCGTGAGCTCGAAAGCCATCATGCAGGCGAATAATATGAAGTCGAGCAATGTGATGCTGGGGCAAAACTTAAAAATTCCGCAATCCTGATTGTTGGCTCCTCGTGAGCCAACCAGCCAGAAGGATCACCACCATGCCAATACAGATTTTACCGCCGCAGCTGGCGAACCAGATTGCCGCAGGCGAAGTGGTTGAGCGTCCGGCGTCGGTCGTAAAAGAGCTGGTGGAAAACAGCCTGGATGCCGGTGCCACGCGCATTGATGTCGATATCGAGAAAGGTGGCGCGAAGCTCATCCGCATTCGCGACAACGGCTGCGGCATCGCCAAAGACGAACTGGCGATGGCGCTGGCGCGGCATGCGACCAGCAAAATAGCCTCGCTCGATGACCTTGAGGCGATCATGAGCCTCGGTTTTCGTGGCGAAGCGCTTGCCAGTATCAGTTCTGTTTCTCGTTTAACGCTGACTTCACGCACCGCCAATCAAAGCGAAGCCTGGCAAGCCTACGCGGAAGGGCGCGATATGGATGTGACGGTGAAACCGGCTGCGCATCCGGTGGGTACATCGCTGGAAGTGCTCGACCTGTTCTACAACACGCCCGCACGCCGCAAATTCATGCGCACCGAAAAGACCGAATTTACCCACATCGATGAGGTGATTCGTCGCATTGCGCTGGCACGCTTTGACGTCGCCATCTCGCTTAGCCACAACGGTAAGTTGATGCGCCAGTATCGCGCGGTCAGTGAAAATACGCAGCGGGAGCGGCGTTTAGGTGCCATTTGCGGCACCACGTTTATGCAGCACGCTTTACGCATTGAGTGGCAGCACGACGATTTAGCGCTGCGCGGTTGGGTCGCCGATCCTAACGGCTCGCGCCAGGTTACCGACCTGCAATATTGCTACGTCAACGGACGCATGATGCGCGACAAACTGATCAATCACGCGATTCGTCAGGCGTATCAAACGCAGCTGGGTGATGATCAGCAACCGGCTTACGTGCTCTATCTGGAGATCGATCCGCATCAGGTAGATGTCAACGTCCATCCGGCTAAGCATGAGGTGCGTTTCCATCAGTCGCGTCTGGTACATGATTTTATCTGGCAAGGCGTGATGAGTGCGCTGCAAGCCAGCCGCGCGCCGGAATTGCCCATCGCCCACGCCGAAGAGCCGGCACCGAAGTGGCAGCCAGAAAACCGCCAGGCGGCAGGTGCGAACCACTTTGCCCAGCCCAGCAACACGCCACGCAGCGGCGGCACTTCTGCGGCGGCGGGTGCAAACTGGCAGAATAAAGAGCCGGTTTACAGTGCGCGTGAAGGCAATGCGTATAAGCAGTTGATGAAAACGCCGGTGGTAGAAACGCCGTGCGCTGCGCCAGTTCCTGCGGCGGCTCCGGTGCGTCAGGCGGAAACGCGTGAAGCACCGCTGGCCGCCCACGCGCAAAGTTTTGGCCGCGTGTTAAGCGTTTTACAGGATCGTTATGCGCTGCTGGAACGGGGGAGTGCGCTGCAATTGTTATCGCTGGCCGTGGCGGCACGCTGGTTAAAACAGGCCCAGCTGCAACCAGGCGATGAGGGCTTAAAACCGCAGCCATTGCTGATCCCGGTACGCCTGAAAATTGCCGCGCCGGAGCTGGCCGCTATCGCCGAGCACGCCGCGCTGCTAAGCCAGATGGGCATTGATTTACAACGAGAAGGGCAGCACGTGACGCTACGTGCGGTGCCTTTACCGTTACGAACACAAAATTTACAAATCTTGATTCCAGAACTGTTAGGCTACCTGGCCCGGCAGCAAGAGGTTTCTGCATCCACGTTGGCCCAATGGCTGGCGCGTCGCGATGATGCAGAAGACGCTCACTGGAATCACTCGCAGGCGATTGCACTGCTGGCAGAGCTGGAAAGGCTCTGCCCGCAACTGCTGAAGTCGCCGCCTTCAGGTCTGTTACAGACCATTGAGATTGAGAGCGCGCTGAACGCGTTGAAGCATGAGTGAACTAAACCAGGCTAGCCGGCCAAAGGCAATTTTTTTGATGGGGCCTACCGCCTCCGGTAAGACGGCATTAGCGATTTCGCTGCGTCAGCAACTTCCGGTGGAACTTATTAGCGTTGACTCTGCCTTAATCTATCGCGGGATGGATATTGGCACGGCGAAACCGTCGGCAGAAGAGTTAGCACTGGCGCCCCATCGTTTGCTGGACATTCGCGATCCGGCGGAGGCCTATTCCGCCGCTGAATTTCGTCGCGATGCGTTGGCAGAAATGGCGGAGATCACCCGTAAGGGGAAGATTCCGTTGCTTGTTGGTGGAACCATGCTCTACTTCAAGGCGTTGCTTGAAGGATTGTCGCCGTTGCCCTCGGCCGATCCCGAGGTGCGTCAGCGAATAGAGCAAATGGCGGCGGAGAAAGGGTGGGAAGCCCTGCACCGTCAGCTGTGTGAAATCGATCCGGTCGCCGGTAGTCGTATTCATCCGAATGATCCGCAGAGACTTTCGCGAGCACTGGAAGTTTTTTTTATTTCGGGTAAAACTTTAACGGAACTGACAAAAACCTCCGGCGAAGCGTTACCCTACGACGTGTACCAGTTTGCAATCGCCCCTGCGAGTCGCGAACTGATACATCAACGCATTGCGTTGCGTTACGACCAGATGCTAGCGTCAGGATTTGAAGCGGAGGCTCGTGCACTGTTTGCGCGAGGTGATTTGCATACGGACATGCCTTCCATTCGTTGTGTAGGTTATCGTCAGATGTGGTCTTACTTATCAGGCGAAATCGATTACGACGAAATGGTTTATCGGGGAATTTGCGCCACTCGGCAGCTCGCTAAACGCCAGATGACCTGGTTACGTGGCTGGCCTGAAGTACACTGGTTAAACAGTGATGAGCCAGAGTTAGCGCGTAATGCGGTGCTTAAGGTAGTTAGTGCGTAGCAGGGATGATTGTGTACAATTGATTGGTTATCGTGCGCAAATTTTTACGCAGTTTTTCTGAACCACGGTTCTTAAAGCAACAAACAACAAGCATATAAGGAAAAGATAGAATGGCTAAGGGGCAATCTTTACAAGACCCGTTTTTGAACGCATTGCGTCGTGAACGTGTACCGGTTTCGATCTATTTGGTGAATGGTATTAAGCTGCAAGGGCAAATTGAATCCTTTGATCAGTTCGTCATTCTGTTAAAAAACACGGTCAGCCAGATGGTGTATAAGCACGCCATCTCTACAGTGGTTCCTTCTCGCCCAGTGTCGCACCATAGCAATAACGCGGGCGGCAGCGGTGGTAGCAGCAACTATCATCACAGCGGAAGCAATCAAGGCGCTCAGTCGCAGCCACAACAAGACGGCGATAACGCAGAATAATTTTGCGCTGCCGTAAAGCCAGGGCTGGAGAACGAGCACGTTTTCCTGTCCTGGTTATTTTATTTTAGCGAGGTTATAGCTTGTTTGACCGTTATGAAGCCGGTGAGCAGGCCGTACTGGTACACATCTGGTTCTCCCAAGACAAAGAGCTGGAAGATTTGCAGGAGTTTGAAACTCTTGTCTCTTCTGCGGGCGTTGAAGCGCTGCAAGTCATTACGGGCAGCCGTAAAGCGCCACATCCCAAATATTTTGTCGGTGAAGGAAAGGCAGTTGAAATTGCCGATGCGGTGAAAGCGAGTGGAGCATCGGTCGTTTTATTCGATCATGCCTTAACGCCTGCTCAGGAACGTAATTTAGAGCGTGTGTGTGAATGTCGTGTTGTCGACCGCACCGGCCTAATTCTTGATATTTTCGCTCAGCGCGCCCGTACCCATGAGGGTAAATTACAGGTCGAGCTGGCACAGTTACGCCATATGGCAACACGTTTAGTGCGTGGATGGACGCATCTTGAACGCCAAAAAGGCGGTATCGGTTTACGTGGTCCGGGTGAAACCCAGTTGGAAACGGACCGTCGTTTACTCCGCAATCGAATTAGCCTGATCCTTTCCCGTCTTGAGCGTGTTGAGAAGCAGCGCGATCAGGGCCGCCAATCACGTGCTAAAGCTGACGTGCCAACCGTTTCTTTGGTGGGCTACACCAACGCAGGCAAATCTACTCTGTTTAATGCGATAACCTCCGCTGATGTTTATGTGGCAGATCAACTGTTTGCGACGCTTGACCCGACTTTACGTCGCCTGAATGTTGCAGATGTTGGTGAAGTGGTTTTAGCGGATACCGTTGGATTTATTCGTCATTTGCCACATGACTTAGTGGCTGCGTTTAAAGCTACGCTGCAGGAAACGCGTCAGGCCGCGCTGCTGCTCCATGTGGTTGATGCGGCTGATTTACGTATCAATGACAACATCGAAGCCGTGAATGAAGTGCTGGTAGAAATAGAATCCGATGAAATTCCAGCCCTGATGGTCATGAACAAAATCGATATGCTGGAGGACTTTGAGCCACGTATCGATCGCAACGAAGAGAACCAACCGATTCGCGTTTGGTTATCTGCACAGAGCGGCGTGGGTCTGCCGTTACTGTGGCAGGCGCTTTCTGAGCGTTTGGCCGGTGAAATTGCGCAGTACGATTTACGTCTGCCGCCGGAAGCGGGCCGTTTACGCAGTCGTTTTTATCAGTTGCATGCTATAGAAAAAGAATGGAATGAAGATGATGGCTGTGTGAGTTTGCACGTGCGTATGCCGATCGTTGATTGGCGTCGTCTGTGTAAACAAGAGCCGTCGCTAGCCAGTTATATTGTTTGACCGTTGCCTAACCGATCTTACCCAAAAGATTTCAGGTTGTAGCAAGGCGGCAATTGAACGAATTCCCGGGAGCTTACATCAGTAAGTGACCGGGATGAGTGAAAGCAGCCAACGCCGCTACAATCTGAAAGATGAAGGGTAAGCCGTAAATACAATAAATGGAGTAGAAACATGGCGTGGAATCAGCCCGGAAATAACGGACAGGACCGCGACCCGTGGGGAAGCAGCAATAATCAAGGCGGCAACTCTGGGGGAAATAAAGGAGGTCGCGATCAGGGACCACCTGATCTGGATGATATCTTCCGAAAGCTGAGTAAAAAACTCGGCGGACTGGGCGGTGGCAAACAGAATGACAATGGCCAACGCAGCGGCGGTAGCGGTGGCAAAATAGTTGGCATCGTTGCCGTAGCGGCTGTCGTTATCTGGGCGGCTAGCGGTTTCTACACCATTAAAGAAGCTGAACGTGGCGTCGTCACACGCTTTGGCAAATTTAGCCATCTGGTTGAGCCAGGCCTCAACTGGAAACCGACTTTCGTCGATCAGGTTCGCGCCGTAAACGTAGAAGCCGTACGTGAACTGGCCGCATCTGGCGTGATGTTGACGTCGGATGAGAACGTGGTGCGCGTTGAGATGAACGTACAGTACCGCGTGACCGATCCTGAGCGTTATCTGTATGCCGTGACCAGCGCCGACGACAGCCTGCGTCAGGCCACCGACAGCGCCTTGCGTGGCGTTATTGGCCGCTCAACCATGGACCGCATCCTGACGGAAGGCCGTACCGTGGTACGTAGCGAAACTCAGCGTGAGCTCGACGAGACCATCCGTCCTTACAACATGGGTATTACCCTGCTGGACGTAAACTTCCAGGCGGCGCGTCCACCGGAAGAGGTTAAAGCCGCGTTTGATGATGCGATTGCCGCGCGTGAAAACCGTGAACAGTACGTGCGTGAAGCTGAAGCTTATTCGAATGAAGTTCAGCCGCGTGCTAATGGTCAGGCGCAACGTATCCTCGAAGAAGGTCGTGCTTACAAAGAGCGTACGGTGTTAGAAGCGCAGGGTGAAGTGGCACGTTTTGCCCGCTTGCTGCCGGAATATAAAGCTGCACCAGAAATCACGAAAGAGCGTCTCTACATTGAAACCATGGAACGTGTGCTGAGTCATACCCGCAAGGTGTTGATCAGCGATCGTGGTAACAATTTGACGGTTCTGCCACTGGATCAACTGATGCGCGGTGGCCAGGCATCTGGCCAGGGCGGTCAGAAAATGACGAATTTAATGAAGTCTCCTTCCTCGTCCGATAGCAATGCGAATCGGGGAGATACTTCATCTTACAGTCCAGACAGCATCATGGATCAGCGTCGCGCCAATGCGCTGCGCAACGATACCCAGCGCCAGGGGAGGGAGTAATCGATGCGTAAGCCAATCATCGCCGTAATTATTGTAGTGCTGGTGGTGCTTTACGCGTCACTGTTCGTGGTGCAGGAAGGCCAACGCGGCATCGTGCTGCGCTTTGGTAAGGTTCTGCGTGATGACGAAAACAAACCGTTAGTGTACGCACCGGGTCTGCATTTCAAAATTCCGTTTATCGAAACCATGAAATCACTGGATGCACGCATTCAGACCATGGATAACCAGGCTGACCGCTTTGTTACCAAAGAGAAGAAAGACCTGATCGTTGATTCTTACATCAAATGGCGTATCAGTGACTTCAGCCGTTACTACCTGGCAACCGGTGGTGGCGACGTTTCTCAGGCGGAAGTGCTGCTTAAACGTAAGTTCAGTGACCGTCTTCGTTCTGAAATGGGTCGTCTGGATGTGAAAGACATCGTGACTGATTCGCGTGGCCGTTTAACCACCGACGTGCGTGACGCCCTGAACACCGGCAGCGCTGGCAACGATGATGACGTTCAGACGCCCGCTGCGGATGACGCAATTGCGAGTGCGGCAGCACGTGTAGAACGTGAAACCAATAGCAGCGAGCCTGCTCCAAACCCGAACAGTATGGCTGCGTTGGGTATTGAAGTTGTCGACGTGCGCATCAAGCAGATCAACCTGCCGACTGAAGTTTCTGACGCGATCTACAACCGTATGCGCGCCGAGCGTGAAGCGGTAGCGCGTAGTCAGCGTTCACAAGGTCAGGAAGAGGCAGAGAAACTGCGTGCGCAGGCCGATTATCAGGTCACACGTACGCTGGCAGAAGCACAGCGTGAAGCGCTGATTTCTCGTGGTGAAGGTGATGGTGAAGCGGCAAAACTGTTTGCTGATGCCTTCAGCCAGGATCCGGATTTCTATGCCTTTATCCGCAGCCTGCGAGCCTATGAGAACAGCTTCTCAGACAATCAGGATGTGTTGGTGCTGAGCCCGGATAGCGATTTCTTCCGCTATATGAAAGCGCCCTCTAACGCCACGCGTTAAGAACTGATATAAAGTCCAGGCCGACAATGTTGTCGGCCTTTTTTTTGGGAAAAATCATGAATTCAACCATCTGGATGGCGCTGGCTTTGGTTTTGGTGCTGGAAGGACTTGGACCGATGTTTATGCCACGCGCCTGGCGACGCATGATTCTGGCGATGACGCAGTTACCCGATCGTCTCTTGCACCGTTTTGGTGGCGGTTTAGTGGTGGCCGGCGTGGTGATTTACGCGATGATCAGTATGCACGCGCGTTAATCAGCGTAAATTTTTTGTGATGCCGCGCGACTCAATTGTGTCTGTTGGCCGCTGTTCCCCCAACATGTTGTGAGCTGAGCAAAACTCAGGCAAAAAACAGCGCAATCGTATGCTAAAAGTGCTGAAAGAGTAAAAGTCAGGTGGTAGAATCCATTTTTAAGCAATCGGTGATTTTGAAAAAATGGGTAAGAACGTCGTCGTACTGGGCACCCAATGGGGTGACGAAGGTAAAGGTAAGATCGTAGACCTTCTGACAGAGCGCGCGAATTACGTCGTGCGTTACCAAGGTGGCCATAATGCAGGCCACACACTTGTCATCAACGGTGAAAAAACCGTCCTCCACTTAATTCCATCTGGCATCCTGCGTGAAAACGTCACCAGCATCATTGGTAACGGGGTTGTACTGTCGCCTGAAGCGCTGATGAAAGAGATGAAAGGTCTGGAAGAGCGCGGTGTGCCGGTACGTGAACGTCTGCTGATCTCTGAAGCCTGCCCATTGATTTTGCAATACCACGTAGCAATGGATGTGGCGCGCGAGAAAGCGCGTGGCGCCAAAGCTATCGGCACCACCGGTCGCGGTATCGGTCCTGCCTATGAAGATAAAGTGGCACGTCGCGGTCTGCGCGTGAGTGATCTCTTCAACAAAGAAACCTTTGCGGTGAAGCTGAAAGAGATCGTCGATTTCTACAACTTCCAGCTGGTTAACTATTACAAAACTGACGCTGTTGACTACGAAAAAGTGCTGAGTGATACGCTGGCGGTTGCTGATATCATTACCAGCATGGTGGTTGACGTCTCTGATCTGCTGGACGGGGCGCGTAAGCGTGGCGACCTGATCATGTTCGAAGGTGCACAGGGTACGCTGCTGGATATCGATCACGGTACCTATCCGTACGTGACCTCATCGAACACCACCGCAGGTGGCGTAGCGACGGGTTCAGGTATTGGTCCTCGCTATGTTGATTACGTGCTGGGTATCGTCAAAGCCTACTCAACGCGGGTTGGTGCCGGTCCGTTCCCGACCGAACTGTTCGATGAAACCGGCGAGTTCCTGTGTGCTCAGGGTAACGAGTTCGGCGCGACCACCGGTCGTCGTCGTCGTACCGGCTGGCTGGATGCAGTTGCCGTTCGCCGTGCCGTTCAGATCAACTCCCTGTCAGGTTTCTGCATGACCAAGCTGGACGTGCTGGATGGCCTGAAAGAAGTGAAAATCTGTGTGGCTTATCGTATGCCAGATGGCCGCGAAATGACCACCACGCCGCTGGCGGCTGAAGGCTGGGAAGGCATTGAGCCGATTTACGAAACCCTGCCAGGCTGGAGCGAGACCACATTCGGCGTTAAGACGCTGGAAGGTCTGCCGCAAGCTGCACGTGACTACATCAAACGTGTAGAAGAAGTGACCGGTGTACCGATTGATATTATTTCTACGGGCCCAGACCGCAGTGAGACCATGATTCTGCGCGACCCGTTCGACGCATAATCTCCTCAGGCCGGACTCTGTCCGGCCTTTGTATTTCTAATCTTTGACTCCACTCACTCTATTTTTTCTTGCAGATATCGATACTTGCCAGAAAAAACGCACCGGCCACCACGCTCTGGTTTATCATCATATTTAAACATCACGCCGACCGGCGCATAACCATAACGTTCGATGATTCACTGAGGTATATGTGCAGCTAACAAGTTTCACCGATTATGGTCTGCGTGCCCTGATTTACATGGCGACGTTACCGGCAGGTAAGCAGACCAACATTACCGAAGTCACCGATACCTACGGGGTGTCGCGTAACCATATGGTTAAAATCATCAACCAACTGAGCCGGGCTGGCTTTGTCGCCGCAACACGCGGTAAAAACGGCGGAATTCGTTTAGGCATGGACCCGGAAAAAATCGTCATTGGCGATGTGGTGCGAAGAATGGAGCCGTTGCAGCTCGTGAACTGCGACGAGTGTGTGATCACGCCGGCCTGTCGTTTGCGTAAAGCATTGCACGATGCGGTCCAGCTATTCCTCAAGGAACTGGACAAGTATACGCTGGCCGATTTGGTCAAAGATAACGATTCGCTGTACCAACTTTTATTGTCCGAACCGCCGGTGGCAATCCAAATTAAATGACATCGGAGGAACCGTAATGTCAAAAGATCCTTATCAGGATAGAGAAGCTGAAAAATACGAAAACCCAATTCCAAGCCGCGAATTTATTCTGGCACTGCTGGAAAAACGCGAAAAGCCGACCAGCCGCGATGACATCGCGCAGGAATTGAATATCACCAGCGAAGAGCAGCTGGAAGCGCTGCGTCGTCGTCTGCGCGCTATGGAGCGCGATGGTCAGCTGGTGTTTACTCGTCGTCAATGTTACGCCCTGCCAGAACGTCTTGATCTGCTTCGCGGTAAAGTGATTGGTCATCGCGATGGCTACGGTTTCCTGCGCGTGGAAGGTCAGAAGGATGATTTCTATCTTTCAGCTGAACAGATGAAATTCTGCCTGCACGGCGATGTAATTCTGGCGCAGCCGGGCAGCGCCGATCGTAAAGGTCGTCGCGAAGCGCGCGTGGTACGTGTGCTTGAACCGCGTAACAGCCAGATCGTCGGCCGCTACTTTACCGATGCAGGTACCGGTTTTGTGGTGCCGGATGACAGCCGCCTGAGTTTCGACATCCTGATCCCGCAAGAAGAAACGCTTAACGCGCGTATGGGTTCAGTGGTGGTGGTTGAAATCACCCAACGTGCGACGCGTCGCACCAAAGCGATCGGCAAAGTGACCGAGCTGCTGGGTGACGATATGGGCACCAGCCTTGCGGTCGATATGGCGGTGCGCACCCATGAAATCCCGCACACATGGCCGGAAGAAGTTGAGAAGCAGATCGCTAAGCTGAAAGAAGAAGTGCCGGAAGAGGCGAAGCTTGGGCGTGTTGATTTACGTAAGTTGCCGCTGGTCACCATTGATGGTGAAGATGCGCGTGACTTTGATGATGCTGTTTTCTGCGAGAAAAAGCGCGGTGGCGGCTGGCGTTTGTGGGTGGCAATTGCCGACGTCAGCTATTACGTGCGTCCGGGCACGCCGCTGGATGATGAAGCACATCAGCGCGGCACCTCGGTCTATTTCCCGTCGCAGGTTATCCCGATGCTGCCGGAGATTCTCTCCAACGGCTTGTGCTCCCTGAATCCGCAGGTTGATCGTTTGTGCATGGTGTGCGAGATGACCATCTCCTCAAGCGGCAAACTCACCGGTTTCAAACACTATGAAGCGGTGATGAATTCCCATGCGCGACTGACCTACAACAAAGTGTGGAACATTCTGCAAGGTGATGCCGATCTGCGTGAACAATACGCGGCGCAGGTTCCTCATCTGCACGAGTTGCACAACATGTATCAGGTGCTGGAAACCGCGCGCGAGCAGCGTGGCGGCATTTCGTTTGAGACCGATGAAGCCAAGTTCATCTTCAACGCCGAGCGTCGCATTGAGCGCGTTGAGCGCACCTCACGTAATGATGCGCATAAGCTGATTGAAGAGTGCATGATTCTCGCCAACATCGCCTCGGCGCGTTTTGTTGAGAAAAATGAAGAGCCTGCGCTGTTCCGCGATCACGATCGTCCAAGCGAAGACAGCATCAAAAGCTTCCGCACCGTACTGAACGAGCTGGGCTTAAGCCTGCCGGGTGGCACTAAGCCACACCCGACCGATTATGCCGCCTTGCTGAAGCAAGTGGCCGATCGCCCAGACGCAGAAATGCTGCAAACCATGCTGCTGCGTTCGATGAAACAGGCGGTTTACGATCCTGAAAACCGGGGTCACTTCGGCCTGGCGCTGGCGTCGTACGCGCACTTCACCTCGCCGATTCGCCGCTATCCGGATTTGCTGCTGCATCGCGCCATCAAATATCTGCTGGCAAAAGAGCGCGGCGAAGTCGATGGCATCACCACGCCGACCGGCGGTTATCACTACGACATGCAGCAAATGCTGCAGCTGGGCCAGCACTGTTCGCTGACCGAGCGCCGTGCTGATGAAGCCACGCGCGATGTTGCTGACTGGCTGAAGTGCGACTTCATGCAGGATCAGGTTGGCACCGTGTTCAACGGCGTAATCTCCAGCGTGACTGGCTTTGGTTTCTTCGTACGTCTCAACGATCTGTTTATCGATGGTTTGGTGCACGTCTCGACGCTGGATAATGACTATTATCGCTTCGATGCGGTGGGCCAGCGTTTGATTGGCGAATCCGGCGGTCGCACTTATCGTCTGGGCGATGCGGTAGAAGTGCGCGTTGATGCGGTACATATGGACGAGCGTAAAATCGACTTCGCGCTGATTTCCAGCAAGCGTGTACCGCGCGGCGAAGGCAAAACCGAGCGCGAGCGTGAGAAACGCGGCGGCAAACCGCCAGCTAAACGTCGTCGTGATGCCGGTAAGAAGGGCACTTTCGAGCCTGATTCCGCGTTCCGTGGCGAGAAGAAAAAGCCTGCCGCTGCTGAGAAACCGGCTAAAAGCGAGAAAAAAGGCAAAAAAGTCTCCGAGAAAACCCGTAAAATCGCCGCCGCCACCAAGTCCAAGCGCGCGTCGAAGAAGCAGCCTGACGAAGCCTGATAGTTAGGTCGCCTTGCAGGGCGACCTGACGAAACCGTTGTAGGGTGCGCATCAATGCGCACCTGAACCTCCGTATTCAACGATCTAAATCCAACCTTGAGCAAAGTAATGAGTGAAATAATTTTTGGTATTCATAGCGTGCAGGCGCTGCTGGAGCGCGATCCTCAGCGTTTTCAGGAAGTCTTTATCCTTAAAGGCCGCGAAGATCGTCGCCTGCAGCCGCTGATCCTCGCACTGGAAGCTCAGGGAATCCCGGTGCAGGTGGCGAACCGTCAATGGCTTGATAGTCAGGTTGAAGGCGGCGTGCATCAGGGCATCGTGGCGCGCGTGAAGCCAGGCAAGCAGTATCAGGAAGGTGATTTGCCGGATCTGCTGCAGAGCCTTGAAAAGCCGTTCCTGCTGGTGCTGGATGGCGTTACCGATCCGCACAATCTCGGCGCTTGCCTGCGTAGCGCGGATGCCGCTGGCGTGCATGCGGTCATCGTGCCAAAAGACCGTGCAGCACCGTTGAATGCCACCGCCAAGAAAGTGGCCAGCGGCGCGGCAGAAAACGTGCCGTTGATTCGCGTCACCAACCTGGCGCGCACCTTGCGCTTGCTGCAGGAATACAACGTCTGGGTCGTTGGCACCGCAGGCGAAGCGGATCACACCGTTTACCAAAGCAAAATGACTGGCCCAATGGCGCTGGTGATGGGGGCGGAAGGTGAAGGTATGCGTCGTTTGACGCGTGAGCATTGCGATGAGCTGATTAGCATCCCAATGGCCGGCAGCGTTTCGTCACTCAACGTGTCGGTTGCCACCGGCGTCTGCTTGTTTGAAGCCGTTCGTCAGCGTCAGGCGTGATCCCCACCGCAAAAAATTTTCCAGGCCAGGCATAACTGCACATCCTCTTCATACTTGAAAAATGAGTATGAGGAGGACGTTGTATGAACTGGCAAACCCACACCGTATTCAACCAGCCCCATCCGCTCAGCAACAGCAACCTGTTTACGCGTGATATCGCCCTGTGCGAGGCCGTTGTACGCGAAGGTGCCAGCTGGGATCGCGAATGGCTGGCTTCCGTCGGCTTGCAACTCGGCAGCGCCGAATCCCTTGAGTTAGGCCGCTTAGCGAACGTCGAAGCGCCGGAGCTGTTGCGCTACAACGCGCGCGGCGAACGCCTCGACGAAGTGCGTTTTCATCCCGCCTGGCATCTGCTGATGCAGGGATTGTGCGCCAGCCGGCTTAATAATCTCAGCTGGCAGCCCGACGTGCAGCCACAGGCGATGGTGGCACGTGCCGCGCGTTTTATCCTGCATGCACAGGTGGAAGCGGGCTCGCTCTGTCCGGTGACCATGACGCACGCCGCCATTCCGCTGCTGCAAAATCATCTGCCTGAACCCTATGCTGACTGGCGCGAAGCGCTGCTCAGCGATCGTTACGATGCGCATCATCTGCCGGGCAATAAGAAGCGCGGCCTGCTGATTGGCATGGGCATGACGGAAAAACAGGGCGGCACCGATGTGTTGAGCAACACCACTCGCGCCGAACCGCTTGGCGTGCGCGGGCCGGGCGAAGCGTATCGCATCACCGGTCACAAATGGTTTTTCTCGGTCCCGCAAAGCGATGCGCATCTGATTCTGGCGCAAACGTCACAAGGATTGAGTTGCTTCTTCCTGCCCCGCTTGCTGCCGGATGGCTCGCGCAACGCCATTCGCATTGAACGACTGAAAGACAAGCTCGGCAATCGCTCCAACGCCAGCGCAGAAGTGGAGTTTCAGGATGCGATCGGTTGGCTGATGGGCGAAGAGGGCGATGGCGTGCGACTGATCCTCAAGATGGGCGGCATGACGCGCTTCGACTGCGCGCTGGGCAGCCACGGACAGATGCGCCGTGCGCTGTCGATTGCCGTACACCATGCGCAGCAGCGGCAGGTGATGGGCAAGAATTTAATCGATCAACCGCTGATGCGCGCGGTGCTGGCGCAACAGGCGCTGCAGCTGGAAGGGCAAACCGCTTTGTTGTTGCGGCTGGCACGCGCCTGGTCAACACCGGCCAGCGATCATGAACGCTTGTACGCACGCTTGTTCACACCGGCCGCCAAATTCGTGGTCTGTCAGGCGGGCATGCCCTTTGTGGCAGAAGCAATGGAAGTGCTGGGCGGCATGGGCTATTGCGAAGAGAGCGAGTTGCCGCGTCTTTATCGTGAGATGCCGGTTAATAGCATCTGGGAAGGCTCCGGCAATGTGATGTGCCTGGATGTCCGGCGCGTGCTCGGCCGCCACGCCGAAGTGATGACCATGCTGCACGATGAGTTTGATGCGGTGAAAGGCAGTAATCGTCACTTTGATCGCCGCTGGCGGCAGTTACGCTGGCAGCTCGCGAACCCGCGCGAAGGGCAGGCGCGGGAGATCACACGCGAGTTACTGCAGCTGGCGAGTGCCGCGATTCTACTGAAAGTGGCAGAGCCGCCGCTGGCCGATGGCTGGTGTCAGCAGCATCTCGATCTACGCGGCACGCGTGCATTGAGCGACGATCTCTGCGCGCGCTTACTGTTGCGCTGCAGTGCCGCTTGACGGCGCGCCATACAGAATGGCGGTGGTGTACCAGAAGCTGGGAATGGTGGTTTCATCCAGCATCAGAATTTGATAGTAAACCGCACCTGCCTGATTGGCTTTAGCGGCAATAGCGCGCTGCGCATCATCTGGCGATCCGCGTGTGGTGGCGGTAATAGTGCCGAGCTTTGGCAGACCAACACTTTGCGCGCGTGAAATCTCCTGCGCTTGCTGCGTAGGTGGTGGCGGAGCTTGTGGCGTGGTGGTGAACGCGGCGCAGCCGCTGAGCAGCAGTGTTAAGGCCAAATAGAGAATACGCATAGCAACTCCTGAAGCAGGAAGATGGCTCAAGTGTAAGCCATCTTCCTGTGGCTTTTAGTCCTTCAGATGAAAAATGCTCACCAGCTGCGTCAGATGATGACCTTTCTTACTCAGATGATTGGCAGTGGTTTCTGACTGGTTAATCATATCGCTGCTTTGATGCGTGGCCTGGCTGATGTGATTCATCGCCAGATTCACCTGACCAATGCCCGCCGCCTGTTCCTGCGCAGCAATATTGATCTCGCCCATCAGCGTTTTAACCTGCTCGATGTGATTGACGATATGGCTCATCGCATCACGCGTCTGCTCGGAGAGCGTGTGGCCGGCCGCCACTTTATCGATTGAGCTGGCAATCAAGCCATCAATCTCTTTGGCTGCCGTAGCACTGCGCTGTGCCAGCGCGCGCACTTCCGCCGCCACCACCGCAAAGCCTTTACCGTGTTCACCAGCGCGCGCCGCTTCAACCGCCGCATTGAGCGCCAGAATGTTGGTCTGGAAGGCAATTGACTCAATCACGTGAGTGATGTCGGCGATGCTCTGCGACGCCACACGAATCTCCGACATGGTTTCCACCGAACGTGCCACGGTGCTGCCGCCGTGATTCACGGTGTTAGCCGCCTCACCGACCAGCGCCATCGCCTGACGCACATTGGCCGCAGTTTGTGCCACAGTCGCGCCAAACTGCTCCATGCTGGCCGAGGTTTCCTCCACGCTGCTGGCCTGACGTCCAATCTGCTCGCTGATGCTGGAGCTGCTGGCGGCGATGGTATCGGTGCCGCTGCTGATTTCACGCGCCGCCGAACGCACCTGACTGACGACTTTCTCCAGCCCATCGCCAATGCCATTGATCGCGCTGACCAACTGACCAATCTCATCACGACGTGAAGAGTCGAGATGTGCCTGCAGATTACCGGCGGCGTACTGTTCTGCCAGATGAATCACCTGTTGTAGCGGACGCGTGATGGCGCGGCGGCTGTACCACATAAAGCCGATGGCAAAAACGATCACCAGCGCCAGCCCAATCGCCATAAACAGGTTACGGCTGTGCGTGATTGGCGCCAGCAGGCTAGCACGGCTCACTTCGCCGGCGATAACCCAGTTCCAGCCCGGCAGCTGCTGCCACGCCAGCAGTTTGGTTTCGCCATCCAGTTCAACCGCCACTAATCCCTTCGGCTGGCTGAGCAGTTGCTGCTGCGTGGCGTTATCCCAGCGCGGCAGTTTGCCTTCAGTGTGACGATCAAACAGATATTGGCCCTGGCTGCTGCCCGGCGCACCGTTCAAAACCGAGAAGGTGCCGCTGTCGCCAAGATGGCGCGCCAGCACTTTGTCACGCATCAGCGCGTATTGCGCATCGATCTGCACTCCGACGAACAGGATGGCGATCACCGTGCCGCTGCTATCCTGCACCGGCTGATACTGCGTGATGTAACGGTGGCCGAACAGCGTCGCCAGGCCACGATACACCGTGCCCTGATTGATGCTGCGCCAGGCCGCGCTGCTGCGATCCAGTTTGGTGCCCACCGCGCGGCTGCCATCCTCTTTTTTCAGCGAGGTGGCGATACGAATGTAATCCTCGCCATCACGTACGAAGATGGTGGAAACCGCACCGGTGCGATCGAGAAAATCATCCACCGCGATTTGATCGAGGTTGAGGGTTTTCAATCCCGCTCGCAGTGTTGGCGTGCTGAATTCGCCCACCTGAACACGTTCGCTGTCATCACGGCTAAAACGTTTTGGCAGGAAGCTTTGGAACAGTTTGGTGTAATTCGCCACCTCTTCCGACAGCGTGGCGTTGAACATGGTGGCCATTTCATTAATGCCTTGCACCTGATTCTGCATATCATCGGTTGCCAGCTGCTCCAGCTGACGTGCCGCGTTATGGCTCAGGGTTAAGGTCAGAGTAAATAGCACAATTGCCACGCTCAAAGACGTCAATACAGACAGCTTGATTCCGAGACCCATGGCGCTGAGAGAAAGACGCTTCATAAAGTACCTTTTGAGATTATTGAAGGGGTACAAGATCAACGGCAAAACGGGCTAAATGTTTAGGGCTGAAATTATTCAAACTTAATGTGAAGTGGCTCGCATTTTGTGACGCAGCGCTTACACTGAGTCCAGTGATAATCATTCTCAATGGAGGCGGTATGATTGAGTTGGCAACGGAGCATCTGGCAGGCATCGAATGTATTCACGCATCACCGGCTGGTCAGCGCCAGGCGCGCTTGCCGACGGTATTGTTCTATCACGGTTTTACCTCATCAAAAGAGGTTTACAGCTACTTTGCCGTGGCGCTGGCGCAGGCCGGTTTCCGCGTGATCATACCCGATGCGGACATGCACGGCGCGCGTTATAACGGCGATACCGATGCACGTATGACCCACTTCTGGGAGATCCTCAAACAGAACATCGATGAAGTGCCGTTGCTGGAGAAGGCGCTGCGCGATAACGACTGGATTGCCGATGAGCGCTTTGCCGTGGCGGGCGCCTCGATGGGCGGCATGACCGCGCTGGGCGCAATGGCGCGCTATCCGCAAATCCACAGCGTGGCGTGTTTAATGGGTTCCGGCTACTTCATGCAGCTGAGTCATACGCTGTTTCCGCCGCTGGTGGCGCGCACGCCAGAACAGAAAGAAGCTTTTGCCGCGCGCTTAGCGCCGCTGGCGCCGTACGATCCCAGCGAGCAACTGGAGAAACTGGCGAATCGACCTTTGCTGCTGTGGCACGGCGAAGCGGATGAAGTGGTGCCCTTTGCCGAAACGGCGCGTCTACAGAAAGCGTTAGGCGAGGCGGGACTCAATCAACAGGTGACCGCGCTTTCCGAAAAGAACATCGGCCACAAAATCACGCCTTCGGCCCTGACGGCGCTGGTCAGTTTCTTTAAACACCATTTATAAAAAATGCGGGTTGGCGTGATTGGCGCCAGCCCGTTTAAGTTGCCGAACTAAAGTTGTGATGACAACCGTTCGGCGGCGCTGGTATTGGCACTGACTGGGTTACTGCTTGCAGGCGCATCCAACCGATTGACGTAGACATAGCCTGATGCCGCGTTGCTGTGACTTCTCATCTGCTGCGCGTAGTCAGCGGAGCTGGCAAAAGCGGGTGGAGACAGGAAGAGACCCAGTAAAGTGGCGAAAATGATCATTTTCATAATCGACTCCAGACTCACAGGGATTGCACTCTCAGACGCGGCAAATAGGATTATTCGTTGCGCCTGTAAATAGTGTAGTTCTTAACCAACCTGCCGCCAGATCGTCCCATTGAACACCTTGTTCAGAGAATTTGATCAAACGCCCGCTAACTCACTGAGACATCTCACTTAGCACAAAAAGCCGCATCAGCTGGCACGATAGTCGCCATTTGATGAATTGTGCGCTTGAGTTTCCACAAGGACGCCAGTATGATTACGCGTCAATTTTTCAGCTGCATTCAGAGGTGTGTTTCATTTTTAAATGATTCGCAACCTATAACGTTCCTTGCTTCCGTGGGCCGCAGCTGACCCTGACAGGAGGCTGAATAATCCGTAAGGAGCTATCGATGCGTCATTACGAAATCGTATTTATGGTCCACCCTGACCAGAGCGAACAGGTTCCAGGTATGATCGAGCGTTACACTGGTGCTATCACCGGTGCACAGGGCACGATTCACCGTCTGGAAGACTGGGGCCGCCGTCAGCTGGCTTACCCAATCAACAAACTGCACAAAGCGCACTATGTTCTGCTGAACGTAGAAGCGCCGCAGGAAGTGATTGACGAGCTGGAAACTAACTTCCGCTTCAACGACGCCGTTATCCGCAGCATGGTTATGCGCGTTAAGCACGCGGTAACTGAAGCATCTCCGATGGTTAAAGCTAAAGACGAGCGTCGTGATCGCCGCGAAGACTTTGCTAACGAATCGGCTGATGACTCAGAAGCTGGGGATTCTGAAGAGTAATCCGACATGACGGCAAATCGACTGCGCCTGTCTGGCACTGTGTGCAAGACGCCGGTTCGAAAAGTCAGTCCGTCAGGGATTCCTCATTGCCAGTTCGTGCTTGAGCATCGTTCTGTGCAAGAGGAAGCCGGTTTCCACCGGCAAGCCTGGTGCCAAATGCCGGTGATTATCAGCGGCAGCACCCATCAGGTGATTACTCAACATATAACGGTCGGCACGCAACTCACTCTCGAAGGCTTTATTAGCTGCCATCAGGCACGCAATGGTCAGAGCAGAATGGTGTTACATGCCGAGCAGATTGATTTGATAGATTCTGGAGACTAGCCAAATGGCACGTTATTTCCGTCGTCGCAAGTTCTGCCGTTTCACCGCGGAAGGCGTTGTAGAGATTGATTACAAAGATATCGCTACACTGAAAAACTACATTACCGAAAGCGGTAAAATTGTCCCGAGCCGTATTACCGGTACTCGTGCAAAATACCAGCGCCAGCTCGCTCGTTGCATCAAGCGCGCTCGCTACCTGTCCCTGCTTCCGTACACTGATCGTCATCAGTAATCGGTAGTTGTCCATTAACGACTTTAAGAGGATAAGGTAATGCAAGTTATTCTGCTTGATAAAGTAGCAAACCTGGGCAGCCTGGGTGATCAGGTTAACGTTAAAGCGGGCTACGCTCGTAACTTCCTGGTTCCACAGGGTAAAGCTGTTCCTGCTACCAAGAAAAACGTTGAGTTCTTCGAAACACGTCGCGCTGAACTGGAAGCCAAACTGGCTGACGTTCTGGCTGCTGCTAACGCACGTGCAGAGAAAATCAACGCACTGGGCAACGTAACCATCGCGTCTAAATCAGGCGACGCTGGTAAACTGTTCGGTTCCATCGGTACCCGTGACATCGCTGATGCAGTAACTGCAGCAGGCGTTGAAGTGGCTAAAAGTGAAGTTCGTCTTCCAGAAGGCGTACTGCGCACCACCGGTGAGCACGAAGTTGACTTCCAGATCCATAGCGAAGTCTTCGCTAAACTGGTTGTGAATGTAGTTGCTGAGTAAGTTCACTCGGTAATGCGAAAACGCCGGCCTTGCGCCGGCGTTTTTGTTTCTGCGTTTTACTGAACGCGGATAAAGCTGCCATCCGGCTGACGCGTAAACAGCACCGGACCGTTGCTGCCATCGACCGTTAAACCGGTCACCACGCCTTGCGCGTTCTGACGAATCTTCACCTGCTGACCATTCTGTAACGCGCTCAGCGGCTGCCCATCACCTTCCACACGCGCCATGGCAAACACATCATTCACCGGCAAATTGTTGTCGCGGAACAGCTGCGCCAGCGTCTGACCTGATGCCACATTGTAGGTGCGCCATTCGCCCTGCGAATCGGTTTTCGGCGGCGTATTCTGCTGCTGATTGTTATCGTAAATCTCCGCCTGCATCGGCACTTCTTTAGCGTTAGTGTCTGCCGGACGTTCAACCGGATACTGCGGCGTACTGCTCGGCCAGAGAAACGCCAGTAGCAGCACCAGCAGGGCAATGACAATGCCGCGACGATGCAAAGCGGGCAGCGGATCCATCCAGCGCACATCATCCAGCAAATGCCAGACGCGCTGCAGTGCGGCGGGAACGCGGGAAGGGTGATCGGAAGCCATTCGTGAATCCTCCTCGCTGGCGGCTTTGCGCGGAATGCGCGGCAGCCAACGTTGCAACCAAGGTAATAAAGTACGCGGTGCGCGCGTCCTGCGACGTCGTGGGGCGATCTGGCCCATGTATTCTCTCTTGTGTCCGACGGTGGCAGGTGAAAACCTCGCCACAGCTATAGTATGAGCAATGCTGACAGGAAGTGCCTGGCAGCATTGAAAAATTTGACCGCTGTATTGTTTCCGTTTCGCCGGGAAATGTCATCTGCGGCGCGTGAGATTTTACGCCAGCCGCCCGCGCTGGTATGCTGCCGGTTCTATTTTTCTCCGGGATTAAGGAATCAAGATGACGACCCCTTCATTCGACAGCGTCGAATCACAAGCAAGTTACGGTATCGGTTTACAGGTAGGCCAGCAGCTGCAAGAGTCTGGACTGCAGGGTCTGCAGCCAGAAGCACTGCTCGCCGGCCTGCGCGACGCGCTGGAAGGGAACTCACCGGCCGTCCCGGTTGACGTGGTACATCGCGCACTGCGTGAAGTGCACGAACGCGCTGAAGGCGTGCGTCGTGAGCGTGTAGAAGCGATGGCGGCAGAAGGTCAGACTTTCCTTGAGCAGAACGCACAGCGCGAAGGCGTAAGCAGCACCGAAACCGGTCTGCAGTTCAGCGTCATCACCCAGGGCGAGGGTCCAATCCCTTCACGTCAGGATCGTGTGCGCGTGCATTACACTGGCAAACTGATCGATGGCACCGTATTCGACAGCTCAGTCGCGCGTGGCGAGCCAGCAGAATTCCCGGTTAGTGGCGTTATCGCGGGTTGGATCGAAGCGCTGACGCTGATGCCAGTTGGTTCCAAGTGGGAACTGGCGATTCCACACAACCTCGCTTACGGCGAGCGCGGTGCAGGCGCCTCTATACCGCCATTCAGCACCCTGATCTTCGAAGTTGAGCTGCTGGAAATTCTGTAAGTAGCAAGAGGGCGGCAATCGCCGCCCTTATTCGTCATTTCTTCTGCAAATCCACCTGCCACAACGCAAAACCTATCTCATCGCTGCCCACTGCTTTCATCGGGTAATCGGCATGCTGCTCGATAAATTTCGTCGCTTTCGCGCCAGGCGCGGTTTCAAAACGGATATCCAGCGGCGTGGTGCTATTAATCGGTTCTAAACGCCAGTTGTGATCGGCCTGCGGTTTCACTTCGCCATGCGCTTTGGTTTCGCTGCTGATATAGGCGGCTACCACCGATCGGTTCTCATCCGGCGACGCGAAGGCGACATACTTATCGCCGGTGCCAGCAAACTTGCCGCCGTAAGCGCGATAGTTATTGGTGGCGACCAGGAAAGTGGCATCAGGATCGATAGGCTTGCCTTGCAAGCTGAGATCCTTAATGCGCGAAGCCCCTTTGTTGATCAGCGTACATTCCGCGTCATAGCGCGCCGGTTGTGTGACATCGATTTGATACTGCACGCCATCGATCACATCGAAGTTATAGGTGCGGAAATCCCAGTTAATCAGCGATTGCGGTTTGCTGCTGTGCGGATCGATTTGATTAAACTGCGCCGCTGAGCACTCCAGCCACTCTTTCACCTGCGCACCGCTGACTTTCATCACCACCAGCGTATTGGGGTAGAGGTAGAGATCGGCGGCGTTACGGAAGGTGAGATTACCTTTTTCCACTTCGACATAGCTGGCGGGATCGTTTTTACGGCCACCGGCTTTAAACGGCGCGGCGGCGGAAAGTACCGGCAAGCGACCAAGATCAGGATCGCCCTGAATAAAATGCTCAACGTAAGCGCGCTGCGCGTTGTTAACGATTTGCACCGTGGGATCGTCCTGCACCAGCGACAGGTAGCTGTACATCACGTCGGCAGATTTACCGATTGGTTTGGCAACAAACCCGCGCGTGGCGTGGTGATCCTGCTCCAGCACTTTCACCAGATCGGCATCTTCAGCGGCCAGCGATTTTTTCGCCGCGCTGTCATAAATTGGGCGTGCTTCGGCTTTGCCCTGCGTGACTTGCCATTTATCCCCCTCGTTATTCAGCACCAGATCGACCACCCCAAGATGATCGCCCCACATGCCGGGCATCACCGACGGAACACCGTTGAGCGTGCCTTGGGCGATATCAGCGCCTTTAATTGCCGCAAACTCTTTGCTCGGGAACACCGCGTGAGCGTGGCCGAACATGATGGCGTTGATGCCTGGAACCTGGCTGAGGTAGTAAACCGAATTTTCTGCCATGGCGTGATAGGGTTCACTGCTCAAACCGGAGTGCGGAATAGCGATGATTATTTCAGCACCTTTTGCGTGCATTTCCGGCACATAGCGCTTCGCTGTTTCAGTGATGTCATCAACCCGTACTTTTCCCTGCAGATTGTTACGATCCCAAACCATAATCTGCGGCGGAACGAAGCCGATGTAACCAATTTTCAGCGTATGCGGCTTGCCGTCACGGTCTGTTACCGTGGTTTCTTTGATTAAGTAGGGCGTAAACAGCGGTTTTCCACTTTTCTCGTCGATAATGTTGGCATTGACGTAAGGAAAGCGCGCGCCGGCCAGCGCTTTTTGCAAATAAGGTAAGCCGTAGTTGAATTCATGATTACCGAGGTTTCCGACCGCGTAATCCAGCGTGTTCATCGCTTTATACACCGGATGTACTTCGCCCGTTTTCAGCCCTTTCGCCGCCATGTAATCGCCCAGCGGACTGCCCTGAATAATATCGCCGTTATCGACCAGCACGCTGTTCTTCGTTTCGGCGCGAGCCTGCTGGATTAAGGTGGCGGTGCGCACCAGGCCGAACTTCTCCGTCGGCGTATCTTTGTAATAATCGAAATCCATCATATTGCTGTGCAGATCGGTGGTTTCCAGAATGCGCAGATCCACCGTAGCAGCCTGTACCGTGGCGGCAGTAATACAGAGTGCCAATAACGACATGCTCGCTTTGAACATCGCTTGTTCCTTGTTCGGTCCAATGGGCCTCTCAAAATAATGTAAAACCATGACGAATTATCATTTCAATTTGTGATGGAGCTCGGACTTTCATCCAATATCTGCCGTCACGCCGCCGTGATAGCGTATTCAGCATCCCGCCATAGCCGCCGCTGATGAACTATGGTATTGATATTCATATAGATTGCCACAGCAGACAGCGCAGTCGCAGGCTGTTGAATGACAACTGCTAAAATAACAGCAGATAGGCGGTTGGTGTCTGACAGGCAGAATCAGCGGAAAAGAGGTAAAGAATGTTAGATAAAATTTGTCAGCTGGCGCGAGATGCGGGCGATGCCATTATGCAGGTATACAACGGCGCAGAGCCGGTTGATGTGACCCGCAAGTCGGATGATTCTCCAGTCACCGCGGCCGATCTCGCGGCGCATCGCGTGATTGTGCAAGGCCTGAAGGTGCTTTCGCCGGAGGTGCCGGTGCTGTCTGAAGAAGATCCGCCGAGCTGGGATGTGCGTCAGCACTGGCAGAAATACTGGTTGGTCGATCCGCTGGATGGCACCAAAGAGTTCATCAAGCGCAACGGCGAGTTCACGGTGAATATCGCGCTAATCGAAAACGGCAAACCGGTATTGGGCGTGGTGTACGCGCCGGTGCTGGGCGTGATGTATTCGGCAGCGGAAGGTAAAGCATGGAAAGAAGAGAACGGCAAGAAGACGCAGATTCATGCGCGTGAAGCGCGCCCACCGTTAGTGGTGGTTAGCCGTTCGCATTTTGATAGCGACACGGAGTTGCAGGAGTATTTGCATCAGCTTGGCGAGCATCAAACCACCGCGATTGGTTCATCGCTGAAGTTCTGTCTGGTAGCCGAAGGCAGCGCGCAACTTTATCCGCGCTTCGGGCCGACTAACATCTGGGATACCGGCGCAGGCCATGCGGTGGCGATTGCCGCCGGCGCGCATGTCCACGATTGGCAGGGCAAAACCCTCGATTACGCCCCGCGCGAATCGTTCCTCAATCCCGGTTTCCGCGTCTCACTGTTTTAAGATCTGTAGGGTCGCCATTTATGGCGACCTCCACTCACTTCTGCAACAACTCGTGAATTAACTTCATCGCCTGCTGCACTTCATCCTGCGTCAGCGGACCATCTTTGACGTAACGCACATGTGCGGTGTTATCCAGCACCACAATCGCCGATCCCCCTTTCTCCAGCTGCCAGGCCTGACGCGCGCTGCCGTTGCTATCGACGATAAACTGCGACCACGGATACTGCTGTTTATTGCTCTCAATGCTGCTGCGCACAAACATGCCGGTACCAGGAATCGCATCGTCGGTATTGACGATAGTGGTGGTTTGATAACGATCGTGCGGCAGATGCGCGGCTTTGATGGCTTCAATCAACGCAGCGTTCTGCTCTTTAGCCGAAGAGCGGCCGGCAATGTGCAGGATGACGCGAACTTTTCCGCTCAGCTGCGCGCTATTCCAGGATTTGTAGCTAAACTTATCTTCATCTTGTTGATAAACCAGCTCTCCTTTGTCGTTAACGCCAACAGCGGGCACGCGTTCACCCAGTTTGAATGCATGTGCCGAAGCCAGGCCAGGCAGCAGCAGCGCCAGTGCTATCACAGTGTGTCTCAAACGCATTTATCAAACTCCTTGGTGATCCGACCAGTTATTCATGTTTCTGCAATATTAGGCATGGATGATGCGTCTGTCGCAATGAGTTAACAGGTTTGCAACCTATGCCACAATTCCATAATGAGTGAAGGTTTATACTGGGTTTCGTGAGGCTGATAACAGAGTATTCTGTAATGATGTGTCAATTCAGTAAATAATTCACCTTTTCGGAACATGGGTAAGAAAGGATGCTCTATAGTTATGCCTCATTTGCGCTTCATGGGTTCGTACCAAATTTGGTCACGACGGAGCGTATTAAACATTTTCAGGAGTTAAACAGCATGAAGATCTTCCAGCGCTATAATCCGCTGCAAATTGCGAAATATGTAAAAACGCTATTTAGAGGAAGGTTGTACATCAAGGATGTGGGCGCGTTCGAGTTTGATAAGGGCAAAGTGATGTTGCCGCGTGTCAAAGATAAACAGCATCTTAGCGTGATGTCAGAAATCAATCGCCAGGTGTTGCGGCTGCAAGCCGAGTACAACTAAGTAAGCATAAGAAAGGGCGCCGATGGCGCCCTCAGTTTTTTGTGCGGTTGTTAGCTTGATCGCCATGAATGGCGACCCTACGATGACTCTGCTTCATCCAGCGCATTCTTGGTCACATTCAGCATCGGCGGACGCTCATCAATACGCGTAACCAGCAACTGGTCGATGCGGTAGCTATCAATATCCACCACTTCAAACTTGTAGCCGGAAAACTTCACAAAGTCGGTACGCTTCGGAATCTTGCGCAGCATATACATCATGAAGCCGCCGATGGTTTCGTAATTGCCAGACTGCGGGAAATCATCGATATCCAGCACGCGCATCACGTCATCAATTGGCGTGCCGCCCTCTACCAACCATGAGTTCTCATCACGCGCGACAATCTGCTCTTCCTGACCCTGGCCCACCAAATCGCCCATCAGCGTGGTCATCACGTCATTTAGGGTAATGATGCCGACCACCAACGCGTATTCATTCATGATCACCGCGAAGTCTTCACCGGCGGTTTTGAAGCTTTCCAGCGCTTCAGAGAGCGTCAGCGTATCCGGCACGATCAGCGCAGAACGAATATTCACACCGCTGTTCAGCGTCAGGCTTTGGTTGCCGAGTACGCGCAGCAGCAGCTCTTTGGAATCGACATAGCCCACGATGTGGTCGATATCGCCATCGCAGACAATGAATTTGGAGTGCGGATGCTGAGCGATTTTGGTTTTCAGCGTGGTTTCATCTTCGTGTAAATCGAACCACACCACGTTCTCGCGCGAGGTCATCGATGACGGCACGGTACGCGATTCCAGCTCAAACACGTTCTCAATCAGCTCATGTTCCTGCTTACGCAGCACACCCGCCAGCGCACCGGCTTCTACCACCGCATAAATATCGTCGGAGGTGATGTCGTCTTTCCGCACCATCGGCAGTTTGAACAGGCGGAAGAAGACGTTCGCCAGGCCGTTGAACAGCCACACCAGCGGACGCAGCACCACTAAGCAGAAGCGCATCGGGTTGATGATGCGCAGCGCCACCGCTTCCGGTGCAATCATGCCTACGCGCTTTGGTGTCAGGTCAGCAAACAAAATGAACAGGCTGGTTACGATGGTGAAGGAGCAGATAAAGCTGAGCTGTTCAGCCAATTCGGGTGCCATGAAGCGGCTGAATAGGCTATTAAAGGCGGGCGAGAAGGCGGCATCGCCGACGATACCGCCGAGGATTGCCACGGCATTCAGGCCAATCTGCACCACGGTAAAGAACATGCCAGGTTGTTCCTGCATCTTCAGCACGCGCTGGGCATTGATGTTGCCTTCGTCAGCCAGCAGCTTCAGCTTGATCTTACGGGCGGCTGCCAGCGAGATCTCCGAAAGGGAAAAAAATGAACTGATTACTATCAGTAAAAGAATGACAAGCAAGCTATCGAGCATAAAAGATCCGTTGGGTTAATCACTTGTCATTTTTGGCCTGGGCAGCGCGGGAGTGGGCGTACATCCGGTACTTGCCAGTCAAACAGGCTATCCGTGCCAAAAATGTCTGCGCCATATCGACAAGATAAGGTTAACGTCGGGGCAGAAAAAGATGCAGGCGAGGCCTGCTGGTCGCTGATTATAGCAGCAGCGCTTATCATGCCGCTATAGGGGCATGATAAGCGCTCGGATTAATCCGAGTGAACAGCTCTAATTAGCAGAAGCGCCGCTTGGTTGTTGTATCGTTTATGCCATTTACCGACAATAGGTCACAATTTGGCTTAGTCGCCGGGTTTACGACGATGGGCAGAAAAAAGGCGGCTATGCTGATGGGTACACGCGCGGTGGTGATACCCTTCCAGAGAATAAACGCCCCTGCGGAATAGGGGCCGGCATTATTAACAGGAGTACGTGTGCCACGATTTCATATTTATTGTTTGGCCAGCCTGTTGCTTGCTGCACCTGCCGTTGAGGCAGCCAAAGTGCGCTTGCAACTGGACGGTCTTAGCGGGGATTTACAGAAGAACGTCAGGGCACGCTTGTCCACTATCGGCAGTGACGAAGTGTCGAACGACGGCCGCTTCCGCGCGCGTGTTGCAGAGGCGATCAAAGAAGGCCTGCGTGCGCTCGGTTATTACGAACCTGAGATCGATTTCGAATCGCGCCCGGCACCGCCACAAGGTGGCCGTCCGGTATTGATCGCGCACGTTAAGCCTGGCGAACCGGTCAAGATCGGCGGCAGCACCATTGTGATTGAAGGTGAAGCCCGCACCGACAAGGATTATCAAGCCTGGGTCAAACAGGGCACGCCGAAAGTCGGTACGCAGCTCAATCACGGCGACTACGACAAATTTAAGAATGGCTTCTCCAGCCTGGCATTGCGTAATGGTTACTTCGACGGTGACTTTAAGCAAAGCCAGCTTGGCGTATCAGTCGAACGGCGCGAAGCCTTCTGGGACATCAATTACGACAGCGGCCCGCGCTACCGTTTTGGCGATGTGAGTTTCCAGGGTTCGCAAATTGACGAAGCCTATCTGCATAATCTGGTGCCGTTCAAAAAGGGCGATCACTACAGCTCGCGCGATCTGGCGGAACTCAACCGCCGTTTATCGGCCACCGGCTGGTTCAACTCGGTGGTGGTTGCGCCTGAATTTGATAAAGGCCGTCAAACCAAAGTGCTACCGCTAAATGCGGTGGTATCGCCACGCGTGGAAAACACCATTGAAACCGGCGTCGGTTACTCCACCGATGTCGGGCCGCGCATTAAAGGCACGTGGAAAAAACCGTGGATCAACAGCAGCGGCCACAGCCTGGCCGCCAGCGCCTACGTCTCTGCGCCGGAGCAGCAGCTCGATCTCAGCTACAAAGTTCCGCTGCTGAAAAGTCCGCTCGAGCAGTATTACACCTTCTCTGGCGGCGTGAAGCGCACCGATCTCAACGACACCAAAGCCGATACCACCACGCTGGCGATGTCGCGTAACTGGGACAGCAGCAGCGGCTGGCAGAAAGCAATTAACCTGCGCTGGAGCCTCGATCACTTTACCCAGGCCAGCGTCACCAACACCACCATGCTGCTTTATCCGGGCGTCAGCCTCAACCGCACCCGTTCGCGCGGCGGTTTGATGCCGACGTGGGGCGATTCGCAGCGTTACTCGGTCGACGTGTCGGATACCACATGGGGTTCGGACGTTGATTTCGTCATCCTGCAGGCGCAAAACGTCTGGATTCGCACGCTCGCCGATAAGCATCGCTTTGTGGCGCGCGGCAATGTTGGCTGGATCGAAACCAACGACTTCGACAAAGTGCCGCCGGATCTGCGCTTCTTCGCCGGTGGCGACCGCAGTATTCGCGGTTACAAATACAAAGACGTATCGCCACGTGATGACAACGGCAAGCTGACCGGCGCCTCAAAAATGGCCACCGGCTCACTTGAATATCAATACAGCGTGACCGGCAAATGGTGGGGCGCGGTGTTCGTCGATTCCGGTGAAGCGGTCAACGACATCAAGCAGAGTAACCTGAAAACCGGCGCCGGCTTCGGCGTGCGCTGGTCATCTCCGGTAGGGCCGATCAAGTTTGATATCGCGCGGCCAATTGGTGACGACAAGGAGCATGGATTGCAATTTTATGTAGGATTGGGGCCTGAACTATGAAGCTGTGGAAAAAGGTCCTGATTGGCATCGGTATTTTTCTGGTGCTGCTGTTTGGCAGCATCGCGTTTCTGGTGGGCACCACGCCGGGTTTGCATCTGCTGCTGAAAGGTGCCGATCGTTGGGTGCCAGGTTTGTCGATCAAACAGGTTGAAGGTGGCTGGCGCGACCTGACGCTCAGCGGCGTGAAGTATGAAATGCCGGGCGTCAGCGTGGATACCGGACGTTTCCATCTGGCGCTGAATCTCAACTGCCTGCTGCATTCGTCGGTGTGTGTGAATGACATCGCGCTGCAGGATGTCAGCGTGGTGGTGGATAGCAAAAAAATGGCGCCGGCCAGCGCACCGCCGCCGGAAGAGCAGAGCGGCAGCACCAATCTCAGCACGCCGTATCCGATTACGCTGAGCAAAGTCGGCCTGCATAACATCAACGTTAAAGTTGATGACACGGCGATTTCC
The DNA here is from genome assembly GCF_024506435.1 of Pantoea trifolii. NCBI lineage: Bacteria > Pseudomonadati > Pseudomonadota > Gammaproteobacteria > Enterobacterales > Erwiniaceae > Pantoea > Pantoea trifolii. The sequence continues at coordinate 3,709,234 of NZ_JANIET010000001.1, read as the reverse complement.
CTGCTCGATTTCACTACTGGCCTGCAGTGGCAGGATCGCGCGCTGACGCTGACGCCAACCCATATCCAAAGCCTGCTGATTGCGCTGCCAAAAGCGGCCAAAGTGGTTGATGAGCAAGTGGTGCAGCCAAAAGTGCAGCAGCCGCAGCCGGATGAAAAGCCGCTGGGCGAAACGCTGCAAGCGATGTTCGCCAAGCCGCTGTTACCAGACATGCCAGACTTCCAGCTGCCGCTGGATATCACCGTGCAGGAACTGCTGGGTGAACAGCTGCGTATTACCGGCGATACCGACGTATCGATTACGCGTCTGTTGTTAAAAGCCAAAACCGCCGATCGTCATCTGCAGCTGGAAACCTTCGATGTCGATTCGCCGCAAGGCCAGGTGAACGCCAGCGGTGAAGCGACGTTGGCCGATAACTGGCCGGTGAATTTCGCGCTGAACGGCACGCTCAATCTCGACCCGATCAAGGGCGAGACGATCAAAATGAACCTTGCGGGCGCGATGCGTGACGAGTTGAAGCTCGGGCTGAATCTTTCCGGTCCGGTGCGTGCGCAGCTGGATGCGACCACGCAACTTGCGGTCGCCGGTTTGCCGCTGGCGCTGAAACTCACCAGCCCGCAGCTGCGCTGGCCGCTCACCGGCGCGGTGCAGTATCAGGCGGATAATCTCGATTATCAGTTCAAAGGCAAAGCCACCGATTACGTGATGTCGCTGCGCACCGCAGTGAAAGGCGAAGGCGTGCCGCCCGCGACCATTGCGCTGGACGGCAAAGGCAACGAGCAGCAGTTCAAGCTCGATAAGCTGCGCGTGGCGGCGCTGCAGGGCAATATCGATCTGACGGCGCTGGTGGACTGGAGCAAAGCCATCAGCTGGCGCAGCGAATTGACGCTGTCCGGCATCAACACCGCCAAACAGTACCCGGATTGGCCAGCGAAGCTGGATGGCAAAATTGCCACGCGCGGCAGCCTGTACGGCGGAACATGGCAGCTCAGCGTGCCACAGCTGGAGCTGAAAGGGAACGTCAAACAGAACGCGGTGAGCGCCAAAGGTACCTTGAGTGGCAACAGCTACAACCAGTGGAAAGTGCCCGGCCTGAACATTGCGCTGGGCCGCAACCATCTGGATGTGAAAGGCGAGTTGGGCGACACGCTTAACCTCGATGCCAACATTGATGCGCCAAATCTGGATAACGCGCTGCCGGGTCTGGGCGGCGTCGCCAAAGGCACCATCAAAGCGCGCGGTACTTTACAGGCGCCGCAGTTGCTGGCCGATCTCACCGCTACCGGTTTGCGCTGGCAGCAGCTGCAAATCCGTCGCGTGGCGTTACAGGGCGATGTGAAATCCAGCGATCAGATCGCCGGTAAGCTGCAACTGCGTGTGGAACAATTGCAGCAGGACGCGCTGAAAGTGAATCTGCTGACGCTGAACGCCGACGGCAACGAAAAGCAGCATCAACTGAAGCTCGACGTGCAGGGCGAACCGGTTTCCGGTCAATTGGCGCTGAACGGCAGCTTTGATCGCAAAACGGAGCGCTGGCAAGGCAACCTCAACAACACGCGTTTCGACACGCCAGTGGGCGAATGGCGCCTGACGCGCGCGATGGCGATTGATTACCTCAACAGCAAGCAAAGCGCCACCATTGGGCCGCACTGCTGGCAGAACCCGAACGCGCAGCTGTGCGTACCGGAACCGATTGAAGCCGGTGCCAGCGGACATGCGCATGTGGTGCTCAATCGCTTCGATCTGGCGATGATCAAACCGTTCCTCACCGATGCCACCAAACTCAACGGCGTATTCAGCGGTGATGCGCGCGTCAACTGGACCGCCGACGGCGCGCTGCCAACCGGCACCGTCGCGCTGAAAGGCAGCGGCGTGAAAGTTGAGCAGGACGTGCAGGGCAACACCTTGCCGATCGCCTTCGATACGCTGAACCTGAATGCCGCGCTGCGTAACGGTCGCGCCCAGCTTGATTGGCTGATCCATATCGTCAACAACGGCCAGCTGAGCGGCAATGTGCAGATCGCCGATCCGGAGAACCGTCGTCAGCTGTCGGGCAACATCGGCATCAGCAATATTTCGCTGGCGATGCTGAATCCGGCGCTGATGCAGGGCGAGAAAATCAAAGGCAATCTGAACAGTAATCTGCGCCTTGGCGGCACGCTGCAGCAGCCGCAGGTGTTTGGTCAGTTGGGGCTGAGCGATGTGGATGTCGATGGCAGCTTTATGCCGGTCGATCTCACCGCCGCCAATCTCAACATGGTGTTCAACGGCATGAGTTCAACGCTCAACGGCATGATTCAGACGGCGCAGGGCAATCTTAACCTGAGCGGTAACGCCGACTGGAGCCAGCTGGATAACTGGCGCGCGCGCGTGGCGGCGCAAGGCAGCCGCATCCGCGTCACCGTGCCGCCGATGGTGCGCATGGATGTCTCGCCGGATCTGGTGTTTGAGGCCACGCCAGCCGCATTCAGCCTCGACGGCAGAGTGGATATTCCGTGGGCACGCATTACCGTGCAGGAAGTGCCGGAAAGCGCCACCGGCGTCTCTTCTGATGAGGTGATGCTGGATCAAAATCTCAAACCGATTAAGCCGAAAACCGCCGCGATTCCGATCAACAGCAATCTGGTGATCCACGTCGGCAATGATGTACGGCTCTCGGCGTTTGGCCTGAAAGCCAAGCTGAATGGCGATCTCAAACTGGTGCAGGATAAAAATGGCTTGGGCTTAAACGGCCAGATCAATATCCCATCCGGCCGCTTCCATGCGTATGGTCAGGATTTGGTGGTACGTAAAGGTGAGCTGCAGTTCGCTGGGCCGCCAGATCAGCCTTACGTCAATCTCGAGGCGATCCGTAATCCAGAGGCCACCGAAGACGATGTCACCGCCGGATTACGGGTAACCGGGCTGGCGGATGAGCCGAAAGTGGAAGTGTTCTCCGATCCGGCGATGTCGCAGCAGGAAGCGCTTTCTTACCTGTTACGCGGCCAGGGACTCAACAGCGATGGCGACAGCAACGCATTAACTTCCGCGCTTGTTGGATTGGGGGTTGCGCAAAGTGGTCAGGTTGTGGGTAAAATCGGCGAGACCTTCGGTGTCAGTAATCTCGCGGTTGATACCGCTGGCGTAGGCGATAGCCAGCAGGTGCAGGTGAGTGGTTACGTGTTGCCGGGTCTACAAGTAAAATACGGTGTTGGCATATTTGATTCACTGGCGACCTTAACCTTGCGTTATCGCCTGATGCCCAAACTCTATTTAGAAGCCGTGTCGGGTCTCGATCAGGCACTGGATCTGCTCTATCAGTTTGAGTTTTAGCAATGCGAATAATTGTCTATGGCAGTTTACGGCGCAAACAGGGAAACAGTCATTGGATGACGAATGCGCAGTGGCTCAGCGACCATCAGATTGTGGGGTTTGATCTCTACAATCTGGGTCACTATCCGGGCGTGGTGGAAGGAGAAGGCAGCGTCTATTGCGAGGTGTATCGCATTGACGCCAGCACGCTCGGCGAACTTGATGCCTTGCGCACCAAAAATGGCGAATACAAACGCCAGCTTATTCAGACGCCTTACGGCAGTGCCTGGCTGTATGTCTATCAGCGCTCAGTCGCGGGTCGCACGCATATCGCGAGCGGTGACTGGTTAAGGCGAGATGGCGAAACAGAGGCATAAATAAAAACACCGTCCATTGGACGGTGTTTTTTTATGCATGGCAGAAAGAGGCTTATTTCTTCTGCGCGCGCTCGTAAGAGGCGATGATTTCAGCTTTGGCCGCTTCTGCGTTGTCCCAGCCGTCAACCTTCACCCATTTGCCTTTTTCCAGATCTTTGTAGTGCTCGAAGAAGTGGGTGATCTGCGCTTTCAGCAGTTCTGGCAGGTCGTTCACATCTTTGATGTGATCGTACTCTTTGCTCAGCTTGGTGTGCGGAACCGCAACCAGTTTGGCATCTTCGCCAGACTCGTCGGTCATTTTCAGCACGCCAACGGGACGGCAGCGAATCACTGAGCCCGGCACCAGCGGATACGGGGTTGGCACCAGCACGTCAACCGGATCACCATCCAGAGACAGCGTGTGGTTGATGTAACCGTAGTTGCACGGATAGAACATGGCGGTAGACATGAAACGATCTACAAACAGGGCGCCAGACTCTTTGTCGACTTCATATTTGATCGGATCGGCATTAGCCGGGATCTCAATGACAACGTAGATATCTTCTGGCAACTCTTTACCTGCAGGCACCTGGTTCAAACTCATCTGGCTTTCCTTCATTAGTCATATGTTGAGTGACGGCTATTATAGCCAACTGACTCTGAAAGTATGCCCCCTTTTTGGCGTTTCGGAATGCTCCAAGGCGCTACTTCGCGGTGACAAACAGCGAGACGATCCCCGCAGCAATCAGTGGTCCGACCGGCACACCACGGAAGAAGGCCACGCCAATCACCGTACCAATCAACAGCCCACCAATCACCGACGGCTGCACGCTCATAAAGTTCACGCCGCGCCCGCCCAGCCAGGCGACAAAAACGCCCACCACAATCGCGATAATCGATTGCCAGTTGGCGAACGATTTCAACAGCGAAGAAGCAGGCAGCGTGCCGCTGGCCAGCGGCGCCATCACCGCAACGGTGAGGATGATGATGCCAATCTGAATGCCCTGTTTTTCCACATAGGGAAAGAATTGCGACAGCGGAGTGAGCTTAATCGCCAGCAGGATCAGAATCGAAATGGTAACGGCGCTGTTATGAACGAAATAGCTGAGGACGGCGAGGCAAACAAGAATGATGGTGGAGGCATAAGCAGCCATGGTTTCTCCCTGCAGATGAATGGGCGCGCTGGCCGATGCCAGCGCTAAGCGTATTAAACGCTTACATTAATCAACAATCGTCGGGGTTGGCGCAACTGCCTTTGTTAATTGATTGCAACATCAGCGCCTGATTGCGCACCAGACTCACGCCCTGCGCACCAACCGACAGCGCGGCCATCGTGCCCTGACTGCTAACAAAATAGCTGCGGCTGGCATCCAGCCAGCTGTCGCGATAAGTCAGCCACGCGCGCTGGGCGTTGCGCACTTTGTCTTTAGGCGCGCCGGTTAATTTTTTCATCGCTTGGGTGTATTGCGCGTTCATCTCTTTATCCCAGGCTTTATTGGCCGTGCCGTAGCATTGAGACATACCGGCGGTGCTGGATTCCTCTTTCAGACACTGATCGAGCTGCTGATCGATAGGGTTTTGTTGTGCTGCAGCAAAACCACTGACCAACAAACACGCCATCGGGAGCCATTTTTTCATCGTTTCATTCCTTAAATTTTGCTGGGGCAGAGTTCAGTAAAAATGAAGTCTGGGTGATCGTCAGCCAATTGACCATCAACAATGGATAAAGTTTCTGCGATCAACGGCCGATAATCTTTCCGTTTTAGGGCCAGCGGATTTCTGCCTTTTCTTGCAAACGGGGATAATCATGTTCAAACAGCTATCAATTCGTACAGCATTACTCACGCTTTTGGCTTTTATGACGCTGCTGCTGCTGGCAGTCAGCGCGATGGGCATCTCGGCCATCAACGCAGGCAATCAATCACTGGATGCGCTCAACCGCATACAGGGGATTGAGCTCAATGCCTTGTATCAAAGTCGTTCCGAACTGATGCGCGCGCGTGCTAGCGCCGCATTGGCGGTGCGTAAAATTGAAATTGGTTTACTGGATGACGGCGATGTTGTCACCAAACAAACCCAGGCGGCAGTAGAAAGTTCTCATAAGTATTTGCAGGCCTTTGTGGAGGCCGGCACGGTCACCGCTCACGGCAAAACCCTGGCTGACGCTGTCGTCGCGACCTATAACGCGTACGAGAAAGAGGGCATCACACCGATGATTGATGCCCTGAAAAAGCAGTACACCGATGAATATTATCAGGTGCTGGAAGGCAAACAGTCGGCGCTGGCAGCCAATTACTCGAAAGCAGTGAATGATTTTAGCGTCTACGCCAATGACGTTTCGGCAGCGCGCCTGGCGCAGGCCGCGCATGATGAGCTGCAGCTGAAGATTCTGATTGGCGTTTCCATGGCGCTGACCTTGCTGCTGATTGTGCTGGCCTGGCAACTGCTGCGTCGTCTGCTGCTGCGTCCACTCGATGGTGCAATTCTGCATCTGGAGCAAATTGCGGCGGGCGATTTATCACAGCCGCTGCCAGCCGCCGGAAAGAATGAGTTAGGTCGTCTCACTCAGGCGCTGGCGAATATGCAGCTGGCGCTCAGCAGTTCGGTCAGTCAGGTGCGCGAAGCCAGCTTGCAGATTGATGTGGGCAGCCGCGAGTTAGCGGCGGGCACCGTGCATCTTTCCCAGCGTACCGAAGAGTCAGCCGCCTCGCTGGAGCAAACCGCCGCCAGCATGGAGCAACTTACTGCGACGGTACGTCTCAATGCCAGCAATGCCAAAGAGGCCAATCAGCTTGCCAGCAATGTCTCTGACAGCGCCGATCGTGGTGCCGAAGTGGTCGGCTACGTGATGGAGAAGATGCAGGAGATCACTCAAAGCTCCAATCGCATCGGCGACATTCTCAGCGTGATTGATGGCATTGCTTTCCAGACCAACATTCTGGCGCTGAACGCCGCGGTCGAAGCCGCGCGTGCCGGTGAGCAAGGGCGCGGCTTCGCCGTGGTCGCTAATGAAGTACGCACGCTGGCCGGACGCAGCGCTACCGCCGCCAAAGAGATCCGCGAGCTGATCGCGGAATCGCAGACGCGGGTGCAAGAGGGCAGCGACATGGCCACGCGCGCCGGTGAAACCATGGATGAGATCTCCAGCGAAGTGATGCGTGTCACCACACTGATGAAAGAGATCTCTATTGCCTCGGAAGAGCAGAGTCGCGGTATCGAGCAGGTGAATCAGGCGGTGACGCAGATGGATGAAGCTGCGCAGCAGAACGCCGCGTTAGTCGAAGAAGCCAGCGCCGCAACCCAATCGCTGGAAGCGCAGTCGCAGCAGTTGCAGGATTCGATGGCGCAATTCCGCGTGTCTGCGGCGTAATAAAGTTAACAGGCGTGAAATAAGTTGGGTCGCGATAAATAGCGACCCAATAATTAATTTATCGCCGCACGTATTTAGATGCAGCGAATCATTAAGCCCGAATTTAATTATTTTTATGCGTACGAATGATTTCGGCGAGTGCATCATCTTCCGCGTAAAAATAGGCAGCGGGAATTTCTAATACATCCGCCAATCGCTGCGCTGTATCCAAATCAACCTGATGAATTCCATTCTCGTAACGATTAATTCGCGTGCTGGCAACAAACTCATCGATCCCCGCTGCAATCCCCAATCCTTTTTGCGACAAACCTTTAGCCAGACGCGCTTGTTTCAAGCGTCTTTGGAAGGTTAGCTGGAGAGAGGAGGTCGATTTCATGGCTACGAGAATCGTAGATTTACTGCTTGTCAGATACTACGAGTAACGTAGTATCGTAAATAGAACAGATAAGCGGACTAAGGAGAGTTACGTGAATAATGCAAAACAAGACTGGCATCCTGCCGATATTATTGCTGCTCTGCGAAAGAAAGGAACGTCAATGGCGGCGGTGTCGCGGCAATCTGGATTATGTTCAACCACGCTCGCCAATGCATTAGTGCGGCCGTGGCCAAAAGGGGAATTATTAATTGCCGATGCGATTGGTATTTCGCCCGCAGAAATTTGGCCGAGTCGTTATTATGCGGAAGATGGCGCGTTAATTGATCGCCAGGCCAAAATCAGAAATATGAAAACAAAAAGCCCGCACTAAGGCGGGCTTGCTACAGCGGGAAAAAATTACGCTGAATGGTCGTCCGGATATTCACGGATGAAGCGTTCAACGTCGCCCACCATCGCGTCGTTGCCGCAGAAGAACGGGCAGCGCTGATGCAGCGTTTCTGGCTGAATGTCGAGGATGCGATTGGCACCATCGCTGGCTTTACCGCCCGCTTGCTCCGCCAGGAAGGCCATTGGGTTGCATTCGTACAGCAGACGCAGCTTACCTTTCGGATGGCTGGCGGTGCTGGGGTAAAGGTAGATGCCGCCTTTTAGCAGGTTACGGTGGAAATCGGCCACCAGTGACCCAATGTAGCGCGAGGTATACGGGCGCTTGGTGGCGATATCTTCTTCCTGACAGAACTTCAGGTATTTCTTCACGCCCTGCGGGAAGCGAATGTAGTTACCTTCGTTGATCGAGTAGGTGTAACCCTTCTCCGGGAAGGTCATGCGCTCGTGGCTCAGGCAGAATACGCCGAGCGACGGATCGTAAGTAAACGCATGCACGCCCACGCCGGTGGTGTAAACCATCATGGTCGAAGAACCGTAAACCACGTAACCCGCAGCAACCTGCTTGTTGCCCGGCTGCATGAAGTCGGCTTCGGTGATTGGCGTGCCCGGCTCGCTGATGCGATGGTAGATAGAGAAAATGGTGCCGACGGAAACGTTAACGTCGATGTTTGAAGAACCGTCCAGCGGATCCATTAATACAACGTATTTGCCATTCTCGGAGCCTTCAAAGATGACGAACTCGTCTTCTTCTTCCGACGCGATACCGGCCACCACGCCGCGTGCTTTCAGGGCGGCTTTCAGCTTTTCGTTGGCAAACAGATCAAGCTTCATCTGCTGCTCACCCTGCACGTTTTCCACGCCGCTGGCACCCAGAATATCCACCAGACCCGCTTTGTTGATGTCGCGGTGGATAATTTTAGCGCCAAGCTTAATGGAAGAAATCAGCGCCGTCAGTTCACCTGTGGCGTGTGGAAAGTCGTGTTGCTTCTCGACGATGAATTCGCCTAACGTTTTCATAACACATTCCCTGCATCTACGATGGAGTGGCAGCAGCTGTAACAAGCTACCAACGTATGAGCGCAGTTTAGCCGATTGAACTTTAAAAACCATAGTCCTAATCCGTTTCTTCCCTCTCAACTCGGCGTTACACTGTGCGCCGAACTTTTGAGTAATGGATCTCTTTATGCGTATTCACATCCTCGGGATTTGTGGCACTTTCATGGGTGGACTGGCGATGCTGGCACGCTCGCTGGGACATGACGTTACCGGCTCAGACGCCAATGTCTATCCGCCGATGAGCACGTTGCTGGAGCAGCAAGGCATTGAATTGACAGAAGGTTACGATGCCAGCCAGCTCGATCCGCAACCGGATCTGGTGATCATTGGTAACGCGATGACGCGCGGCAATCCTTGTGTGGAAGCGGTACTGGAACGCAACATTCCTTACCTCTCTGGCCCGCAATGGTTGCACGATTTCGTGCTGCGCGATCGTTGGGTGCTGGCGGTGGCGGGAACCCACGGCAAAACCACCACAGCCGGCATGGCAGCGTGGATTCTCGAGGCCTGCGGCCTGGAACCGGGCTTTATCATCGGTGGTGTGCCAGGAAACTTCGAGGTTTCGGCAAAATTAGGAAAAAGTCCATTCTTCGTCATCGAAGCGGATGAGTACGACAGCGCGTTCTTCGACAAGCGTTCCAAGTTTGTGCATTACTGCCCGCGCACGCTGATCCTCAACAACCTCGAATTCGATCACGCGGATATCTTTGACGATCTGCGCGCTATCCAGAAGCAGTTCCATCACTTGATCCGCATCGTGCCGGGCCAGGGCAAGATCCTGCTGCCGGAGCACGACAACAACATCAAGCAAGTGATGGCGATGGGCTGCTGGAGCGAGCAGGAAACCGTCGGCGATAACGGTCACTGGCAGGCGAAAAAGCTGACGCCGGACTCGTCACATTGGGAGATCTGGCTCGACGGCGAGAAAGTCGGCGAAGTGAATTGGGCGCTGGTGGGCGAGCACAACATGCACAATGGCCTGATGGCGATTGCAGCGGCGCGTCATGTTGGAGTGAAACCGGTGGATGCGGGTGAAGCGCTGAGCAGCTTCATTAATGCCCGTCGTCGTCTCGAACTGCGTGGTGAAGTGAACGCCATCAAGGTGTACGACGATTTTGCTCACCATCCGACGGCGATTCTCGCCACGCTGGCGGCGCTGCGCAGCAAAGTGGGCGGCACGGCACGCATTCTGGCGGTGCTGGAACCGCGTTCAAATACCATGAAGATGGGCGTGAGCAAGAACGAGTTAGCACCATCGCTGGGTCGCGCCGATGAAGTGTTCCTGTTCCAGCCGCACCATATTCCGTGGCAGGTTTCCGATGTCGCCGAGGCGTGCATCCAGCCGGCGCAGTGGAGCGCGGATATCGATACGCTGGTGGAAATGGTGGCGAAGAAAGCCCAGCCAGGCGATTCGATTCTGGTGATGAGTAACGGCGGGTTTGGTGGTATTCACCAGAAATTGCTGGATCGGTTAGGGCGGTGATTTAGCGGTTTTCCCCTCACCCTAGCCCTCTCCCGCATGCGGGCGAGGGAATGTTTAGGCGGTGCTCAGTCGGCCCCTTCTCCCGCTTGCGGGAGAAGGTTGGGATGAGGGGAAAACCGCAGCGGTCTTAAGCTTCTGCCAGCTCGCGCAGATACTGGAAAATCAGGCGGGCGGACTTTGGTGGCTTGTTAGTGGCTTTCTCTTTCTGCGCGTTACGGATCATGCTGCGCAGTTGCTGACGATCGGCGTGCGGATAGAGGTTAAACACCTCTGCGACCGCGTCATCACCTTGCTCGATCAAACGATCGCGCAACATCTCCAGCTTATGGAACAGCGCAACCTGCTGGTTGTGGCGGTTCTTCAGCTTATCCAGCGCCTGGCGAATCGGATCTTCATCGCGGGCACGCAGCATTTTACCAATCAGCTGCAGCTGACGGCGGCGGCCTTCTTTCTTGATGCGCTGCGCCAGTTCAATCGCGTCGCGCAGTTGTTCGTCGAGTGGAATCTTGTCGAGGGAATTTTTCCCCAGATCAACTAACTCGGCGCCAAGGCGTTTCAGCTCTTCGGCATCGCGTTTAATTTCGCTTTTGCTGACCCAGATAATCTCTTCGTCTTCTTCGTCATTATTATCCGGCACATCGTCGAGCCAGTCATCGGGCTGCTTTGTCATCTCTTGGCTCCCAAAAAAAAGAGGCTAATCCTACCAGTTTATCGGGCGACTGCGAAATTGTTCTCTGAGTCTGATAGACTCAAACAATTCATACTTAAGATTAGACGGCAGGTCGATGAACGTATCTACTCAGGTTGCAGAACAACGTAAAGTGTTGGAACAGGCTGTCGCGCAGGCGTTGGAACTGGCAAAAGCCAGCACCGATGGTGCTGAAGTGGCGGTCACGAAAACCACCGGCATCGGCGTCAGTACCCGCTATGGCGAAGTGGAAAACGTCGAATTCAACAGCGATGGTGCGCTCGGCATTACCGTCTACCATCAAAACCGTAAAGGCAGCGCCTCCTCCACCGATCTCAGCCCGGATGCGATCAAACGCACCGTGCAGGCGGCGATCGACATCGCGCGCTACACCTCGGTGGATCCGTTCGGCGCACCGGCCGATCCCGAGCTGCTGGCGTTTGAAGCGCCGGATCTCGATCTCTACCATCCGTGGGAGATCGATGCCGATCGCGCTATCGAACTGGCCGCTCAGGCGGAACAGGCTTCATTACAAGCTGACAAGCGCATCACCAATACCGAAGGCGGCAGCTTCAACAGCCACGTTGGCATCAAAGTGTTCGGCAACAGCCACGGCATGTTGCAGAGCTACTGCTCAAGCCGCCATTCGCTCTCCAGCTGTGTGATTGCCGAGCAAGATGGCAACATGGAACGCGATTACGCGTACACCATTGGCCGCTCATTTGACGATCTGAAAAGCCCGGAATGGGTTGGAGCCGAGTGCGCCCGCCGCACGCTGTCGCGTCTGGCACCGCGCAAGCTCTCGACCATGAAAGCGCCGGTGATCTTCGCGCCGGAAGTGGCAACCGGTTTGTTTGGCCATCTGGTTGGCATGATCAGCGGCAGCAGCGTGTACCGCAAATCGACCTTCCTGCTCGATTCGCTCGGTAAGCAAATTCTTCCGGAATGGCTGACCATTGAAGAGCATCCGCACCTGCTGAAAGGATTGGCATCTACGCCGTTCGACAGCGAAGGCGTGCGCACTCAATCGCGTGACATCATTAAAGATGGCGTGCTGCAGAACTGGCTGTTGACCAGCTACTCGGCGCGCAAACTTGGTTTGCAGAGCACCGGCCACGCGGGCGGCATCCACAACTGGCGTATTGCCGGTCAGGGCCACAGCTTTGACGACATGCTGAAGCAGATGGGCACCGGTTTAGTGGTAACCGAGATGATGGGCTCCAGCATCAACGGTATGACCGGCGACTATTCACGCGGAGCATCCGGTTTCTGGGTGGAAAACGGTGAAATTCAATATCCTGTGAGCGAGATCACAATCGCTGGCAACCTCAAGGATATGTGGCTCAATATGGTAACCGTCGGTAACGACATTGAAACCCGCAGCAATATACAATGCGGTTCGGTGCTGCTGCCGGAGATGAAAATCGCCGGACAATAAGAGTCATCGCTTTCTGAAAGCAGCCCGCAAGGCTGCTTTTTTTTTGGCCCGACAATAATAAAAGGAAATACCAATGCGTAATAAGCATGTGATTGCAGTGTTGTCGTTATCGCTGTTGTTCTCCTCGGCTAGCGTGTTTGCGGCCGATTTAGAAAAAGATATGGATGCGCTTAAAGATGGTCTGAGCGTGGTGAAGAAAACCTCCGACGCGCAGGAAATGCATACCGCGCTGGGCAAAATGCGTCAGGCGGCGACGGATGCTAAACAATCCACGCCGGAAAAACTGGAAGGTCAGGCGGCCGATAGCGCGCAGATCAAGGATTATCACGCCGGTCTGGATTCGCTGATTGCCCAGATCGATGTGGTTGATCAGCTGGCGCAAGCCAACAAGCTGGACGAAGCCAAGGCTGAAGCGAAGAAACTGGAAGATATTCGCAACGTCAACCATAAGAAATTCCGCTGATAAACCGGCCAGCCCTGCGGCTGGCCTTATTCCTTCTTGCCTTCTCACCGCTTTACTCCACGTAAATCCATCATTTCTCGCATTTTGTGAACGGTTTCGCACACTTCGTGCGTCCTGAGATCTGGCGCACACTCGCCCGTGGGATTTCCACTTTGAGGTGGAAAAGATGCGTCTCAACAGCCTGCAGCGGAAAGCGTAATTTCTTTTCAACGCGAATTATCTGTAATTGTCCGCTGTAAACAGGAGTAACAAGGTGAGGAGTGAAGCTGTCCCGCTGAAACAGAGCACGCCGGAAGCGATCCAGGCGCTGGCGGATAAGTTGTTAAGCCAAATTGCAGCGATCTACGCCGCGCATCACATCGAAGCCAACGCCGTGCAGCAGCAGATGCTGGCTTCGCATGTCCGGGCGATGGCATCGCGCTCCCTGACGGGCGAAGCGCTGCCGGAGGTAGAAGCTGAGCTGTTTGAAGATATCTCGCCGGAAACCATGGCGCTGGCGCAGCAGGTGGTTGATCTGTTTGGCAATCTGCCCAAAGAGGAAGCCTGGCTGTTATCCGTACATATCGAAGTTGCACGTGCAAACGAAGCTTAAATTTTAAGGAATTCAACATGGTAACTGTAGTGATTGGCGATCGTCTGGGTAAAGGTCAGAAAGTGGCTGCGGGCATCGAGAAAGCCGGTGGTCGTGCGGTGGTGGTGCCGGGCGTGGCAGCCGACATGAAGCTGGGCGATGTAATGAAAGCGGAAAACGCTGACTTCGGCATCTCCTTCTGCGGCAGCGGCGGCGCCGGTGCGATTACCGCACAGAACAAATATGGCTACAAAGCTAAACACGGCATGCGTTCGATTGACGAAGGCGTGACCGCCATCAATGAAGGTGCCACCGTGCTGGGCTTCGGCTTTATGGATAAAGAAGAGCTGGGTGAGCGTCTGGTGCAAGCCTGGACTAAAAAACACGGCAGCTAAGTATGAAACAGCAATACGAGACGCAGGTAACGGTGCAGGGCAAAGGCGACAGTAAAGCAAAAGCCTTTGCCGATGCGCTGAGCAAGGTGCAGCAGCAAGTGCTGCGCACCAGCCAAAAGATTCTGTTGCGCATTGAACCCATGGATGTGCGGGTGCTGCGCGCGCAGGAGAGCGTGCGCAAGGAAAAATTCTTGTTCTTCTTCCTCGCGCGTGAGCGACGGAATTACAGCGTTGAGCTGGACATTACCGTCAGCGTCACTGTGATCGACACCGACAAGGTGGACTTCATAGCGACGTAATAAAAACGACAACAAGGGTACGACGACATGTTTTTAATCATTTTGTTTAAGTCGTTAATCATTGGTGGATTGGTTGGCGTCGGGGTGGGAGCGGGCGCAGCGCGCATGTTCCACGCACCGACCACGCAAGGTATGGGCGCATTCCGTACCTTGGGTGAACTCAATTCCTGCGAAGGCGATCCCGCATCGCACTTCTCCTTTGGTCTCGGCTTCTTCTTTAACGCCTGGGCATCATCCGTTGCAGCGGGTTCTTTCACGCAGGACGTCGATCACCGCATTTTGCCGAACTGGGGCGCGGCGGCATTGATGGTGAAAAACCGCAACGTGGCGGAAACGCTGCACAATCCGAAACGCATGGCGATTGCCTGCGGCATCATCGGCATGATTGTGGTGGCCTTCCTTAACAGCACCGCATCTGCCGTTCCGGCGGCCTTGCAGGTCACCGCAGTGAAAGTGCTGGTGCCGGCAGCGAACCTGCTGGTGAACACCGTGATGCCAGTGATCTTCTGGCTGGCAGCGATTGATGCCGGTAAGAAATCCGGCTTCTGGGCCACCATCTTCGGCGGCCTGGCGCAGCTGATCATGGGCAACGCCGTACCGGGTTTGGTGCTGGGGATCCTGATCGGTAAAGGTGTGGAAGAGAGCGGCTGGAACAAAGTCACCAAAGTGATGATGTTCGCCATCGTGCTGCTGTTTGCTTTGAGCGGCTTCTTCCGCGGTTTCGACATGAAACTGCTGCAATCCTTCCAGCTGGGTATTCCGGGCTGGCTGGATATGATCCACAACAGCGTCAGCGGCAAATAAGGAGCCATCAGCATGAACGAAACCGAAAACAAAGGGTTCTGGTACGCCGACTGGTCTTTCCCGATTTTTGTTGGCCTGCTCTCGTCCGGCGTGTTTGCCGGTACGCACATGTATTACCTGTACGGCATTGGTGCTTTTAACGAAGTGGCGTTTGTCTCGATGCTGCGTTCCGGTATGGAAACCGGCGTATACGGCGCGGTAGCGGCATTCGGTGCCAGCTTCCTGTTCGCACGCATTATCGAAGGTTCGCTAGTGGGGATTCTCGATATCGGCGGCGCGATCCAGACCGGCGTAGGCCTTGGCGTGCCAGCGTTGCTGCTAGGTGCGGGCATCGTGTTCCCGGTCGCCAACTTCGCCGCTTCACTGGCCACCGGTTTGGTGGTGGGTTTAGCGATTGGTTATCTGATCATCCTGGCGCGTAAGTTCACCATCAATCAGAGCGACTCAACCTACGGCGCAGACGTAATGATGGGCGCGGGTAACGCATCGGGCCGTTTCCTTGGACCGTTGATTATCTTGTCGGCCATGGCTGCGTCGATTCCGATTGGTCTCGGTTCGCTGGTGGGTGCGTTGTTGTTCTATCTGTGGAATAAGCCGATCACCGGCGGCGCGATTTTAGGCGCGATGGTGTTGGGTGCGATGTTCCCAATCTCTCTCTGATGTTGGACGGTCGCCATGAATGGCGACCCTACACGTAAGGAGTAAGCATGTTTGATCTGATTCTGCGCCGCGCACGCCTGTGCGACGAACAGCTGGTGGATATTGCCATTCAGCACGGCAAAATCGCCGCCGTCGGCGAGGTGAGCGGCCCGGCACAGCAGGAGCGCGATCTTGCGGGACGTTACTACGTCAGCGCTGGATGGATTGACAGCCACGTGCACTGTTATCCCAAATCCCCAATTTATCACGACGACGCCGACACCATTGGCATGGCGCAAGGCGTCACCACGGTGGTGGATGCCGGCAGCACCGGCGCTGATGACATCGACGACTTTTATCAGCACACGCGCTCGGCCACCACCGAAGTGCGCGCGCTGATCAACATCTCGCGCACCGGCATTGTGACGCAAAACGAGCTGGCCGATATGGCGCAGATCGCTGGCGATGCGGTGGTGCAGGCGGTGAAGCGCCGTCCGGACTTTATCGTCGGCCTGAAAGCGCGCATGAGCAGCAGCGTGGTGGGCGAGAACGGCATTCAGCCGCTGGTGCGGGCCAAGGCGATTCAGCAGGCAGCCGGCAATTTGCCGCTGATGGTGCACATCGGCAACAACCCGCCGGTGCTGGAAGAGATCGCCGATCTGCTGACCTCCGGCGACATCATTACGCACTGCTTTAACGGCAAGCCGAATCGTATCTTGTCGCCGCAGGGCGAGCTGAAAGCGGCGGTGAAAAATGCCATCGCACGCGGCGTGAAGCTGGATATCGGCCACGGCGGCGCCAGCTTCAGTTTTGAGGTGGCGCGTCAGGCGATCGCGCAGGGCATTCTGCCCGACACCATCAGCTCCGACATTTACTGCCGTAACCGCATCAATGGCCCGGTACATAGCCTGGCGCACGTGATGTCGAAATTCTTCAGCATTGGCATGACGCTGCCGCAAATCATCGAGTGCGTCACCGTTAATGCCGCTGCAGGCCTGCGTCTGGCGGGCAAAGGGCGCTTAACCGCCGGTTATGACGCCGACCTGACCATTTTTACCGTCAAAGAGGAAGCCCGCCCGTTCGTCGATGCTGAAGGCGAACAGGTTTTGGGTCAGCAACACATTTTGCCGCAGGCCGTGGTTATCGCCGGTCACTGGCATCTGACTGATGAAGGGAAAACGAATCATGTCTTCGATTTATGAAAAATATGACCTGAAGCAGGTCATCAACGCCTCGGGCCGCATGACCATTCTCGGTGTTTCTACGCCGTCCGCAGAAGTGGTGGATACCGTCAGCTACGGTCTGAATCACTACTTCGAGATGAAAGATCTGGTCAACAAGACCGGCGCTTACATTGCCAAACTGCTGGACGTGGAAAGCGCGGTGGTAGTGTCCTGCGCCTCGGCGGGCATTGCGCAGAGCGTGGCGGCGGTGATTGTGAAAGATAACGACTGGCTGCTGGAGAATTTGCACGCCGCGCCGCTCAGCGTGCCGCACGATATCGTGGTGCCAAAAGGGCATAACGTGAACTTCGGCGCACCGGTGGGCAGCATGGTGGCGCTGGGTGGCGGTCGTTTGATCGAGGCCGGTTACAGCAACGAATGTTCGCCAGAGCAGCTGGCGGCGGCGATCACGCCGACCACGGCGGCGCTGATGTACATCAAATCGCATCACTGCGTGCAGAAAAGCCATCTCAGCGTGGAGCAGGCGGCGGTTGTGGCGCGCAAACACGGCATTCCATTGATCGTCGATGCAGCAGCAGAAGAGGATTTGCAGTGCTACTACCAAATGGGCGCGGATCTGGTGATTTACAGCGGTGCCAAGGCGATTGAAGGGCCGACCAGCGGTTTAGTAATTGGTCGCACGCAATACGTTGAGTGGGTGAAACGTCAAAGCAACGGCATTGGCCGCGCGATGAAAGTCGGCAAAGAGGGCATTCTTGGCCTGACGCAGGCGATTGAAAACTATCTGGTGCAGCCAAAAACCACCGGCGCTGAGATGGTCGCCAACATGACGCCTTTCATCGATAACCTCAACACGCTGGACGGCGTCAGCGCGCGTGTGGTGTGGGATGCGGCGGGACGCGATATTGCGCGTGCCGAAATCAAGTTTGATGAAGCGATCACCGGCTGGCCGACCGGCGAACTGGTGCAGGCGCTGAAAACCGGCGACATCGCCATCTATTTCCGTGGCTACAAAGCCAACGAAGGCATTATCGAAGCCGATGTGCGCAGCGTTAGCGCCGATCAGCTGCACATCATCTTTAGCGCTATTCAGGCGTTGATCAGCGGAGGAAAACACGCATGAGTCTGAACCCGAATTTCTATCAGGATCGCCTGTGCCTCAACGTGCTGGCCGGTTCGAAACAGAACGCCAAAGCGATCTGGCAGGCGGCTGAAGGCCATGTGCTGGTGGGTGTGTTGTCAAAAAACTACGCCAGCAATGAAGACGCCATTGCCGATATGCGCGAGTATGCGGCGCTGATCGACAATGCACTGTCGGTGGGGTTGGGCGCGGGCGATCCGAACCAGTCAGCGATGGTGAGTGAGATCTCGGCGGTGCTGCAACCGCAGCACGTCAATCAGGTATTCACCGGCGTGGCGACCAGCCGTGCGCTGCTCGGCCAGAACCAAACCGTGGTGAATGGTTTGATTTCACCCACCGGCACGCCAGGCAGGGTGAAAATCTCTACCGGACCGCGCAGCTCAAAGAACGCCGACGCGATTGTACCGATCGACAGCGCCATCGCCATGTTGCAGGACATGGGCGGCAGCTCGGTGAAATACTTCCCGATGGGCGGCCTGAAGGCGGTGAATGAGTATCGTGCGGTGGCGGAAGCCTGTGCGCGTCACGACTTCTGGCTGGAACCCACCGGCGGCATCGACCTCAATAACTTCGAAGAGATTTTACGTATTGCGCTCGACGCAGGCGTGAGCAAAGTGATCCCGCACGTCTACAGTTCGATTATCGATAGTGTAAGCGGCGACACGCGCATTGACGATGTGCGTCAGCTTCTGGCAACGTGCAAGAAACTGCTGTAACAAATGAGTAACAGGTGAGGCTCCGTGAGATTTCCCAATCAGCGTCTGACCCAGCTCTTCGCTGCGCTGCAAAATGAAACGCTGCCGCAGGATGAGCTGGCACGCCGCTTTTCCGTTTCAACGCGCACGGTGCGCACCGATATCACCGCGCTGAACGCGCTGCTGGAACAGTACGGCGCACAGTTTGTGCTGGCGCGCGGCGCGGGATATCAACTCAAAATTGACGATGCGGCGCGCTTTGGCCGCTTGCAGCAAGAGAGCGCCACGCCGCTGCGCGTGCCGCGTACCTCGCAGGAGCGCGTGCGCTATCTGCTGACGCGTTTTCTGACGGCGGCGTATTCGATCAAGCTGGAAGATCTGTCCGAAGAGTGGTTTGTCAGCCGCGCCACGCTGCAAAGCGATATGGCAGAAGTGCGCGAATGGTTGGGCCGCTATCACCTTAATATCGAAACCAAACCGCATTACGGCATGAAGCTGTTTGGCAGCGAGGCGGCGATCCGAACCTGCTTAACCGACCTGCTGTGGCAGATCGATCAGGAGACGCCGGACAGCCCGCTGCTGACGGTAGAAGCGCTGCACAGCGGCATTCTGGCGCAGCTCGAACCTTTGCTGCAACAGTGCTTCGCCCAGCACGCCATTCGCCTCAGCGATGAAGGCGATCGCTATCTGCAAATCTACTGCGCGGTGGCGGTACGACGCATCAGCGAAGGCTTCCCGCTCAACGATCCCGGCGCCGAAGATGTCAGCGATGAAGTGCGCGAGGCGGCGCACGACCTGATCAACCTGATGCGTCCGCTGGTCGGCAAACCGATTTCACAGGCGGAAGAGAACTGGCTGCGGGTCAACATCGCCGCGCGCCAGATTCAGGCGCTGGCACCCAGCACCATTAACGCCGACGACGCCGATGCGCTGGTCGATTACCTGCTGAACTACATCAACACCCATTACAACTATCGGCTGCAGCACGACGAACAGCTGCGCGCCGATCTGCTCACCCATATCAAAACCATGATCACGCGGGTGCGCTACCAAATTCACATCCCCAATCCGCTGTTAAGCAACATCAAGCAGCACTATCCAATGGCCTACGATGTGACGCTGGCGGCTGTTACCAGCTGGGGTAAATACACGCCTTACACCATCAGTGAGAACGAGATCGGCTTTCTGGTGCTGCACATCGGCGTCGGGCTGGAGAGGCATTATGACGTCGGTTATCAACGCCATCCGCAGGTGCTGCTGGTGTGCGACAGCGGCAACTCCACGCTGCGCATGATTGAGGCGCTGCTGCTGCGCAAATATCCGCAGCTAGTGGTCACGGCGCGACTGTCGCAGCGCGACTATGAACTGCGCGAGCATATTGATGAAGACTTTGTCATCTCCACCGCCCGATTGAGTGAGAAGAACAAGCCGATTGCGGTGATGTCGCCATTCCCAACCGAGTTCCAGCTGGAGCAGCTCGGCAAGCTGGTGCTGGTGGATCGCACGCGCCCTTACATGCTGGAGAAGTACTTCGACGCGCAGCACTTTATGGTGCTGGATAAGCCGATGGCGCAGTCGGATCTGTTCCGTCTGCTGTGCGATCAGTTGGAGAGCGAAGGTTTTGTCGATGCGGATTTTTATCCGTCGGTCGAGGAGCGTGAAGCAATTGTCAGCACCCTGCTCGGCGAAGGCATCGCGCTGCCACATTCACTTGGCTTGCTGGCGCAGAAAACCGTGGTCTACACGGTGCTGGCGCCGCACGGCGTTAGCTGGGGCGAGGAAACGGCGTCGGTGATTTTCCTGCTGGCGATCAGCAAGAGTGAATACGAAGAGGCGATGGCGATTTACGATCTGTTCGTCACCTTCCTGCGCGAAAGAGCGATGACGCGGCTGCGCGATTGCGCGGATTTTGTCAGTTTTAAAGCGGTGGCGATCGATTGTTTGAGTCGGTTGTAGGGTTTGTGCGCGCTGTCCCCCATCCCGGCCTTCCCCCGCTTGCGGGGGAAGGAGATGCTGCCACATGCCGCTTCATCACTGGCATGTGGCAGCATCTTCCTCCCAAATGCAGCTTCATCACTGACATGTGGCAGCATCTTCCTCCCCCATTTATGGGGGAGGACCGAGGTGGGGGACTGCGTGTGCACAATCTACCCGCGCTTCGCCAACAACCTCGGAATCTCACGCAAACACCAGGCTTTGGCTTCGCCCATACTGTCGCGGCGCCACGCCATAATAATATCCACTTCGCGCGTATACTCGGCGCTCACCACGCGTAAACGACCTTCAGCGATATCCTGCTCCACCATCGGATACGGCATGGTCGCCACACCCAAACCGGCCAACAGCGCGCGGCGTTTATCATCCATGCTGCTTACCGTCAGACGCTGCTGCTTATCCAGCAACTGCACCGTCAGCACCGGACGCTCGCGCGCGGTATCTGCCACCGCGATGCCGCGATACTTCACGCGTGTCACTTCTGATAGCGGCTCAGCTTCCTGATGAATTGGATGGTCCGGGCTGGCAACATAGACGCTCATAATGCTGTACAGCTTGCGGGTGTTGATTTCGGTGGAGGCGCGGAAGTGCATATCGGGCGCAATCACGATATCGGCACGACCCTGTTCCAGCCGCTCCCAGGCACCGGCTAACACTTCCGTGATCAGCGAAATCTGCGTATTGGCTTTTTCTGACAGCTTCTCAACCAGCGGGAACAAACGCTCGGTAGGAACCAGCGCCTCGGCAACAATGGTGAGATGCGTTTCCCAACCGCGCGCCAGCGCTTCGGCATCGGTGGTGAGTTTATCGGCGGCTTCCAGCAGCACGCGGCCACGCTCCAGCAGCATACGGCCCACGTTGGTGAACTTGGTGCGGTGGCCGGAGCGGTCAAACAGCACCACATCCAGCTCCTCTTCCAGCTTCTGCATGGTGTAACTCAGTGCGGAAGGGACGCGACCCAGTTCATCGGCCGCAGCGGCAAAGCTGCCACGACGGTCAATAGCATCCATCACACGTAAAGCTTCAAGGGTTAACGCGCGGTCTTTTGCCATGCCGATTCTCTGTCAGTAAATTTGAACATGCCAGGCAGATTAACTGGCTTACAATCCGGCGTCCAGACTTTTACCATGATCCCATCAAGCCTGCGGTCGAATCTCACCGCAGCGCGTCGGAGGATTATCATGATGACAACCCGCTGCGCGTCCGCATGTGGCCAGGCCGATTTCGGTTGGTTGCAGGCGCGCTACAGCTTCTCATTTGGCCACTATTTCGATCCAAAATTAATGGGCTACGCGTCACTGCGCGTGCTCAACCAGGAAATTCTGGCACCGGGCGCGGCGTTCCAGCCGCGCAGCTATCCGCAGGTCGATGTGCTGAATCTGGTGCTGCAAGGTGAAGCCGAGTATCGCGACAGCGAAGGCAATCATCTGGTGGCACGCGAAGGCGAGGCGATGCTGCTCTCTGCGCGTCAGGGCGTGAATTATAGCGAAATCAACATCAGCAAAGATCGCCCGTTAACCCGCATGCAGCTGTGGCTGGCCGCCTGCCCGGAGCGTGAAAATCCGCTGTTGCAGAAGCGCGATTTGCCGCAGCAAACCAGCGTGCTGATCGCCTCGCCCGATGGCGCGCAGGGCAGCTTGCAACTGCGCCAGCAGGTTTGGGTGCATCAGGTGACGTTAGCGCCGGGCGAGCAGTACACGGTGAAATTGCACGGGCCGCGCGCTTATCTGCAATCGATCCATGGTTCTTTGGATGTGCAGGCCAGCAGTGCCAATCAGCAGCCGCTGAGCTGCGGCGACGGCGCGTTCCTCAGCGATGAGAACCAGATTAGCCTGCAGGCCAGAACGCCGCTGCGCGCGCTGGTGATTGACCTTCCCGCCTAACCCTCACCCACAAAAAAGGGCGACCGAAGTCGCCCTGATACGTTGCGTTAACGCTTACTTGAGAATGGTGAAGGCCGTTGTCACGTGCTTCACACCGCTCACACGGCTGGCAACATCGGCCGCCGCTTTCGCTTCTTCTGCCGTGACCAGACCCAGTAAGAACACTTCTCCGTTTTCGGTGGTCACTTTGACGTTCGAGGATTTCACCTGATCGCTGCCAAGCAGCTGCGAGCGGATTTTGGTGGTGATCCAGGTATCGGATGACGAGGTGCCAAGGCTGACTTTCTGTCCGCTACGGATTTCGTTATACACCTCGGTGGCACCGTCAACGCCCATGGCGATCTGTTTGGCACGGCTCGCCAGATCTGGGGTTGGCGACTGGCCGGTCAGCAGCACTTTGCCCTGATAGGCGGTGACAACCACGCGCGCCTGGTTTTTGATTTGTTCATCTTTGGCCAGTGCGTTCGATACGCGCAGCTCCAGCGTGCCGTCATCGACCTGCGTGCCCACGGTGCGCGGGTCAGTGGCGGTTTTGGTGGCGACGGCAGCGCCGCCGGCAACCACGGCAACACAGCCTTGCAGCAGCATGGCGGTTAAGAGAATGGCGACAGCGTTCAATGCTTTCATTTGAGCTCCTTCAGTCATTCCTGGTGTGGGAATAAAGTGTTATCAATCAAATCGCACAGGCAGTTCAGCGTCAACATATGCATTTCCTGAATGCGCGCACTGCGATGTGATGGAATGCGAATTTCCACATCATGCGGACCGAGCAGGCCCGCCAGCTCACCGCCGTCGTGGCCGGTTAACGCAACGATGGTCATATCGCGGGTAACCGCAGCTTCAACCGCTTTGACGATATCGCGGGTGTTGCCACGGGTGGAAATGGCCAGCAGCACATCACCAGCCTGACCAAGCGCTCGAACCTGCTTGGCGTAAATTTCATCGTGCAGACGATCGTTACCAATCGCCGTCAGCATCACATTATCTGCGCTCAGCGCCAGCGCAGGCAGGCTAGGGCGCTCCGTCTCGAAACGGTTAATCATGCTGGCGGCAAAATGCTGGGCATTCGCCGACGACGCACCGTTACCGCAGCTAAGGATTTTGTTACCGTTCAGCAGCGACTGCACCAGCGTCATCGCGGCGCGGGAAATCGCATCGGGCAGCGCTTCGGCAGCAGCGATTTGGGTCTGAATACTCTCGGTAAAACACGCTTTAATTCTGTCCTGCACAAGACCACCTGGTTCTATCCATCGGCATTAAAGGCATCGGGCAGCCACTCCAGCTCACGCCCGGTAATGGCAATGATGTCAAAACGGCAATTCACCGTATCAAAACTGCCGCCACGCGCCAGCAACCAGAGTGCGGCGGCACGCAGCAGCTTTTGTTGTTTCTGGCGCGTTACGCTGGCGGCGGCACCGCCGTAGCGCGCATCGCGTCGATAGCGCACTTCAACAAATACCCAGCAGTCGGCGTCGCGCATAATCAGGTCAATTTCCCCGCTGCGACAGCGTACATTGCTGGCGAACCACTGCAGCCCGGCGCGCTCCAGATAGCGACGCGCCAGTTGTTCCTGCTCAGCGCCAATGCGCTGGCGGTTTACTGCACCGGAACGATC
This sequence comes from Pantoea trifolii, assembly GCF_024506435.1. Lineage (NCBI taxonomy): Bacteria > Pseudomonadati > Pseudomonadota > Gammaproteobacteria > Enterobacterales > Erwiniaceae > Pantoea > Pantoea trifolii. The sequence goes on along the minus strand of NZ_JANIET010000001.1, from coordinate 3,685,105 downwards.
TGTCCCTGACGATACTGGTTCCATGCCAACTTCCTGTTGATCACGCAATCCGTGTCGGCGTTCAGCTTGCCGGTGTTGCCATCAATGGCAAAGCCTGGCACCTGACGCATCTGGTTAAAGTGATTCGCCAGCGTCCAGGCATCAATGCCCATCGCGTAGAGGCGAACCAGCGAATAATCGTTGTTAAACGACTTCGCCGCCTGCTGCATCAGGCCCGGATTGCTACCGGACAACAGCGGGATATCGCTGAACTGCAGGCCATCCATCTCCAGACGGAAGTCCGGACCTGCGCCCGCCTGCGCACTGCGTGAACTGGCGTACAGCGCGGTGTTGTTGCGGCTGCTGGTACGCATCGCAATCATCGGCTTGATCAGCTGCAGCTCATCCTGGCTGGCGACGATATACACCGCATCCACGCTAGCGCTGCTGGCATCGGTCGTTGGTGCCGGTGCGCTGGTTTGCGGCGCAGGAATCGTCAGGCCCGCAATCGCCACGCTCTGCGATTGCGCAGGCTCAACGTTCAGCGGCGTGCCGCTTAACGCGATACCGGCACCGCTGTTGATGCCTTGCTTCAGTTCGCCAACGCCGCCAAAACGCTGCTGCAGTACGGTTGAACCACCCAGCGTTTGCCACTCTTGCGCGAACGCTTTGCTGATACGGTCGCCATAACTGCTGCGCGGCACCAGCAACAATGGCTGACGTTTGCCTTGCTCGTAGATATGGTGCGCGGCATCGCGCGCTTCGTCTTCAGGAGAAAGCGCAAAGTAACAAATATTCGGATGGTTCTGGATCTGTTCGGGTTCGTTCAGCGCCAGCACGTTTAGCGGAGTGTTGCTATTAACGACGGTTTCAACGTCATTTTTTAGGAGCGGGCCGACCACCAGCGTGGCGCCATCTTGCTGAGCCTGCTGCATCACCTGCGCAATCGGCTGACTGCTGGTGTCATACACTTTTACCTGCGCATTGCTGTTGCCCTGTGCCGCGGCCGGTTGTGCGGCTGGCTGTGGCTGCTCGGTTTGCGGTGGTGTGTTACCGGCAACGGCGGGGCTGACAACGCTATTGGCGTCGGCTGGCGGCTGTACGCTGGCATCGGCTGCAGCAGGCGCTGACGCGGCTTGCGGTGCCGGCGCGTTGAGCACGCCATTGCGCGCATCGTTGAAACCTTTTTGAATCGCGTTAGCAAACACCTGCGCCTGGCCGTTGAGCGGCAGCAGCAGCGCGATGGTGCTGGTCGACGCTTTAGTGAAGTTTTGCACCTGGCTGAGCTGCGTTGGCAGCGTCTTCGCGCCTGGGTTCTGCGGATAGCGCGTCTGCCAGTCCTGAATCGCCGCTTTCAGCATTTGTGGATCCTGGCTGTTTGCACGCCAGGTATTCAGCAGATCCAACCAGCCTTGCAGCGTATTTTCGTCAGCATTGATCACCAGACTGTTGATCTGATCCTGCGTCATCTGCGTCAGCGCTTGCCAGGTTGCATCGATATTGCTTTGGTGATCGGCGCCTTTCAGCAGCGGCTCCTGCGCAATATAGGCACGCAGCAGTGGGAGTGAAGGGCGATTCTGCGCCGCTGCGATTTGCAACGCGTAGTAGCGCACCTGCTGATCCTGCGACAGGTCACCGACTTTCACCTGACCAAGCTGTTGTTGTGCACCGCTGTAATTCTGCTGACCAATCTGCATCTGCGCGCGCAGCAGCAGCAGTTCTTGCTGTTGCACATCGCTTAACTGCTGCGGCAGCTGATCAAGCTGATTCGCCGCTTGCGGATACTTTCCTTCCTTCAACAGGGCACGGATGGCAAGTAATTGCCAGTCGGTCTTGCTATCATCGCTGCTTTGCTGCACCTGTTGCAGATAATAGTCAGACCGGCCAGTCGCAGGACCCTGAATATTGACGTTAGAGGTTTGTTGCGGTCCCTGACCACTACAGGCGGCTAAAATCAGCCCAGCGAGAAGAACAGGTACTAAGCGTCCTGCTTTATGACGTACGACTTTTGAAGGAAGCATACTGTATCCAGTGATGTTTTTTTCAAGATGCTCAATATTAAATCGGCAATTCGGATGAAACAATGAAACAACTCGATCGGGCAGAGATTTCTGCCAGCACGCTCTATATCGTTCCTACCCCGATCGGTAACCTGGGTGATATCACTCAACGAGCGTTGACGGTGCTCTCAAGCGTCGATCTAGTCGCAGCGGAAGATACACGTCATACCGGGCTGTTGCTACAACATTTCGCCATCAATGCGCGACTCTTCGCACTTCACGACCACAACGAACAGCAGAAAGCTGAGGTGCTGTTAGCCAAGCTGCAAGAGGGCCAGAGCATCGCGCTGGTCTCCGATGCTGGCACGCCGTTAATCAACGATCCGGGCTACCATTTGGTGCGTCGCTGCCGTGAAGCGGGCGTGCGCGTGGTGCCGTTGCCAGGCGCTTGCGCGGCGATTACAGCATTAAGCGCGGCGGGGTTACCGTCCGATCGTTTCTGTTACGAAGGGTTTCTACCGGCCAAAAGCAAAGGACGTTGCGATGTGCTGCGTGCGCTGGGTGAAGAGCCGCGTACGCTGATTTTCTATGAATCGACTCATCGCCTGATCGATAGCCTGCAAGATATGGTCAGCGTTTGGGGGGCCGAGCGCTACGTGGTGCTGGCGCGTGAGATCACCAAAACGTGGGAATCTATTCAGGGCGCACCGGTAGGAGAGTTGCTGGCGTGGGTGCTGGAAGATGAAAACCGTCGCAAAGGCGAAATGGTGCTGATTGTTGAAGGCCATAAAGCCGATGAAGAAGCGTTGCCAGCGGAGGCGCTGCGTACGTTGGCATTGCTGCAAAAAGAGCTGCCATTGAAGAAAGCCGCTGCGCTGACGGCGGAAATTCATGGTGTGAAGAAGAACGCGCTTTATAAGTACGCGCTGGAGCAGCAAGAGGCGTGACAAACGCTGCCAGATCGCCTATTATCCCGCGCCGAAGCTGACTAGACAGTCGCCGCTTTGTCGTCGTCCTCTTTCGGGGGGAGACGGGCAAAGGGGAGGAAAGTCCGGGCTCCATAGGGCAGGGTGCCAGGTAACGCCTGGGGGGCGCAAGCCTACGACCAGTGCAACAGAGAGCAAACCGCCGATGGCCCAGTAATGGGATCAGGTAAGGGTGAAAGGGTGCGGTAAGAGCGCACCGCGCGGCTGGCAACAGTTCGTGGCACGGTAAACTCCACCCGGAGCAAGGCCAAATAGGGGTTCACAAGGTACGGCCCGTACTGAACCCGGGTAGGCTGCTTGAGCCAGTGAGCGATTGCTGGCCTAGATGAATGACTGTCCACGACAGAACCCGGCTTATCGGTCAGTTTCGACTTTTTTAAACACAAAACCCGCTTCGGCGGGTTTTGTGTTTTCTGGGGTTAGGTGCGCGCTGGCCCTCATCCTAACCTTCTCCCGCAGGCGGGAGAAGGGACCGATCGAGCGATACGCCAAATCGCAGCGGACTGTTCCCTCTCCCTCTGGGAGAGGGCTAGGGTGAGGGCATCAACCCGCACATAATTAATTAAACTCTCCCACGTAAAGAAATGAAAATCCCTGAAAACATTATTGCCGCTATGCCAGAATAAGCGCGTGTTTAACTACTGAGGACAAATTTAATCCACACTGACGAGAAGCAACAACGTGGATAAGTTGTAATTTTATGGACAAAATTTTTGCGCCAAATAAGGCTTCACTCTCTTCCTTCCTTTCTGTATCAAACTGCTCAATCTGCGATCAGCACTGGCGTTTCGCGCTTTAGTTCCGTTCTCTCCTATTCTGACTTTTTAATTTAACTTTGCTAACACGCTTATTTTCGCGTGTGTGGCGTTTATTTCTCGTTCAGGAGAGAAATCATGCTGTATTGGATTTTATTAGCGCTGGCGATCGCCGCGGAAATTATTGGTACCGTCTCAATGAAATGGGCCAGCGTAAACGGTGGCAACGCCGGCTATATTTTTATGCTGGTGATGATCGCGCTGTCTTATATTTGTTTATCCTTCGCCATCAAGCGGATTGCCCTTGGCGTGGCGTATGCCATGTGGGAAGGCATTGGCATTCTGTTTATTACGCTGTTTAGCGTGCTGTTGTTCGATGAAGCCTTATCCGCCGTTAAAGTCGCCGGCCTGCTGACACTGATCCTCGGCATTGTGCTGATCAAATCAGGCACGTTGAGCCGCAAGGAGCTGCGCCATGGCAACGTTTAACTGGCTACATATCGCGTGGCTGGCGCTGGCCATTGGCCTGGAGATTGTCGCCAATATCTTCCTGAAATACTCCAACGGTTTCCGCCGCCCATTGTTTGGCGTGTTATCGCTGGTGGCGGTGCTGGCAGCTTTCAGCGCGCTGGCGCAGGCGGTGAAAGGCATTGATTTAACGGTAGCCTACGCATTGTGGGGTGGGCTGGGATTGGTTGCCACCGTGGCGGCGGGCTGGATTCTGTTTGGTCAGCGGTTGAGTCGGGTTGGCTGGCTGGGCGTGGGATTGTTGTTGCTCGGTATGGTGCTGATTAAGTTCGCCTAAGGTTCCCTCTCCACTTGGGAGAGGGTAGGAGCATCAACCCCGGCCGTGTGGCTCATCCCAGTCAAAGGCTGGGCCCAGCGAGACAACGCCGCTTGGGTTGATGGTTTTGTGGCTGCAATAGTAGTGATGACGGATGTGCGGCAAATTGACCGTGTCGGCGATGCCTGGCATTTGATAGATGTCGCGCAGGAAGCCGTTCAGATTGCGGTAATCACTGATGCGGTGACGATCGCACTTGAAGTGGGTGACGTAGACCGGATCGAAGCGCACCAGCGTGGTCCACAAGCGTAAATCCGCTTCGGTCAGTTGGTCGCCTGTGAGATAACGGTGTTGGCCGAGAATCTGTTCGAGACGCGCTAACGAATGGAACAGCGCCGTTACCGATTCATCGTACGCCGCCTGCGAAGTGGCAAAACCGCTTTTATATACGCCATTGTTGACCGTGTCGTACACCCAGCTGTTCACTTCATCAATTTTGTCGCGCAGCGCCGCCGGATAATAGTCACCCGCACGGGCACCTTGCGCATCGAACGCGCTGTTAAGCATGCGCATGATGTCGGCGGATTCATTGCTGACGATGGTTTGCTGGGTTTTATCCCACAGCACCGGCACGGTCACGCGGCCGGAATAGTGCGCATCAGCGTGCAGATAGATCTGATAAAGAAACTCTTTTTGATACAGCGCGTCGCCGGTGGCGTCAGGGAAACTGGCGTCAAAGGTCCAGCCGTTCTCCAGCATCAGCGGATGCACCACCGAAACCGACATCATCTCTTCCAATCCCTTGAGCTTAAGCATCAACAGCGTGCGATGCGCCCACGGGCAGGCAAGCGAGACGTAAAGATGATAGCGATCACGCTCAGCAGCGAAGCCCGCTTTGCCGGTTGGACCGGCGCTGCCATCGGCGGTAACCCAGTTGCGCCAGACGGCTTCTGTGCGTTTGAAGCGGCCACCGGTTGACTTCGTATCGTACCAGGTGTCGTGCCAGACACCGTCAATCAGCTGTCCCATAAGCCCTCCATAATAAAAAGGGGCGAGGAAAATCCCCGCCCCTGATATTCAGTATATGTGTTCTCTACCGCTTGTGCTGCTTAGCGTGCGGTCGCTGGCTGAACGCGCTGACGAATCAGACGATCAATGCTGTAAGCGCCTGGACCTACCAGACCCAACACCAGGAAGCCACCGGCGATGGAGAGGTTTTTCATGAACATCAGCTGGTTAACACCTTCCGCGAAGTTGCTGTGAAACAGGAACGCGGTCAGCAGAGTAAAGCCAGCGGTGAACAGGGCGGTAAAGCGCGTCAGGAAACCGAACAGAATCGCCAGGCCGCCACCGAACTCCAGCAGAATAACCAGCGGCAGCAGGAAGCCTGGGACGCCCATCGCCTGCATGTATTGTGCGGTACCGGCGTAGCCAGTGATTTTGCCCCAGCCTGCGGTGATAAACAGAATGGTCATTAATACGCGTGCTACCAGCAGGCCTGAGTCTTCGAATTTTTTCATCATCTACTCCAACAAGGTTTTTGTTGCAGGTTGTTGGCCTGCGGGTTTTGAATCCCCTTGAACCGGTTGTTTCAGTTCAGTGGGCTGATGGAGGGAGATGATAATCGCAGGTTGAAAGAGTTGTAAGCGAGATAAACTGTCAATGTTATTCAGTAAATTTGAGGAGGGCGAAACCGAATCGACTAGATCCGGTTTTAGAGAGAGGAATTAGCGAGTATTCAGGGTTGATTTGATCATGCGCCAGGTGCTCCAGACGCCGAAACCACGTTTGGCCCAGCGCAGCAGGCGATTGGGGCTGCGAATCGACCAGATGGCCAATGCACTGCTGCCAATCGCCAGATAACGACGCATGCCAATGATGGTTAACCAGCCGCGATCGTATTGCGCGGTGCTGATCAGCCAGTCGCGGCTGTCGGCGCTGAGATCAAGCCGCTGCTGCTGCACCTGATTGAGCAATTCGTGAATGCGTGCTTCACGTTCGCGGCGGCTCATGAGCGATGCTCCTCCAGCAGTTTGCGATCGGTGTCCAGTTCTTTACGCGTATGGCGCAACAACGTTGACTGGCGCGATTTGTACAATGTCCACAAACCAAAGATCAGCGCCAGAGCAAATAGCACCGCTGTTGTAATGGCAATCGCCATTAGGCGATATTGTGCATCCACCGCCCAGATGATCAATACCATCAGGCTCATCAGACCGAAAGCGGTAAACAGCATGGTAAGGCCCACCATCATCAGCATCTGAATCAGGTTAGCCTTTTCCTCTTCCAGTTCCACAATCGCCAGTCGGACGCGCGTCTCAACCATGCTAACCAGCGTGGTAACGACCCGTTGACCGATGTTAAAGACCCCTTTGCCGGGGCCGTGGCTTTGCTGACTATCACTCATCATTAACGCCGTGAAATTAAAATGCCGATGAGAATACCTACCGCTGCACCAATACCTACGCCGTGCCACGGATTATCGCGTACGTATTCGTCGGCTTTTTCCGCCGCTTCACGCGTGGTTTGTGCAATGCGTTCGCCGGAATCGCCGAGACGTTCACGGGAGCTTTCAATAGCACCGCGCGCTTTATGACGCAACTTATCCAGCTCGCCTTTGGATTTATCTGCTGAGCTGCTCAGCACTTCTTCCAGAGTATCAGCCAGATTTTTCAATTCAGCGCGCAGATGTTCAGATGTTGTTTCTTTAGCCATGGAAATCTCCTTTTACAGCATTTAGTTAAGTCCGATTAGTAAGGTTCAGCTTCAAGCTTTTTCAGTTCGTGCTGCGCCTCTTCCAGCTTACGTTCGCGCTTCTCAATTTTGTCCTTGTCGCCATCCTGACGCTCTTCTTTCAGCTCACGCTCACGTTCGGCGATTTTGTGCTTCTGATCAGCGATACGTTCACTGTGTGCGGATTTCAGCTTCTCATCGGTGCAGCCTGCGCGGACTTCGGTCAATGCGCGCTCCAGCCCGGTAACGCGGCGCTGGTTGTCGTGCTGTTTCGCCATATCGATCTCGCGCTGAATGTCCTGCTCTTTTTGTTGGCAGAGCGATTCAGCCGCCAGCAGCGAACCCGAGAGTGAAAAAAGAATAGCACCTAGCAGTAATTGATGTTTCATCAGGTTGTGACCTTCCATTGTTGATGACCTGTCTGAGAGTAGACAAGAGAGGCTTCCCAGCATGTCTTAGGCTTACGCTATCTCTAAGGATAGACAGCAGACGAAAAAATTCAAAGAAGACGCGGGGATAGCGGGGGATTAGCTCACCGCCTGACTTGACGTCAGGCGGTGAAATTTAGCTAAAAGTTGGGCGACTGGCGTCAGGATATTGCTGCGAGGCCTGCGGGCCAGCGGCAACAACAAAGCCTTGTGGCAACAGGCGCTTCAACACTTTCTGCGCCGCCAGGCTCTGTTCTTCATTCTCAAAATGAATCACCAGCGCATCGCCTGAAGGCGTAATACTTTTGATACGCACGCCCTGCGCGGAAAGTTGCTGATAGAGATAAAAACCATCGGGCAGATTGGTGCCGCTGTTGGCGACACGAATCTGCACCACGGTTTCATGCTGCATCAGGGTCGGAACGAAACAGATCGCCAGCAGCGCCAACGCGCCACCCAGCGCCCAAGGCAGGAAACGCCTTGGGAATCCACGGAATTTGATCATGACTGTGAATTCCCGTTACGCGTCGACTGACGTTTGCGCCAAATCACCACTAAAGAACCGACCAGACCAATCACCAGCAGCACCAGCGGCAGCAGCATCAGGCACAACATCAGTTCATCTTCGTAACGACGGAAAATCGGAGTTTTGCCCAGCGCGAAGCCCAGCACGGTAAGGATCAGCACCCACAGGAAGCCACTTACCCAGTTGAAGAACTGAAAGCGCGCATTACTCAGGCCAGAAAGCCCGGCGATGGTCGGGAGCAAGGTGCGGACGAAGGCAATAAAGCGACCCACCAGCAATGCAGACAAGCCATGGCGATGGAACAGTCGGTGGGCGCGTTGATGATATTGTGCAGGCAGGTGCGATAACCATTTTTGCACGGTAGGCGTATTACCGAGCCAGCGACCCTGAATGTAGCTTACCCAGCAGCCAAGGCTGGCACCGGTGGTCAGAATCAGCAGTGTCAGCGGGAAACCCATGGTGCCTTTAGCAATCAGCACACCCACCAGAATCAGTAAACTATCGCCGGGCAAAAACGCGGCGGGCAGCAGTCCATTTTCCAGAAACAGAATCATAAACAGCACGCCATAAATGGCCCAAACCAGCGTCGGGTCGGAGAGCATTTCGTAATCCTGCTGCCATAAGGCATGCAGCAATGCTTGCAAAATATCCATCAATCATTCCTGAACATCATTGTTAAACGTGCCCGTGAGGGGCTAAGGCGCAGACTGGCGTTGGTTATACATTTTAGATAAGCAGCCTGAGCAGGAGTTTCCGGATCCTTCCAGAATTGATTGTTAAATCAGCGACTTTATAAAAGCCCTGTCGCAAAGGGTAATAAAAGGGCGATAACTGTAACAAAAATAACGTTATCCAGACAGGGGAAAGTGCCTGCCGCACAGGAGTTTTACCTTTAGACGCAGGTGGTCCAAAGGAGCTTTACATGAGCTGACACTATTGCAGACTAACTGACTTTTTCGGCAACAAAACGGCTGAAAAATAAGCAGGATTAGCGTGGATTTTCGCTACCTTCAGGCAGGATGACCGGATTTTCAGCAAACATGTAACGGTCGACGTTAAACTCAAAATCGTCGGTGGTGGCGTTGAACAGCATCTGCTTAGTGTTTTCCAGATGTTGCCACATTGCTAGCTTACTGGCGGCGGGATCCTTGCGGATTAGAGCTTTGAGGATCTGGTCGTGATCGTCACACCAGCTAGTGATATTTTTGGCATCAATGTGTTCGTGCAGCTTTAGCCAGTAAGGATTGTGCAGACGATGTAGCCACATCTTCTCGACAATCGCCGCTAAAGCGCTGTTCTGCGTTGATTGCGCGATGCGCACGTGAAATTCCATATCCCACGCAGAATCGCGCGAATGATCTTCCTGACGCGCTTTCTCCTGAATCGCCATTAATGCCACGATGTCCTGACGCGTTACCTGCGTGGCGGCAAATTCAGCCACGTTGCTTTCAATCAGCTGGCGCGCCTGTAATAACTCGAAGGGGCCGAAATTGGCAAACTCCAGCTGGCTGGACGTCACCACGCGGTTCTGCTGCTGGCTGCTGATGACGTGAATGCCGGAACCTTTCCGCACCTCCACGTAACCTTCCACTTCCAGCATGATGATCGCTTCACGCACCACGGTACGGCTCACCTGCATCTCTTCCGCAATCAGACGTTCAGCAGGCAGCTTGTCGCCAACCCGGTAATCGGCGGCTTCAATGCGGCGTTTGAGTTCGCTGGCGAGCTGTTGATAGAGGCGTCGTGATTCGGTCAGGTCCATTGCGCGGTCCGCTGTGGGAGAAAGTTGAGTTGTTATACCACTTCAGCCGCACAGAGGAAATGGGCTGGCCGATGCCAGCCCGATGAGCTTAGGTGCGTACCGCAGCGGACTGCACCGCTGACCGATCGTCGAGTTCAGAAACCGGCTGGTTTTTCAGGACCGTCCAGATAACCACCGCGCCTAACAGATCAAACACCGCCAGCGCCGCGAACAGCGGGCTGAAGCCCAGCGTATCCGCCAGCGCACCAACCACCAACGCAAACATGGTGCTCGCCGTCCAGGCCGCCATGCCGGTTAAGCCATTGGCGGTAGCCACTTCGTTACGGCCAAACACATCCGAAGAGAGTGTGATCAGCGCGCCAGAAAGCGCCTGATGGGCAAACCCGCCGACGCACAGCAGCCCAATCGCGACATACGGACTGGTGAACAAACCGATGGTGCCTGGCGCAATCATCAAAACCGCGCCCATGGTGACCACCAGTTTGCGCGAGACGATAAGATTGACGCCAAACCAGCGCTGGAACAGCGGCGGCAAGTAGCCACCGACAATACAGCCGAGATCGGCGAACAGCATCGGCATCCAGGCAAACATGGCGATCTCTTTCAGGTTGAAGCCGTATACCTTGAACATAAACAGCGGAATCCACGCGTTGAAGGTTCCCCACGCCGGTTCGGCGAGGAAACGCGGCAGCGCAATGCCCCAGAACTGACGATTGCGCAGGATCTGGCGCGCCGACATCTTCTTGTTATTACCGGTTTGATGCTGCAGTTCCTGGCCGGCAATGATGTAGTGACGCTCCTCATCACTCAGCTTGGTTTGCTGTTTGGGATGTTTGTAAAACACCAGCCAGCAGATGGCCCACACCATGCTCAGCACGCCGGTAATAATGAACGCCATTTGCCAGCTGTGCGCCACGATCGCCCACACCACCAGCGGCGGGGCCAGCATCGCGCCAATCGACGATCCTACATTGAAATAGCCCACCGCCACCGAACGCTCTTTGGCGGGGAACCATTCGCTACTGGCTTTCAGGCCTGCCGGAATCATCGCTGCTTCGGCGGCGCCAACCGCACCGCGCGCCAGCGCAAAGCCGCCCCAGCTGCCCGCCATCGCGGTTGCGGCACAGAAGATCGCCCACAGCACGGCAAACACCGCATAACCGATTTTGGTGCCGAGCATGTCCAGCACATAACCGGCCACCGGCTGCATGATGGTGTAGCACGCCGAGTAGGCGGCGACGATATAGGAATATTGTTGCGTGGTGATACCCAACTGCGTTTCCAGCGTGGGCGCCGCAACGGCAATGGTGTTGCGCGTCAGGTAGCCGAGCACCGTGCCCAGCGTCACCAGCCCAATCATGTACCAGCGTAGCCCTTTGATCTTACGCATTATTAACCTCGTCCAGTCTGTCGTTGCGGTTTTACCGCTGTAGTTATCTGGAGCGGGAAGATGTGAACAGTGCTGATCACTCCCGCAGTTCCTTGCCTGTGCCATTAATCCCGTTAGCAACGGAGCGAGAGGTTAACTTGTTATACAGCTTCAAAAGTTGAATGCCATCACATAAACCTTGCGGCTCATGTGTGTAAGGACGAAAGATCGTTAAAACAGCAATTTAGCGCAATATCCGCAACAGAATCGTCCATATACCCACAGTGAAACTGTCATTATTGTGAGTCGGATCGCAAACAATTTTGTCGTTCGTCTAAATTGGTATGATAACTTTTAGTTAAAAGCCACCTGGCTACAAAATGAGGAAGCAGGTATGTCGCGTTTTATGAGTGAGGATTTTCTACTCGACACCGAGTTCGCCCGTCGTCTGTACCATGACTACGCCAAAGACCAGCCGATTTTCGACTATCACTGTCACTTGCCGCCGCAGCAGATTGCCGATAATTACCGCTTCACCAACCTCTATGACATCTGGCTGAAAGGCGATCACTACAAATGGCGTGCGATGCGCGCTAACGGCGTGCCGGAAGCGTTGTGTACTGGCGATGCCAGCGACCGTGAGAAATTTAATGCCTGGGCGCGCACCGTGCCGCATACCATCGGCAATCCGCTCTATCACTGGACGCACCTCGAATTACGCCGACCTTTTGGCATTACCGATGTGCTGTTGAACGAACAGAGCGCGGAACGTATCTGGCAGCAGTGCAATGAACTGCTGGCGCAGGACGCCTTCAGCGCGCGCGGCATCATGCAGCAGATGAAGGTGAAAATGGTCGGCACCACCGACGATCCGCTCGACGACTTGCAGCATCACCGTAAGCTGGCGCAGGACAGCAGCTTTGACGTCAAAGTGCTGCCGAGCTGGCGTCCGGACAAGGCCTTCAACATTGAGCTGGAGAGCTTCCTGCCATGGATTCAGCGCTTAGAGCAGGTGGCGGATGTCAGCGTGCTGCGCTTTGACGATCTGCGTCGCGCCTTAAGCCAGCAACTCGATCACTTCGCTGCGCATGGCTGCAAAATCTCTGATCACGCGTTGGATGTGGTGCTGTTTGCGGAAGCGGATGACGCCACGCTCGACGGCATTCTGGCGCGTCGACTGCAAGGCGCAGCGCCTTCCGCCGAAGAGACGGCTCAATTCAAAACCGCCGTGCTGGTGTGGCTCGGCAGCGAATATGCGCGCCGTGGCTGGGCGCAGCAATATCACATTGGTGCGCTGCGCAACGCCAATCGTCGCCAGTTTGATATCCTCGGCCCGGATGTTGGCTTCGATTCGATTAATGATGCGCCGCTGGCGATTCCGCTGGCGCGCCTGTTGGATGCGCAGAACCGCAACAACGCGCTGCCAAAAACCATCCTTTACTGCCTCAACCCGCGCGATAACGAAGTGCTGGCAACTATGGCGGGCAATTTCCAGGGTGAAGGCGAACCGGGCAAGATGCAATTTGGCTCGGCGTGGTGGTTCAACGATCAATTGGATGGCATGCAGCGCCAGATGACACAGCTGGCGCAAATCGGCCTGCTGAGCCGCTTTGTCGGCATGCTGACCGACAGCCGCAGCTTCCTCTCCTACACGCGCCACGAATATTTCCGTCGTCTGTTGTGCCAGATGATCGGCAACTGGGTTGAGCGGGGCGAAGCGCCTGCCGACGAAGCGTTGTTAGGGCAGATGGTACAGAACATCAGTTTCAACAATGCGCGCGATTACTTCGGCATTGAGCTGGGAGCCTGATGATGCAGCGACTCAACCGGCACGACTTTCCCGGCGCGCACTATAGCGAACGGGTTATCCAGTTTGGTGAAGGCAATTTCCTGCGCGCCTTCATCGACTGGCAGCTCGACTGGCTCAATCAGCATCAAGACACTGATGCGGGCGTGGTGGTGGTGCGGCCACGCAATCGCGTGGTGGAAGAGACACTCAATCAGCAAGATGGCTTGTACACCACGCTGATTCGCGGGCTAAACACGGCGGGCGAGCAGGTGAGTGAACCCCGCCTGATCCGCAGCGTGAATCGTGAAATCCAGCCGTATCAACAGGTTGACGAATTTCTCGCGCTGGCACGCGCGCCACAAATGCGTTTTGTCTTCTCCAATACCACGGAAGCGGGCATTGCCTTCGCAGAGCAGGATCGGCTGGACGATACGCCCGCCTCGTCCTTCCCCGGCAAGCTGACGCAGCTGCTGTGGGCGCGCTTCAATTATTTTGCCGGCGCCAGTGATAAAGGCTGGCTGGTGGTGCCCTGTGAACTGATCGATTACAACGGCGACACGCTGCGTGAGCTGGTGCTGCGCTACAGCCAGCATTGGCAGCTGCCGCCGGCGTTTGCCCGCTGGGTACAGGATCACTGCGCGTTCTACAACACGCTGGTGGATCGTATTGTCACCGGTTATCCGGCGGATAGCGCGGCGATCGAAGCTTCACTGGGCTACGAAGATCGTTATCTGGTGGCGGGCGAAGTCTATTACCAGTTTGTGATTCAGGGGCCGGACGCACTGGCGCAGGAGCTGCAGCTGCACGCGCTGGCGCCAGAAGTGAAGCTGGTGGACGACATCACGCCGTACAAAGCGCAAAAGGTAGCGATCCTCAACGGCGCACACACCGCGCTGGTGCCGGTGGCGTTTCAGGCCGGGCTGGAGAGCGTGGGAGAAGCGATGGATGATGCGCAGATGGCCGGTTTTGTCGACGCGCTGCTGCGCGACGAGGTGATCCCCACGCTGGATCTGCCGCGCGATGAGCTGCACGCCTTTGCCGACGCGGTGCAGCGTCGCTTCCGCAATCCCTTTATTCGCCATGCGTTGCTCTCTATTGCCCTTAACGGCATGACCAAATTCCGCACCCGTTTGCTGCCGCAACTGCTGTTGTCGCAGCAGCAAAATGGGCAATGGCCGGTGCGCCTGACCTTCGCCTTTGCCGCACTGCTGGCTTTTTATCGCGGTGCAGAGGGTGAACGTCACTGGCCGCTGCAGGACGACGAACACTGGCTGCAGCGTTTTGCTGAACTGTGGCCAGCGGTAAATAACGATCAACAGACTCCAGAACAGTTGGTGCGCGCGGTACTCAGCGATGCCAATCACTGGGGCGAAGATCTCACGCAGCGGCCCGGATTAGTCGCTGCGGTCAGCCAGCACCTGCAAAACATCATCGTCCACGGGATGCGGACGGCGTTGACACAACTGAGATAACGCTATGCAAGATGCCATTAGAATACATTCACGCGACAACGTTGCTGTGGCGTTGCGCGATTTACCAGCCAATACCCAGGTCGAAATCAATCAACAGACGATCACCTTGCAGCAGGAGGTTGGGCGCGGCCATAAATTTGCGCTGCAGCCTTTAATCACTGACGCGCTGGTGATCAAATACGGTTTGCCCATCGCGCACGCCACTCGGCCGATTGCGGCCGGCGAGATCATCCACTCCAGCAATGCGCGCACCAATTTGAGCGACGTGGATGAGTACGACTATCAACCCGATTTTCTCGAATTGCCGCCGCAAGCAGGCGACCGTGACGTGCAGATCTATCGCCGCACCAGCGGTGAAGTGGGCATCCGTAATGAGTTATGGATTCTGCCCACCGTCGGCTGTGTTAACGGCATCGCACGGCAAATCCTGACGCGCTTTATGAAAGAGACCAATGACGCTGAAGGCATTGATGGCGTGCATCTGTTCAGCCATCCGTTTGGCTGTTCGCAGCTTGGACAGGATCATGAAAACACCCGCACCATGCTGCAAAATATGGTGCGCCATCCCAATGCCGGCGCGGTGCTGGTGATTGGCCTCGGCTGCGAGAACAATCAGGTCGATGTGTTCCGTGAAACGCTTGGTGGTTTCGATAGCGATCGCGTGCAGTTCATGGAGTGTCAGAAGCAGGATGATGAAGTGGAAGCGGGGCTGGAACGCCTGCACGAACTCTATCGCGCCATGCGCGAAGATCAGCGTCAACCGGGCAAACTTAGCGAGCTGAAGTTTGGTCTGGAGTGCGGCGGTTCGGATGGTTTTTCCGGCATCACCGCCAATCCCATGCTGGGCTGTTTCTCCGACCAGATGATTGCCAACGGCGGCACCACCGTGCTGACCGAAGTGCCAGAGATGTTTGGCGCAGAACGTATCCTGATGAGTCGCTGCCGCGATGAAGCCACCTTTGAAAAAACTGTGGCGATGATTAACGACTTCAAGCGCTACTTTATCGATCACCAGCAGCCGATCTACGAGAATCCCTCACCCGGTAACAAAGCCGGCGGCATCACTACGCTGGAAGAGAAGTCGCTTGGCTGCACGCAGAAGGCCGGACAAAGCCAGGTGGTGGATGTGCTGAAGTA
Source organism: Pantoea trifolii (assembly GCF_024506435.1). Classification (NCBI taxonomy): domain Bacteria; kingdom Pseudomonadati; phylum Pseudomonadota; class Gammaproteobacteria; order Enterobacterales; family Erwiniaceae; genus Pantoea; species Pantoea trifolii. The sequence goes on along the minus strand of NZ_JANIET010000001.1, from coordinate 3,669,385 downwards.
CGGTGAGCGCTTGCATACGCCGGGACTCAATCTGTTAAGTGCGCCTGGCAACGATGCGGTCGCTACTAGCGCGCTGGCGGGTGCGGGCTGTCATATGGTGCTGTTCACCACCGGACGCGGCACGCCGTATGGCGGTTTTGTGCCGACGGTGAAAATCGCCACCAATACGCAGCTCGCCAAGAAGAAGCCGCACTGGATCGATTTTAATGCCGGACGTTTGATTGAAGGGATGAGTATGGCGGAGATGCTGGAGGACTTCGTCGATATGATTGTGGCGATTGCCAATGGCCAACCGGCGCGCAATGAAACCAATGATTTCCGCGAGTTAGCCATCTTTAAAAGCGGAGTGACGTTGTAGAACCAGGTCGCCATGAATGGCGACCTGGAGCAATTACTCAGATTCTGAAACTGTACGACGCGGCTCGCGCTCGGCTTCAGCCTGGCATACGGCGGCGGTAAACAGAATATCCGTCGAGGAGTTCAACGCGGTCTCGGCGGAATCCTGCAGCACGCCAATAATGAAGCCCACCGCCACGACCTGCATCGCCAAATCATTCGGAATACCAAACATATTGCAGGCTACCGGGATCAGCAGCAGCGAACCGCCCGCCACGCCGGATGCGCCACAGGCACACAGCGACGCCACCAGACTCAACAGAATCGCGGTTGGCACATCCACCGAAATACCCAGCGTATGCACTGCAGCCAACGTCAACACAGTGATGGTGATCGAAGCACCGGCCATGCTGATGGTGGCGCCCAGCGGGATCGACACGGAGTAAGTGTCTTCATCCAGATTGAGACGCTTCGCCAGCGCCATATTCACCGGGATATTGGCTGCGGAACTGCGGGTGAAGAATGCGGTAACGCCACTCTCACGCATGCAGGTAAACACCAGCGGATAAGGGTTGCGGCGAATTTTCTGGAACACCAGCATTGGGTTGATCACCAGCGCCATAATCAGCATGCAGCCGAGCAGCAGCGCCAGCAGATTGGCGTATTCCCACAGCGCATCAAAACCGGTTGAGGCAAGAATGGAAGCGACAAGGCCAAAAATCCCCAGCGGCGCACAGCGGATCACGCAGCGCACCACCCAGGTCGCGGCATTTGACGCGTCATTAAGAAATGCTTTGCTGCTTGGGCTGGCATGACGAAACGCCAGGCCCAATCCCAGCGCCCATACCAGAATGCCGATGTAGTTGGCGTTCATCAGCGCTTCAATCGGATTCGACACCATGCTCATCAGCAAACCGTGCAGCACTTCGGCAATGCCCGACGGCGGCGTAATTTGCGTGGCACCGACGTTCATCGACAGCGTCTGAGGGAACAGATGGCTGAAGATCACTGCCACAACCGCAGCAAAGAACGTGCTGAGCAGATACAGCATGATAATCGGGCGGATATTGGTTTTCTGTCCCTGCTGATGGTTAGCGATCGAAGAAATCACCAGCACCAAAACCAGCAGCGGCGCGACGGCTTTCAGCGCACGCACGAACAGCTCGCCCAGCAAGCCAACGGCCAGTGCGGCATCGCGTGAGAACCACGCCAGCGCCACGCCCGCCACCAGGCCGATCATGATTTGTTTTACCAGGCTTCCTGCGAACAGCGCGCCCAGACGTCCAATAAAGTTGTTTTGCATATCACAGTCTTTTTATATTTGCGGTCATGAGTATTGTGCGCGGTTCAACCACCCACAACGGTTTGCCCGGCGGAGTATAAGGAAAAGAGCTTATGAGGAAAGAGAAAATTCTGTGCATGCGCGGCAGATCGGTTTTTTGATCTGCTGATGATGGGAAGTGTGACAGATATATAAAAGGTTAAGGTTGCCACTGGCAAAACAAAGCAGGGGCGATTAGCGCCCCTGCAGAAGATTATGGTGAGATCTTCTTCTGGTCGTTTCTGTGGTTTACCCAGGCGTTAATCAGCAGCGTACCGCCGAGAATCACGCCCACCACCGTCAGCGAGATGCCGACGGGAATGTGATAGAACTCGACGATCAGCATTTTGATACCGATAAACACCAGCACAATCGCCAGGCCATATTTCAGCATCGAGAAGCGCTCCGCCACGTTAGCCAGCAGGAAGTACATGGCGCGCAGGCCGAGAATCGCGAACAGGTTTGAAGTCAGCACAATGAACGGATCGGTGGTTACCGCGAAGATGGCGGGGATGCTGTCCACGGCAAAAATCACATCGCTCAGTTCAACCATGATCAGCACCAGCAGCAGCGGCGTAGCAAACAGCACGCCGTTTTTACGGGTGAAGAACTTCTCGCCGTCCAGGCTATCGGTCATCCGCAGATGCTTGCGCAGCCAGCGCACCACCGGCTTGTCGCCAACCGTGCTGTCATCTTCCTCTTTCGCCAGCGCCATTTTCAGGCCGGTAAACAGCAGGAAGGCGCCGAAGACGTAAAGAATCCAGCTGAACTGGGTGACCAAATAGCTGCCAGCGAAGATCATGATGGTACGCAGCACAATCGCGCCCAATACGCCATAAATCAGCACGCGGCGCTGCAGATTGGCCGGGACGGCGAAGTAGCTAAACAGCATCAGCCAGACAAAGACGTTATCCACCGCCAGCGCTTTCTCTAAAACGTAGCCGGTAAGGAAGGCGAGGGTTTGCGCGGTAGCGACTTCGCGCCCGGCGGCGCCGTCGAGATACCACCAGAAGGCAGCGCTGAACAGCAGTGAAACGGAGACCCAAATCAGCGACCAGACCGCTGCTTGTTTGAATGACATGGTTTGTGCGCCGCGTCGACCCTGTAATAGCAGGTCGATCGCCAGCATGATGAGCACCACGACAGCGAAGCTGCCCCAAAGTAACGGTGTGCCAACTGAGTGCATAGTCGTATCCTTTTCCAGAAATAAAAAAAGCGGCTGAAGTCAGAAGACGTCAGCCGCTTTGATCGTGCTGCAAGCAAACCTCGCCTTCCGGCAAGGTCTCACTTACAACTCAGAATAGGTTCCGGGTTGCCTGACGACCGGATGCGTTTCGCATATTGCGTTGCGCATCGTAATGACGATCAATCAGCTTACAAGTTACTCCCCTTTGCAGCGCTAAACATACGGAGTTCGATAATCGCTTTCAAGAGGGCGCCAGAAATGTTTTGCAATATTTACACTTCAGCCTGATCTGCCGGGAATACCACGCCGGTCTGGCGGCGAATTTCCGTGAGCAGTTGCGCCGTAATGCGCGAGGTTTCTAAGCCCGCATGCTCAACTTCACCGGCTTCCACCAATTTGGCGAAGGTTTCGGCTTCATACAGCATGGTGTTGATGTGCTGCGGCTGCGTCAGGTTTTGGCTCTCGCCGCCGCGCGGGATAAAGCGCAGTTGCTGGCATTCGGAGATCTTTTCAATTATCAGCGATCCCGCTTCGCCCTGAATCTCACTCGGGATCAGTGAATCGCTGACTTTTGAGTGCAACAGCGTGACATCAAAATCGCCGTAGTCCAGCACCACCACGCCATGCGCATCAACGCCACTTTCCAGTAGCGAAGCTTGCGCTTTGACCTGCTGCGGCGCGCCCCACAAGTTGACAGCGGCGGCGAGGCAGTAAAAGCCGATATCCATGATGGAGCCGTTCGACCAGCGAGGATTAAAGGTATTCGGGTTCTCGCCATCCAGATAGCGTTGATAACGCGAGGAGTACTGGCAATAGTTGATCAGGGCTTTACGCAGTTTGCCCAATTGTGGCAGCGTTTTTTGCAGTTGCAGGAACGTCGGCAGGCTGGCGGTTTTAAAGGCTTCGAACAGCACCACCTGATGCTGGCGTGCGCAGGCAATCATCGCCTCGGCTTCACGCAGGTTAGACGCCATCGGCTTCTCGCAAATCACATGCTTGCCGTGCGACATAAACAGTATCGCCTGCTCACTGTGCAGCGCATTCGGACTGGCGATATACACCGCATCAATCTCACTGCTGGCGGCAAGTTCATCCAGTGAGGTGAAGGTCAGCTTGCAGGGATAATCCACCACAAAAGCGTCGGCCTGCTGCTGATTACGCGAATAGACGCCGCTCAGCTTCATCTTGCCGGTTTCATGCGCGGCGTCGATAAACTGGCGGGTAATCCAGTTGGTTCCCACGATGGCGAAACGAATCACGTGCTGCTCTCCTGCTAAAGTAAAACGGCAGAGTAACATGTTCATCTGAGCGCCAGGCAGGCGAAATTTGATCCTGAGATCCGCATTCCAATATGATGATGCCGCACAACTTTTTAACCGACTTAGCGGGGACGCGCGGGTGAGTGGAAGTAAACATGCTCTGAACTGGACCACATTACTGATCGCCATCCCCGTTGGATGCGTGGCCTCGCTGGTGACGCTGGCTTTTCGCGGCGTGATCGATGTCATTAACCGCCTGCTGTTCAACAGCGATAACGAAATCACCGTGGCGATGCATGTCTGGCCGTGGATCTTCTGGCCGCTGCTGGTGGGCGCGGGTGGCGTTATCGCCGGTTTTTTCCTGCGCTATGCGGTGGCGATTGAGAAACAGGAAACGGTACAGACCGATTATCTGGAAGTTATCAACGCGCGCCTTGATGCGGTGCCGACCAAAACCTCGCTGTTCCGTGCGCTGTCATCGATTGCCAGTATCGGCAGCGGCGCGTCGATTGGTAAAGAGGGGCCGATGGTGCAGCTATCGGCGCTGAGCGGCAGTTTAATCGGGCGCTGGCTGCCCAAATCGCTCAATCTGCGCAACAGCGATATCGTGGCGATGGCCGCTGCCGCCGGGCTGTCGTCGGTGTATCACGCTCCGCTGGCGTCAGCGATATTTGTGGCGGAAATCGCATTTGGCATCTCGGCGCTGCAACGCTTGATTCCGCTGATTGTTTCGTCGGCGGTGGCGGTAATGACCATGTGGTCGCTGGGTTTTCGCAGCGCGCTTTATCCGTTATCCGAAGCGCTGTTCCAGATGGATATCAGCAGCTTGCTGATGACGTTGCTGATTGGTTTTGTCGCCGGTATCGCCGGTTGGCTGCTGATCAAACTGATTGCGCGCAGCAAGGCGCTGTTTGGCCGGGTGCGTTCGCTGCCGCTGCGGCTGGGCGCGGGGGGATTAGCAGTGGGCTTTCTGGCGCTGATCTCCACCGATATTCTCGGTAACGGTTATGAAGTGATCGTCAAAATCATTGATGGCCAATATCTGCTGATGGGTTTGCTGGGATTGCTGGTGTTAAAAACGCTGGCGACCACGCTGTCGGTGGGCTCCAACGCGGTGGGTGGGCTGTTTACCCCTTCATTATTGATCGGCGCACTGCTTGGCGTGGCGCTGGCGCAGATGGGCGTGCTGCTGCATTTACCGGTTGGCAATACCTTGCTGTATGCGGCGATCGGCATGGCGGCGGTGCTGGCGGCGGTCAGTCAGGCGCCGTTAATGGCGATGCTGATGGTGTTAGAGATGACGCTGAATAGCAGCCTGCTGTTCCCGATCATGATCGCGTCGGTGCTGGCCTCGATGGTGGTCTATCGCCTGCAATCGTCCAGTACTTATCCGGTGGTGAGCAGCCATTTCAGTCGTTCCGAAGCCAAGTATGATTTCGATAACATGCGCGTCGACCAGCTGATCATTCCCGGCGCCGCGCTTCAGCCGGAAGAGTCGGTAGGGCAGGCGCTGGCGGTGAGCTCACTCAAGCGTGAACGTTATGTGTATGTGATTAATAGCGAAGGGCAATTTCTCGGTGTGGTGTCGATTCACGATATCTCACGCAAGGTATTGTCGCAGGAGATCACGCTGCATTCGCCCGTTAGTAGCGTGATGGACAATAACTTTCCCTGCATTTATCAGAATCAAAGCATGCGCGAAGGCTGGGAAGCCTTTGCCCGCGTCACGCTTGAGCGCCTGCCGGTGCTGAATAACCCGCAGGAGCGCCGTTTTATGGGCGCACTGACCAAAACCAGTTTAATTCAAAAGGCGCAGGAGTTTCTTTAAGCCGCGTTGCCGCGCATCGCCTGGTCGGTCATCCACAAGCGGGCGTCAAACTCGAGCTGATGATAATCCGGTTCCATGTGGCAGCAGAGTTGATAAAACGCTTTGTCGTGCTCTTTCTCTTTAAGGTGCGCCAGTTCGTGCACCACGATCATGCGCAAAAACGCTTCCGGTGCGAGACGGAAGAAAGTGGAGATGCGAATCTCCGCTTTGGCTTTGAGATTGCCGCCTTGCACGCGCGAAATCGCCGTGTGCAACCCCAACGCGTGCTTCATTACTTTGATCTTATTGTCCCAAATCACTTTGCTCACCGGCGGCGCGCTGCGCATGTAGCGGTTTTTCAGCGCCTGGGTGTAATCATAGAGCGCGCGGTCGCTGACGATATTGTGCGTATCGGGATAGCGTTGCTGGAGAAATGAACCTAAACGCTCATGTTCGATCAGCGTCTGAACCTGCTCGAGGATGTTTTCAGGGTAACCCTGCAGATAGATTAATGACATTGGGATTCCCGGCGAAAGACAGTATACTGCGCCCCCTTTTTAGGGCGAAAATCGCGCAAAGTGTACCACGCCGGAGATTCCATGAGCCAACTTGAACTGACCAATCGCACGCTGACGCTGCACCGCTTCCCGCCAATGCGTGAGGAAAGCCCGCTACAGGCGTGGGATTCCGCCGATGAATACCTGCTGCAGCAAGCGCTGCCTGAGGGACCGGTATTGGTGTTCAACGACAGTTTTGGTGCGCTGACCTGCGGGCTGGGCGCACGTCCTGTGTGGCACGTCAGCGATTCGCTGCTGAGCGAACAGGCGGCAAAACAGAACCTGCGTCTCAATGAGATGGATGAAGATCAGGTGCACTTTATCGATAGCCTGGCGCCACTGCCCGCCGCGCCGGCGGTGGTGATGATCAAAATTCCCAAAGCGCTGGCGCTGCTGGAGCATCAACTGCGTGCATTGCGCGAAGTGATCACGCCAGACACGCTGATTCTGGCGGCGGCGAAAGCCAAAGATATTCACAACTCTACGTTGCAGCTGTTCGAGCGCATTTTGGGCGAGAGCAAAACCTCGCTGGCGTGGAAAAAAGCGCGTCTGATTTATAGCCGCTATACCGCGCCTCAATTAGCGGATCAGCCAGCAACCACCGTTTGGCCGCTGGATGATTCTGAATACCAAATCCACAACCATGCCAACGTGTTCTCCCGCGCGTCGCTGGATGTGGGCGCACGCTTCTTTATGCAGCATCTGCCTTTTGACATTGAAGGTGAGATTCTCGATCTGGGTTGCGGTAATGGCGTGATTGGTTTGCTGGCGCTGGAGCAGAACCCGAACGCGGACGTGCTGTTTTATGACGAATCCTACATGGCGGTGGCATCAAGCAAACTGAACGTGGAAGTGAACCGTCCCCAGGATATGGAGCGCTGTCAGTTCCGCGTTAACAACGTGCTGAGTGGCTTCCCGTCCGATCGCCTGCACGCGGTGCTGTGCAATCCACCGTTCCATCAGCAGCACGCGGTGACCGATCATCTGGCGTGGCAAATGCTGCGTGATGCCAAACGCTGCCTGCAGTATGGCGGCGAGTTGCGCATCGTCGGCAACCGCCATCTCGGCTATCACGTCAAAATGAAAAAGCTGTTTGGCAACTGCGAACTGGTGGCGTCCAACGCCAAGTTCGTGGTGCTGCGTTCGGTCAAACTGCGTTAATTAGATACTTAGCGCTAGTTCAGTCGCCTGAGCAATGGCGCGGCGAGCATCCAGCTCCTGCGCCACATCTGCACCACCAATCACACGTACGGATTTACCTCGCGCACTGAGCTGGTCCGCCAGCAGGCGCAGCGGTTCCTGCCCGGCACAAATCACAACGTTATCCACCGCCAGCGTTATCGCTTCGCCCTGATGACGCAGATGTAATCCGGCATCATCAATTTGCAAATACTCGACGTCGCCCCACATCTGCACGCCGTGCGCCTGCAAGCTGGCACGGTGGATCCAGCCAGTGGTTTTCGCTAAGCCTGCGCCTGGCTTGCCGGATTTGCGTTGCAGCAGCCAGATTTGCCGATCGGCGGGCTGTGGCTGTGGGGCAATCAAACCGCCGCGCGCCTGCAGGCTGCGATCGATGCCCCAGCTTTGGTAGAAATCGTCATGGCTGGCTTGATGCAGCAGAAACTCGGCGGTATCAAAACCAATGCCGCCCGCGCCGATAATCGCCACGCGTTTTCCCACCGGTTTTTTATCGCGTATCACATCGAGGTAGCTCAGCACGCTGGGATGATCGATGCCAGGAATCGTCAGCTGGCGCGGCAAGATACCGGTGGCGATAACCACTTCGTCAGCGGTTTCCAGTTCGTCTGTGGTGACGCGATGTTCTGTTTTAATCGTCACGCCCGCAGCAGCAAGCTGATGACGGAAATAGCGCAGCGTTTCGCTGAATTCGGCCTTGCCGGGAATCTGTCGGGCGATATTAAACTGCCCGCCAATTTGTGTGTCGGCTTCGTACAGCGTGACCTGATGGCCGCGCTCGGCCGCCTGCAGCGCGAATGCCATGCCGGCAGGTCCCGCGCCCACCACCGCTAACTGCTTTGGCTGTTCGGTGGCGATCACCGGCATCAGCGTTTCATGGCAGGCGCGTGGATTCACCAGGCAAGAGGTGACTTTGCCGACAAAGATTTGATCGAGGCAGGCCTGATTACAGGCAATGCAGGTATTGATGGCATCAGGCTGGCCGGTTTCTGCTTTACGAACGAAAGCCGCATCGGCGAGGAAAGGGCGAGCCATCGAAACCATATCGGCGATGCCTTCACGCAGAAGTTGTTCAGCCACATCGGGATGGTTGATGCGGTTAGTGGCAATGACCGGCACCGACACGCGCTCGCGCAGATGCTGGGTGACCCAGGCAAAACCGGCGCGCGGCACGCAAGTGGCGATGGTAGGAATGCGCGCTTCATGCCAGCCAATACCGCTATTAAACAGCGTAACGCCGTTCTGCTCCAGCGCTTGCGCCAGCGACAGCGTTTCCTCGAGCGAACTGCCGTTATTGACCAAATCAAGCATCGACAGGCGGAAGATGATGATGAAGTCGCTGCCGACAGCATCGCGCACCGCTTGCGTCACAGCTAACGCAAAGCGCTGACGTCGCGCCACATCGCCGCCCCAGTCATCCTCACGCTGATTGGTATGTGCCACCAAAAACTGGTTAATCAGATAACCTTCCGAACCCATAATCTCCACGCCGTCATAGCCGGCCCGCTGCGCCAGTTTGGCGCAGTGTGCAAAGTCCTGAATGGTTTGATGAATATCCGCATCGCTGAGCGCCTGCGGTGTAAAAGGATTTATCGGCGCCTGCAACGCCGAAGGGGCAACCAGGTCGCGTTGATAGCTGTAGCGGCCAGCATGCAGAATCTGCAGCGCAATTTTCCCGCCTTCTGCATGCACCGCATCGGTGATGATACGGTGCCAGTTGCACTGACTATCCTGGTTTAGGATCGCTCCGCCATGTGCCACCACGCCTTGCGGATTGGGCGCAATACCGCCGGTGACAATCAGCGCCACACCTTCGCGTGCGCGCTCAGCGTAGAAGGCAGCCAGACGTTCGGCACCTTCAGTATGTTCTTCCAATCCGGTATGCATCGACCCCATCAGGAAACGGTTTTTAAGGTGGGTGAAACCCAAATCTAGCGGGGCGAACAGATGGGCATAATGTTCAGACATGATCACATACTCAGAAAGTGGTCGGATGAGTGAACTCTAGCGGGAATTTGCAGGGAAGGAAGTGTGTGGCGTTCAGCCTGTGAGAAGCATCAAAAAAAAGCAGGGCGGTAAGTCGCAGACGAAAGTATCGGACTTCTTTCGCCAGGCACGGGAAGAAACCTACTCGCCCTGTAATAGCATGAAGAAGGGGCTAATAAATTAGCTCTGTGGTTGTTAATTCCTTTATAACTCAATCTTTTTAAAAACTGTCCAGGGTAAGGACAAGGCACATCATGCCATGTCACTACACTGTTTATCCGCAAGACTAGTCTTGATTTTTCTTTTAGCACGCACCATTACGACGTGCGAGTTCGATGATATCGACCAGGTTTTTTGACTCAAGTTTTTGGAATATTTTTGTTTTATAGGTGCTGATGGTTTTGTTATTCAATCCTAATTCACAAGCTATGGTTTTATTCGACTTTCCCTGTGCAAGTTGCCGTAAAATCAAGTTTTCACGATCTGTTAAACGCGAAAGCATATCTTGTTCGTTCACGTAACGCTGACGTTTATCCAGAATGTCACCAGGAAGATAATTTACATTGTTAGATACACAGCCAATAGCAGCGATTAGCGTTTGAATCGGATCATATGTAGATACGAATCCGTTTACTCCCTGGCTAAGTGACTGTAATGAAACAGGGTTGTTCCCACTGTGGCCAATTAGGATAACTTTCATCCAGGTCTTGGATTTAACGATATCACGCAAAAAAGCAATACCGTTTTTCTCTTTGAAGTCCGGGGCCAATATGAGTATGTCGATGTGATGATGAATAATATCATCTATGCCTTCGTTAATTGTGTGCGCAGTAGTGACACAATTAAAACCGTTCATTAATAATAAAGCCTGCACGCCGGCGGCAACCAAACGATGCTCATCAACGATGAGGATTTTTGCATTAAACATATATCTCCCTTAACGGCACCGTAATGATGACGCTGACGGCCATTATGTCCGGCAGAATAATAGGGCGAACCGAGAAATGTCTCGATAAGATTATGATTCTAGGAATCTTGCTGATTTTTCAAGCGATGTTTCTCAAATTCATCCAATGACTCGTCGACACGGTTCATCTCTTGGATAATTTGCTGAATTAACGATTGTGAATTGTGCCCTTCCTCAAGGTGCTTTTCCAGCTTGCGGCCCAATTCAACCAGAACGGTAGCATTAAGTATTGCTGCTCCTCCTTTAAGTTTATGTCCAAGCTGCGACAATGTATTGGCATCATCCGTCTGCTGAAGTGATGCCACTAATTCATCGTGACTGCTTCGTATGCTGGTGAGTAATGCCAGGCAACCTTCTCTGTCTTGTTCGGCCAATTGTGTGAAAAGCTGCGGGTAAGAGGCAATACTCGGTTCTGGAGTTATTGACGTCACTAGCATTTCTGGTTGTAGGGCACTGCGACGGGTACAGCGTGCAACCTGCGTCAGTAAGCTCTCTAAATTTAGCGGCTTGAAAAGACAATCGTTCATTCCCGCCTGTAAGCAGCGTTGCATGATATGCTGCTCAGCCGATGCAGTCAGGCCGAATAACATAATCGGTGTTAATTGATGATCCTGCTCGTATTGCCGTAGCGCCTCAGTGAACTGAAAACCGTTCATACCGGGCATATTGCAGTCAGTAATGATAAGATCGAAGCGTAACGGATCCTGTTGCCATAATGTCAGTGCTTCAGCTGCACTTTCACTCACCATGACTTGATGTCCGGCCAGTTCCAGCTGTTTGCCGAGCAGCAATCGATTGGGGGCGTGATCGTCAATGATCATCACCGAGAGCTTGTCTGACATCAGCGGCTGCGACAAATGAGGTTGTGTTTGATCCTGAGGTTCACCCGGCAAGGCACGGAAGTAAAAAGAGAATACCGCGCCCTCACCCGGCGAACTTTCTACAATTAACTCACCATCCAGTAAATGTGCCAGATTACGACAGATGCTTAGTCCTAATCCGGTGCCAATCTGCTGCTGCTGGCGATCGCCGACCTGTACAAAAGGTTCGAAAATGGCGTGCTGTTGATCTTCCGTCATGCCACAGCCTTGATCGCTAACTTCAATCACGAATTCGCAACCCTCCTCCTCTTGCGCGATGCCCTGCATGAGGACAACCGTAACAGTGCCGTTGTCGGAAAACTTAATGGCGTTGCTTATTAGATTAGAAAGGATTTGATTAAGCATTAATGGGTCCGTTTTCACCCAGTAAGCGGCAATATCCATTTCTATCCGCAATTCAAGGCCCTTAATCTCTGCTTTATTACGAAAAAGCGTGACTGCTTGATCAAGTACATCAGGAAGATAGATTGTTTCTAATGTTGGCTGATAAAGGCCGGATTCGATTTTCGACAGATCGAGAATATCGCCAATCAATGACAGCAGTGCGCGTGCTGAGTTATAGGCGACGCGGATATTCTCTGATAGCGAATCCGGTGGTTGTAAGCGAGTTTCTAATTCCAACAAGCCAATCATAGCGTGTAGTGGCGTGCGGATCTCATGGCTCATGCTGGCAAGAAATTCACTTTTGGAGCGGTTGGCTTTATCAGCCACATCTTTGGCGAGCTGTAACTCCTGCAACAGCGCATTGCGTTCAGTGACATCCAGCCAGCCTCCGATAACGCCTGCGACATCACCGTGCCGATCGCGAAACGGCAGCGTCCAGTGATAAAGCTGGAATGAAAGCTGATCAAAGTCCATATGGATGTCGCGTATGACGGCTTCGCCATCCAGTAACGTTTTCTGATAGCCATCTTCAATACTATGAATATTGGCGTTATTGCCTGTCAAAACGTCCGAAAGTCGTTTTCCGATGACCTCTTCGCGCCGGAAATTCATAAAATTCAGGTAGGCATTGTTGCAATCCACCAGCCGGGTTTGTTTGTCGCGAATATACATAGCAACGGGCGAATCATTAAACAGCGTATGGGTAAAATTGAGCTGATTTTTGAGCGCGTTTTCGGCCTGAATACGCTGTTGAATGACCTTACGCAGATGGCGGTTCCACAACAGAATCAGTGCTATCAAACCGGTTGAGACTGATACGATCAGCAAGATAATTTGTTTGTGGTTCTGCCAGGAAGCACTTAAAAACGGCATATCTGACTGACGCCACTGCGCCAGTAATTTGAACATCGTTTCCGGCGGAATTGCGATTAATGCTTTATTAATGATGCTAACCAGCATTTCATTACCGGGCTCTACGCGCATCACAAAGCGTGCCGGCTCGGCACCCAAAGTCGTTTCGACAATAAAGTCATCTGTATAATGGTTGTGGAGCAAGTTATCCGCAAAGATTTTTGGCAGCACTACCGCATCAATTTCTTGCGTCTGCAAAGCGCGTAAGGCCTGTAAAGGGTCATCGACGTAGGAGAGATTCAGATGGGGATAATGCAGCAGCATCCAATCTTTCATTTGCCTGTTGTTGAGCATGAGAGCAGAACCAAACGGGAAAGTATTCCGAGCCATAATATTGCGGGGGCGCTTATGGCGAATAATAACCCAGTGTGAAACTAGCCAGGATCGGGTGACCAACTGAGGAGGAATTTCATGGGTAAGCATCTCTAGTGCATACAGATGTGGAGAATGCTTATCGGCTTGATTACGGCTACTTTCTTCCTGAACTTCTGGATAGAAGGTGATGCCACTTAGGTTGGCAATAAGATCTAAGACGTCAATGATCATGCCGCGAAAGGGCATACCCCCGCTGCGACTGCTGAGTGGCGCGAGGGTTTGCGGTAGTGCGGTATTGATAAGTGGGTGTTCCTGTAGCCACTTCTCCTCTTCATGCGAGAGTGCTAGCGGATTACGTTGCAGCACATGGTACGTATCAAGCTGCCAGCGCTTCGCTATTTGCATTCGAATAGAGAGCGGAATTTGTGTTAGGGCAAGATTGATCGCATCGGCAAGTTGTGGATAACGCGGACTAATGCCAAAGCTAACATTCATCGCGAGAGAGTGATCATCTTTCGTGATTTCCAGCGCATTTGCGAACATAAAGCGATTAAGGTGCATAAGTGTGGCGGCGCTGCCCCAAACTCGCTCTGATTGACCAAAAACTGTCGCCGCGACAGCATCGTAGTAACCGGGAAAGCGAACCAAAACATCACTCTTATAAATCTCTTCCAAATGCGCACGCAGCAGTGCTGAACCTGACCAGGCCATACGATTAGGTTCATCATGATTGAGTTCATTGCGCTCTTCAGGATTAAAACCTATCGCTGCGTAATCCAGCATCCAGGGTTCGCTGGCGATCAATGATTGCGGCTCTGCGAGTGAGGGTTGATCCACATAGATCGCTAATAGATGCATTTCTCCGCTGGTTAAGGCTTCCAGGGCCGCGCTGTGGCTGGCGTAATAATGGATTTCTACCGTGGTATCCAGCATATTTTGAATTAGAGAGAGATAATCCGCACTTACGCCTTCGAATCGCCGCGTATCCATATCCATAAAAAAAGGCGGTTGTGGTTTCCCAGCTACGGCAACTTTGAGTACGTGATTACGAAACTCTGAAGTAATAGGCTCAGCCAGTTGCAAAGCAGGTTGAGCAGTATCATATCGCGCCAGTAATTGCAGTTTTTTCTCTGATGCTATTAATGAACATGAAAATAAAGCCAAAAAAAATACAGCTAACAAGCGAAAGGTATTAAGGTTGATTAGCACGCAGCCTTCTTAAAATATTCATTAATGTCAATCAGGACTATCGAGTATAAGGATATTGTTATCTTTCGCTCGCTCTATTCTTTTGCTGAGAATATTTTGCGACCATTCTCAAATATTTGATTTTTAGTGAAAGAGTGTCTGTGAAGGTGGTGTTACGATAAGGCTACAATTAATTAGTAAATTCAGTTAGTTATATTGCTCATTTTCTTTCAAGACAATTCTTATGTGGTCTTGTTAAGGAGTTAAGTCAGACTTTTCCCACTTTTACGTGAGCAGGCAAGTAAAAATTTATCACGATAAAATATAAACCTAAAGAGGCATATAAAAATGGCCGCTGTTAGGGTGACTCTATCAATTTAAAATTCTGATGTTGTGAATACTACTCTTTCACGACTGCTGTAATCGATACCATTTATTTATTGAAGCAGTTGTGGTGGTCAGAATTGGACAAAGTTAATGCTGTAATAAAGGAATAAATAAATGGTATATGCACATAATAAACAAGTGCGTGTGGCTGTCCTTGATGATCACCCAATGGTCCGTACCGTTTTCGAGTTGTGTTTAAAACATGAGTCCGATATTCATTTGGTGGGAACCTGGGCTTCAAGTAATGAATTATTTAATCAGCTAAGGAGTACCGTGGTTGATGTGCTGGTACTGGATTTCCTGCTGGGCGAGCGTGAACTGGATGGTTTGGCGTTGGTGAAGCAACTGCGTAATCACTATCCGCAGCAAAAAATTCTGATCTCTTCTTCAATGGAGAGCCCTGCCATCGTCAAAATGGTGCTGAGCGCGGGTGTAAAAGGCTTCATTGGTAAGAGCCACAACATGCAAGAGATCACACACGCTATTCGTCAGGTGGCACAAGGACGTTTGTTCCTGTCAAAAGAAGTCGCCTATGAAGTGGAAAATCTCTATGTCATGAGTGAAGAGTCACTGGATGAAAGCCTTGATTTCAGCAGCAAAGGCAACATGTATGAGAAGGTGAAAACCCTCAGCCCGCGCGAAGTGGAAGTGGTGCGTTGTTTTCTCGATGGTTTAAGCGTGTCGCAAATTGCCGTGAAGTTTAAGCGCAGCCGTAAAACGGTGAGCGGACAAAAACAATCGGCGCTGAAAAAACTCGGTTTGCGCTCCGATTCTGAGCTGTTCAAATACAGCCACGACCTGATGTCAGGCTATTAATTTTCTTCACAGGCGGCCACATACGGCCGCCAGTAGCCTCCTCTGCATTGCATACTTCACGTTCCAGGTAACACCTTTCCGTAACATGTCTTTAGGTGATCTTCATCACAGTTTAAAGCTGCGTAACCCGGTCTGATGGCGCCCATTGCTACAGCACTTATGGGGACGTTATGAATATCGAAACGCAATCCGGCATGATCACTGGAAAAAAACAAGTCAGCGTTGCACAGCAGCAGGTGAAATGGGACGGCAAAGGTACGTTGGTGCGCATCACGCGTGGCGGCATTTGTGGCTCCGATCTGCATTACTATCAGGAAGGTAAGGTCGGCAGTTTTGAGATCAAAATGCCGATGATTCTTGGCCATGAAGTGATTGGCTACGTGGTTGAGAGCGATGACCCGAATCTCAAACCCGAGCAAAAAATCGCGGTAAATCCCTCAAAGCCCTGCGGCACCTGCAAATATTGCCAGCGCGATCAGGAAAATCAGTGCACCACCATGCGTTTCTTCGGCAGCGCCATGTATGTGCCGCACGTTGATGGCGGTTTTACTCAATATAAAGTGGTCGATAGCGCGCAATGTGTGCCGTTCCCGCAGGATGCCGACGAAACGGTCATGGTATTTGCTGAGCCGCTGGCGGTTTGCATTCACGCCACGCAGCAGGCGGGCGATCTCACTGGCAAGCACGTGTTCATTTCGGGCGTGGGTCCGATTGGCTGCCTGATTGCGGCGGCGGCAAAAGCGCGTGGCGCCGCCTCCATTGTGTGCAGCGATATCAGCGAGCGTTCACTGGAGATGGCGCAGCAAATGGGCGCAACCGACGTGATTCATGCCGCAGAGGGCGATTTCGCGCCATACCTCGCCGACAAAGGCTATTTCGATGTGGCGTTTGAAGCCTCTGGTCATCCTTCTTCGCTGCAGCGCTGCCTTGATGTGGTGTGCGCCAAAGGCACGCTGGTGCAGGTTGGTATGGGCGGCACCATCCCCAATTTCCCAATCATGGCGCTGATTGCCAAAGAGATAAATCTGGTCGGTTCCTTCCGCTTTACCCATGAATTCAACACCGCCGTCGAATGGCTAGCTACTGGCGTGGTGAATCCGTTGCCGCTGTTCAGTGGTGAGTTCGCCTTGCAGGATATTGATGCCGCGCTGCAGTTTGCCGGCGATAAAAACCGTGCCGCTAAAGTTCAGTTAACTTTTTAAGGAGCAGTGATGAGCCAGTTATTTTCTCTCGAAGGCAAGCGTGTGCTGCTGACCGGTTCGGCGCGTGGTATTGGGTTTTTGCTGGCGCGTGGCTTAGCGGAAGCCGGTGCCGAAGTGATTGTCAACGCCACCACGCTCGAAGGGGCAGAGAAGGGCGCCGCGCATCTGCGTGAGTTGGGCTTACGCGTGCACGCCAAAGCGTTTGATGTCACGCAATCGGCGCAGGTTAAGCAGGCGGTGGATGAGATTGAAGCGGAGTGGGGCGCGATTGATGTGCTGGTAAATAATGCCGGCATTCAGCGCCGCCGACCTTTCCTGGAATTCCCGGAGCAGGACTGGAATGACGTCATTGCGGTAAACCAGACCGCCGTATTCCTGGTTTCGCAAACCGTGGCGAAAAAAATGGTTGAGCGTCAGCAGGGCAAAATCATCAATATCGGTTCGATGCAGAGCGAATTAGGGCGCGACACCATCACGCCTTACGCGGCCTCCAAAGGCGCGGTGACTATGCTGACGCGCGGCATGTGCGTGGAGCTGGCGCGTCACAATATTCAGGTCAACGCCATTGCGCCGGGCTATTTCGTTACCGAGATGACCCAGGCGCTGGCAGACGATCCTGCCTTTACCGGCTGGCTCACCAAGCGTACGCCAGCCGCACGCTGGGGCAAGCCGGAAGAGCTGATTGGCGCGGCGGTGTTCCTCGCTTCCGGTGCATCGAACTTTGTTAACGGGCATCTGCTGTTCGTTGACGGTGGCATGCGCGTCGCCGTGTGATACCTGGACGCGGCTGGCGTTATCGTCGGGCCGCGCCTAAACCTTAATCACCCCTCTGTATTCCTAAGGATAATAAAAAATGCCAATAACCATCATTGTGCTGGGTGTGATACTGCTGCTGGTGTTGATGATTGTATTTAAGGTCAATGGTTTCATTGCGTTGGTGTTTGTCTCGGCGGTGGTCGGTATCGCTGAAGGCATGACGCCGCTGAATGTGATGGCCTCGATCCAGAAAGGTATCGGCTCCACGTTAGGCGGATTAGCGATGATCCTCGGCTTCGGTGCCATGCTGGGGCGGCTGGTTTCCGATACCGGTGCCGCACAACGCGTTGCCACTACGCTGATCGCCGCGTTTGGTAAAGAGCGGCTGCAATGGGCGCTGGTGGTGACCGGATTGATTGTCGGGCTGGCGATGTTCTACGAAGTCGGTTTCGTGCTGCTGCTGCCGCTGGTGTTCACTATCGTGGCAGCTGCCGGTCTGCCGCTGCTGTACGTCGGCGTGCCGATGGTCGCCGCGCTCTCGGTCACGCACTGCTTCCTGCCGCCACATCCGGGCCCAACGGCGATTGCCACCATCTTTGGTGCCAATCTCGGTACAACGTTGCTCTACGGTATGATCATCACCATTCCAACGGTGATTATTGCCGGACCGGTTTTCTCGAAGTTCCTCAAAAGCTTTGAGAAGTCACCGCCGGAAGGGCTGTATAACCCAAAAATCTTCACGGAAGAGGAGATGCCGGGCTTTGGTATCAGTATCTTTGCCGCAGTGATTCCCGTGGTACTGATGGCGATTGCCGCCGTCTTCGAATTGACCACGCCGAAAGAGAACGCGCTGCGTCAGTTCTTTGAATTCATCGGCAATCCAGCGGTAGCGCTGTTTATCGCGGTAGTAATCGCCGTGCTGACGTTGGGGCTGCGCAATGGCCGTAAGATGGAAGAAGTGATGGATATGTGCGGCGAATCGATTGCCGCCATCGCCATGATCATCTTTATCATCGCAGGCGGCGGTGCGTTCAAACAAGTGCTGGTGGACAGCGGCGTGGGTAACTATATCGCCGATATGATGAAGGGATCGTCTCTTTCACCGCTGCTGATGTGCTGGACGGTGGCGGCAATGCTGCGCGTGGCGCTGGGTTCGGCCACGGTGGCCGCCATCACCACCGCCGGTATTGTGACGCCGATTATCGCGGCCACGCACGCCGATCCGGCCTTGATGGTGCTGGCGGTGGGTTCCGGCAGCGTGATCGCTTCACACGTTAACGATCCCGGCTTCTGGCTGTTCAAAGGCTACTTCAACCTGAGCGTGGTGGAAACCCTGAAAACCTGGACGGTGATGGAAACGCTGATCTCGATTCTCGGTTTAGCCGGCGTACTGGCGCTCAATGCGATAATTCACTGAGCGACAAGGCTTCACAAGGATGTGAAGCCCTCAACCACGCGTGCGGATCCACGAGAAACGTGACTGATAGCCGCTGTCAAAATGGGTGTTGTAGCGATAGCTGGAACCCGATTCCGCCATGCAGTAAGTACAAACGTTTAGCACCTCAATATGTTCCGCCACTATTCCCCGCTGTAACAACAAGCGCCGCGCCAGATTAGGCAAATCAAACCAGATTCCATCTTGCTGAGCCCGCGCCTGCGGACGGATCGCTTGTGCGTTATGCGGCTGCTGAGTGAAGTAGGGTAACGGCGGAAGATCGTCACGATCCTGTATCTGTGTCACCAGATCGTTACCCAACTCATAGCAGCACGGCCCGATCGCCGGACCGATGGCCACACACAGCGTTGCACGGCTGGCGCCGCGTTCCAGCAGACGATCAATCGCGTTGTTCAACACGCCACCGAGTGTGCCTTTTAATCCGGCGTGCACCGCCGCCACTTGCTGTTGTTGCGGGTCGGCAAATAACACCGGCAGACAATCGGCGGTATATACCGCGACCGGCAGATGATCTTCGCCAATCAAACCATCTGATTCGCAACGCTTAGGCGGGATGTTTTGATTAGCCAGCAGCACATTGGCGCTGTGACGCTGTTGGCCGTAAGCGGCATTGACTGGAACGGGCTGGCCCGCCGGTTGAAACGCGTATTCCAGCCAGGAAAACGCATCCAATAGTCTCGAGCGTGGACCGCTGTGCGGGTGCTGTGCCATAAGTGTCTCCTCTCACCAAACGGCTGCTTTCTGCTGCCCACAGCTTACGTTAACTGCTACATTTTTAAAGCTTTACAAAAACTGACCCTAATCACTTAAGGATGAAATGATGAAGAAAACCACTTTGCTGGCGGCGTCCGGCTTAATCGCGTTGGCGTTGACCGGTTGCGCGCAACCTGCCAAACAGCAGGCTCAGCAGCAGCTCGGTCAGCAATCGGTACTGGCAGTGAACTGGTTCCAGCAATCCGGCGAATATCAGGCATTGAGCTGGCAGGCATTTAACAGCGCGCGCATGGCTTTTGATCAGGCGCCATCGCTGGCGGGTAAACCGAAAGCGGTTATCGTCGATTTGGATGAAACCATGATCGATAACAGCGCCTACAGCGCGTGGCAGGCAAAAAATGGCCAGCCCTTCTCCGGTAAAACCTGGTCAGCGTGGACGCAGGCGCGTCAGGCCACCGCCGTGCCGGGCGCAGTGGAGTTTGCTAACTACGTCAACAGCCACGGCGGCACTATGTTCTATATCTCCAACCGTGATCAAAAAGACTATGCCGCAACGGTGGAGAACCTGAATAAGCTGGGCTTCAGCGGGGTGAGCGAGAAAACAGTGCGCCTGAGCACCGGCAATTCCAACAAGCAAGAGCGCTTTGATGCGGTGAAAAACGCGGGTTACAACGTGGTGCTGTATGTGGGCGACAACCTGAATGACTTTGGCGGTTCAACCTGGCATCAGGGAAATGCGCAGCGTCAGCAGTTCGTGAGCCTCAACCATCAGCGTTTTGGCACCCAATTCATCGTGTTACCGAACCCGCTGTATGGCGACTGGGAAAGTGGCATGGCAGAAAACTACAACAAACTGACGCCTGAACAGCAATTGCAGGTGCGTGAAGCGCGTATGAAAGCGTGGAACGGTAAATAATTCGTCAGGTGAAATAGCGTCTGCGTTGGCAGGCGCATTCATGTCCTCTTCAGGTCCAGTGATATTTACACTCCTGCGTAACTATTATTCTCCTCACTGTTTTCCTGATCTCTTACTTAATTTGATGAGAATGAACAGTGAATTATATTGTCTTGCTGGCAAAATGGCAGTGAATAACGCTAATCATAAATTTTACAATTAGGAATCTTCTCAGCTCAAAAGGCTTAATTCTTATCGCCACTTGAAAGGCATAGCATTATTACGTGTATTTTTTTGTAATTGCATCACGAATATTATATTTAATGATGCTCTTATTTAACTGTTAATAATCATTTTTATCTTTTTCGCTCAATGTTTGCCCACTTGCATAAACTTACCAAATTAATATGTTTACTGAAGTTTTGTTTACAAAAAGACGCATTTTGTCGACGTCACAAATATTCCTGATGCAACACTATGCTTAAGCGTCTATAAACAATTTCTGTGAGGAAGTTCTGCTTTCATCCTCAATTGTTCTCCATAGCCGCGTTTAATGACGTCGCTATTTAGTTGAAAGCGATATTTCAAAACGTTGAGAGAAGATTATTGTGACGACCCTGAAACCCTTATTAGCGATAAATAGCAGTCTGGCTATGCAGCGCCGCGCGCGGTTAATTCAGCAATCTGCAGAGGAATCAACGCCATGAATTTAAGCACGCTTCGTCAGGATATTCCGGCTGGATTAGTGGTGTTCCTGGTCGCGCTGCCGCTCTGTCTTGGCATCGCGCAGGCAAGTGGATTGCCACCCTTTGCTGGTCTGCTAACCGGTGTGATTGGCGGTTTGCTGGTTACTGCGCTCAGCCCGTCGCGCTTTGCCGTCAGCGGTCCAGCGGCGGGTTTAGTGACGATTGTGGTCGCATCGATCGCCACGCTAGGAAGCTTTTCCGCCTTTCTCACCGCGCTGATTCTGGCGGGTGCGTTGCAGTGCCTGTTTGGCTTACTGCGTGCCGGACGCTTTATCGCGCTGGTGCCGAGCAGCGTGATTAAAGGCATGCTGGCGGCGATTGGTATTCTGCTGATTATGCAGCAAATTCCGGTCGCATTCGGCGCGGCGGGCGATGTCGAGCTGCTGTCGTTGGTTAACGGGGAGTTTCAATTTTCGAGCAGTGCGATGCTGGTTGCTGGCGCGGGATTATTGATTCTCTGGCTATGGACCACACCGCTGATTAAATCGTTTAAAGCGCTAAGCTGGATGCCCGGCCCGCTGATGGCGGTGCTGGTGGGCTGTGCCGCCACAGTGTTTGGCGATCGTCTGTTCCCGGCGCTGGCAGAAGGCTTACCGCGCATCATGCTACCTGCGTTTGATAGCATGTCGGCGCTGTTGGCGGAGCTGGAAACGCCAGACTGGCAAGCGTGGCAAAACCCTGCTGTGTGGATGGTGGCGATAACGCTGGCGCTGGTCGCGAGCCTTGAAACGCTGCTCAGCCAGGAAGCGCTGAAGAAACTGCGTCCGCAAAATCCTGCACCTTCACCCAACAAAGAGATGTTTGCGCAGGGCATTGGTAACCTGACGGCTGGTTTCCTTGGCGCGATGCCGATTACTGCGGTGATCGTGCGCAGCTCGGTGAATGTGAGCGTTGGCGCGCAAACTAAGCTGTCGATTCTAATCCATGGTGTGCTGCTATTAATTTGCGGCCTGTGGTTCAGTAATCTGCTCAACGCGATTCCCCTTGCCAGCCTCGCGGCGGTGCTGCTCTATACCGGTTATAAGCTGGCTACACCGCGCCTGTTCATTGAGCAGATACGCATGGGGCCGCAGCAATATGTGCCATTCCTTGCCACCATCGGCGGGATTATCGTGTTTGGCATGCTGGCCGGCATTGGAATTGGCATCGCTACCCAAATTCTCTACAGCATCTATAAAAGCCATCGCAACGCCTTGCAGCTCACGCGTCATGACGGTCACTACGTTTTACGCCTCAAGCAAAATCTGACCTTTATGCACAATCCGAAACTGCAGGGATTGCTGGCGGAAATTCCGGAAAATAGCGTGGTCGTTGTGGATAACGATAACGCCGAGTATATGGATCCGGACGTTAAGGCGGTGCTAAAAGACTTTGGTGAAAACGCGCGTGAACGTGGCATTCGTCTGAGTCAGTGGCCTGTTGTGGTGAAATAGCAATAAGTCTGCGCTGGAATAGCGGTTTTAAAATGAAAAATCGGATATCTCGGATAGCCGATTTTTTTATTTACAAGGCATAATTTCCGCAAGTTTTATCCTTTTTCTCTAGCGTTTCCACAATGCCATTTGGCCCGACACTGCTGTTTATGGCAGGTTGAGCGCCGCCCAGCCGCAGAGTAGGATGACGAACACTTGCTTAATTACCGAATCATCGCACGGTTATTTCCGGTTTAATGCTTGCTGATGCCTATGGCTGATGGCGGCACTTTCCAGGTTACAGGGTTCAGACGTATGCGCGTTATGCTGTTTGAAGAGAATAATTTTAAAAAGAATGCTCTCACGCTGTTCTTCATTACGCTGTTTTTCTGCTTTATCGGCAGCCATTTACGCATTCCCGAAGAGTTCTCTCTGTTTTGGCCGGTGAATGCACTGGTGGCGGGACTGATCGTGCGGAATCCGTTTTTGCACACCACCTCCAGTTATCTGGTGTGTTTTAGTGCGATGGTTTTTAACGACACGGTATTTTCCGGCTGGGCGCTACCGGCGTTTACCGTCAATTTTGCCAATATTCTGTTTATCCTCGTCGCGGTCAGCATGCTGATCAAACATCTGCAGCGTCCTTCCGCTAACAGTCAGGTGTTCAATGCGATGCGCATTTTTCCCGCCTGTTTTCTTGGTGCGGCGGCGTGTGCAACCTGGGGCGCATGGGCGCAGGATATCGATTTCAATGCGCGCTTTATCGTGGCATGGGGCGACTGGTTTAGCGAACAATTCTCCACTTCGCTGATGTTGCTGCCGGTAATGTTGGCACGCCCGCTGCGCACGGTTTCACCGCGCACCTTGCTGCATCCCAGCAAACTGCTGCCGCTGGCGGCGGTCATCCTGTCGCTGATCGTTGGAGCATTAATTGGCGGGGCAGGTAGCCTGACATTCCCGGTTCCTGCCCTGATCTGGTGCGCTATCGTGTTGCCGATTCCGTTGACCAGTTTGGTGATCCTGATAACCGGTATCACCGAGATTGTGCTGGTGTCGCACGGCGTCATGAATATTCAGGGTGACGATGCGCTGCTGCCGATTAGCCATCTCACTTCGGCACGCCTTGGCGTTGCTACCGTTGCGCTCAGTCCATTGCTTGTGGCGGTGAGCATGGATGCCATCCGCCAGCTGAATCATCGCCTTGCTTTGCGCGCTAATTTTGATTTCCTCACCCAGTTGCTGTCGCGTTCCGGTCTGTATGAAAGTCTTAGAAATGAACCTTTTTCGTTACAGCGGGAAGCCGGCGTAGTGATGCTCGATGTCGACTATTTCAAAGCCATTAACGACAACTTCGGTCACGATGCCGGTGATTGCGTGCTTGAGGAGATTGCGCGGCGCATTCAGCGTGTGGTTGGTAACCGTGGCATGGTGTGTCGATTTGGTGGTGAAGAGTTTGTGGTGGTGGTGTTCGATTGTAGCCACAGCCAGCTCTATCAACTGGCTGAAACAGTGCGCCAGGCGATGGTCAAAGAGAAGTTCTGGATTCAGGGCAACACGGTAACGGTCACCGCCAGTTTAGGCCTGGCGCGCGGCAGTGCGCAGAGCGAACGTGAGTGGCCTGGCGTAATTAATCGTTTAGTGTCAGCGGCGGATAAGAATCTCTATCTCTCCAAACGCAATGGACGAAATCAAACCTCACCGGCGATGGAACCGCGCAGCATGATGAATGACGTGGCCTGAGCCACGTCCGCCTTTTACACGCTGCTTTTCAGTTGGCTGGTCTGTTGATGACGCTGCTGTGCCAGCTCGATCAGACGGGAAATCAGGTCGCTGTAGCTTAAGCCCGCAGCCTGCCATAACTTCGGATACATGCTGATGTTGGTGAAGCCTGGCAGGGTATTCACTTCATTGACAATGATCTCGCCGCTTTCCGTCAGGAACACGTCAACACGCGCCATACCAAAACACTCCAGCGCCTGAAACGCGGTAATCGCCACCTGACGTATTGCCTCGCTGGCTTCATCGCTGATCGCTGCTGGCACCACCACTTGAGCGCCGCTTTCGCTGATGTATTTGGTGTCGTAGGAGTAAAAGGCATCGTGGACGACCACTTCGCCGCATGGGCTGGCTTCTGGCGTATCGTTGCCGAGCACAGCACACTCAATCTCGCGTCCTTTGATCCCTTGCTCGATCAACACTTTGCGATCGAACGTAAAGGCCAGATCCAGTGCGACATCGAACGCTTCAACGCTGTCGACTTTGCTCACGCCGACGGATGATCCCTGGTTAGCCGGTTTGATAAACAGCGGCAGACCAAAGCGGGCAATCACGGCCTCAGCGTTAATATTCGCGCGCTGTGCCTGCGTTACGCTCAGCCAAGGAGCGACGCTCAGCCCAGCATCACGTAACAGGCGCTTGGTGAAATCTTTGTCCATGCTGACTGCAGAACCGAGCACGTCAGAACCGACAAACGGCAGATTCGCCATGCGCAATAAGCCCTGCAGCGAACCATCTTCACCCAGCGTGCCGTGCACGATAGGGAAAATAACATCCAGTTGTGATAGCGGCTGCGCCTGCTGACGGGTAATCACCTGCTGGGAAGAACTTCCTGGTACCAGCGCGATATTTTCACCTGAACGATTAAGGGCAATCAGCTTCGGATTCTCAGCGTTGAGCAAGAATCCCGATGCATCATTGAGATGCCATTCACCCTGTTTATCGATCCCCAGTAACACCACGTCATACTTACTCTTGTCGATGGCTTCGAGGATGTTTTTGGCTGATTGTAATGACACTTCATGCTCGGCTGATTTGCCGCCAAACACGATCCCTACACGCTGTTTTACCATTGCTATTTGTCCGATTGCGATAAAGCGAGCCAGTAAGATAACATGCCTAGGACAGCCATCAACAGCCCTGCTTTTTCCTGCATAACACACTGTAAAACAGTCTATCTCAGCCTGCTCAGTCACGAGTTTAAACAATTATTCATAACCGTTTGAGACAAGTCTTGGACGGCTCAAAACCTGCCTTCTGTCAGAATTTTCCCAATTCAAACAGGTGCAACGGTGGGCAATGTGCTCACCGTTTTTTTGTCAGGTTTACAGGAGTCGGGAAATGGTCGACCAGAAGCAGGATGCTGTGGAGCAGGATGCGCGTTCTGTTGCTCGTATTGAAACCAGGGTGGATGACACGTTGTTAAAAAGCGTGGCTTGGATCTGCAAACACTACAAACGCGAGAAAAGTGAAGAAGCGCTGGTGGCGGGTTTGCCAAAAGCGACATTGCTCTCACCATCACAAGCCATGACTGCGCTGGAAAATGCCGGCATTACCGGCGGTATGGTCGAACGACGTCTGCAGGATCTTCCGGAACAGTTAATGCCGATGATACTGCTGCGCAAAGAGGGCGGCGGCTGTATTGTGCAGTCACGCCGTATTCACACCAACGAAGAGAATCAACGTGAATTGCGTTTCCAACTGGTGATGCCAGAAGTGAGCGCTTCAGCCGTTGAGATGAGCCTGGCAGAACTCAATGAGATCTACGCCGGCTTCGCCGTGATGGCGAAACCTGCTGCGGTGGTTGATGAGCGTGCCAGTGAAATGTTGCCAGAGGTGAAAGGCCATTGGCTGTTTACCACGCTGTGGCGCTATCGCCGCTATTACCGCAGCGCCGCAATTGCGGCGGTATTGATCAACGTCCTCGGTCTTTCCAGCATCTTTTTCACCATGAACGTCTATGACCGTGTGGTGCCCAATCAGGCCTTCGTAACGCTGTGGTCATTGGCCATTGGCGTCACCATTGCGATGGTTTTTGAAGCCGTTACGCGTTTCGTACGTGCGCATCTACTGGACATGGCCGGTAAAAAGGCCGATTTAGTGCTTGGCAGTATGCTGTTCCGCCAGGCGCTTTCCATCCAGATGGAGCATAAACCGGCTTCCTCAGGAACCTTTGCGAACCAAATTCGTGAGTACGAATCGGTGCGTGACTTCGTGGCTTCCGCCACGCTGGCGGCGATTTCCGATCTGCCCTTCATTCTGATGTTTGTTGGCGTGATCTTCTTTATCAGCGGCCCGTTAGCAGTCATTCCGCTCATGATGATCCCTTTGATCATCATCGTCAGTGCCGCGATCCAGTGGCCATTGGCACGCATCATGAAAGAGAACTTGCGTGACGCCTCGCTCAAGCAAGGCGTATTGATCGAGTCGGTTGAAGGCATGGAAACGCTGAAAGCGGTGGGCGGTGAAGCGCACATGCAGCGCCGCTGGGAAAACTTCAGTGCACTGCAATCAGCTAACTCAATGAAATCAAAACGTTACTCGACGCTGGCAACCGGCGTGGTGACGTTCCTGCAGCAGTTCCAGACCGTGATGTTGGTGGTTGCCGGTGTTTATCTGATCAACGAAGGCACGTTCACCATGGGTGCGATGATCGCCACCGTGATGCTCGCCAGCCGCGCCACCGGCCCGCTCGGCCAGGTTATTGGTTTGGCAGTGCGTTATCAGCAGGCAAAAGCCGCGTTAACTTCGCTGAACAAACTGATGGAGATGCCCGTCGATCGTGACAGCAGCAAAACCTATCTCACTGATCCACCGTTGAGTGGTGAGATCACGCTGACTAACGTCAACTTCTCCTATCCAGCACCGCCAATGAAGCCGAACCCGGAGATCCTCAAAGATATCTCGTTGAGCATCAAAGCCGGAGAACGCGTCGCGATTCTCGGTCGCATCGGTAGCGGTAAATCCACCTTATTACGTGTGATGGCGCGACTCTACCAGCCGGTTAAAGGTCAGCTTTCAGCCGATGGGTTGGACGTAAACCAGATTGATCCAGCGGACTGGCGCAAAGCCGTTGGTTTTGTCGGGCAGGATGCGCGTCTGTTTTATGGCACGCTGCGCGAAAACGTGATGATTGGGCGCCCGGACGCCACTGCCAATGAGCTGTTGCGCGTGCTGAACCTTACTGGTCTGGATCACGTTGCCGCACGTCATCCAAGCGGGATCAATTTAACGGTCGGCGAGGGCGGTGAAGGCCTGTCAGGTGGTCAGCGTCAGTTGGTTTCTCTGGCGAGAACGCTGCTGACACGTCCAAAAGTGCTGCTGATGGATGAGCCAACTAGCGCCATGGATAGCATGACTGAAAACCAGTTCCTCACGCACTTACGTCGTGCCAGTGAAGGACACACGCTGATCGTGGTAACGCATCGTCCATCCATTCTGGCGCTGGTCGATCGCATCATCGTAGTGGAAGAAGGAAAAGTGGTCGCGGACGGTCCTAAAGATCAGGTACTTGCCGCGCTGGAAGGGAAAAACAAAGCCCGTCCACAGCCGCGTAAGGCTGCTGAACCGGCAGTACCTGCGTCAGCGCCCGCTAACGATGCTTCGGCAGTGTCTGCGCCGAAAGAAGCAGCACAAGAGGAGGCTGCAGTATGAGCAAGTTAATGCCATGGCGTAAGAGCGAGAAAGGTATGTCCGCTGCTGATGCCGAATTTATGAATGACGTGCAGGCATCTCTGCTGTCACAAACCACGCCCGGTTCCAAGCTGGTGATGTGGATTATCATCGCGGTATTAGGCATAGGATTAACCTGGGCCAATTACGCACGAGTCGAAGAGATCACCAAAGGCGATGGCAAAGTCATCTCACGCAGTCGTGAACAGGTCATTCAAAGCCTGGAAGGCGGCATTCTGGCAGAGATGAATGTGCGTGAAGGTACGGTAGTGGATCCCGGTGATGTGCTGTTGAAAATTGACCCAACGCGTGCGCAGTCCAGCTATCGCGAAGTCCTGAGCAAAGTGGTGGGTCTTAAGGGCAGCATTGCGCGCCTGCGTGCGGAAGCGTATTCACTGCCACTGGCGTTTGATGAGCAGGTGAAGCGCGATCCGGCTGTTGTAGCGCAGGAAACCAAAGCATATGAATCGCGTAAACGTGCGTTAAGTGACAGCATCAACTCATTGCAACGCAGTTACGCACTTTCAATGCGTGAGATTCATCTGGCTGAACCGTTAGCGGCCAAAGGGCTCTTGTCGGAAGTCGAACTACTGCGCATGCAGCGTCAGGCCAATGACATTCAGGCGCAAATTGTTGAGCGTCGTAACCGCTATCAATCTGATGCCCACACCGAGCTGGGACGCCTGGAATTAGAACTGAGCCAGGTGAGCGAAAACCTTATTGGTCGTGCCGATATCGTTGATCGCACCACGATAGTGGCGCCAGTGCGCGGTACGGTGAAAAACGTGCGGGTAAACACGATTGGCGGGGTTATTCAGCCAGGTGAGCACATCCTCGAAATCGTTCCTCTGGAAGAGCAGTTGCTGGTGGAAGGGAAAATCCGTCCGTCTGATGTCGCCTTCCTGCGTCCTGGTTTACCGGCCAAGGTGAAAATCACGGCCTACGACTTTGCCATATACGGCGGGCTTGATGGGCACGTTGAATACATCAGTCCAGATACCCTGAAAGACGATCAGAAAGCGGCCAGTGGACGCCCGGATGATACCTACTATCGCGTACTGATCCTGACGGACAAAAGCACGCTGCATGCGGGTAACAAAGATCTGCCAATCATTCCCGGCATGATCGCCACCGTCGAGGTGCGCACGGGTGAGAAAACCATTCTCGATTACCTGCTGAAGCCGGTCCTGAAAGCTAAAGAAGCATTCCGCGAGCGTTAATAATCATGAAAAATAATAACAAGATGCGCTACGTACAGGCGCGTCATCTCTCTCTGCTTGCCGTTTGTATTGCGGTGGTGATGGCACCGGCGGTCAACGTAATGGCTGATTCTACCAGTGAGTTAATGATGTTTGCAGAGATGAGCGGCCAGCGTCCAGCGGTACCGGCACCTGCGGTAAACATTGCGCGACCAGAGATCGCTGTGCCAGCGCAGCAGCCGCTCTTCGCTGAAAGGCAGAAACCTGCGACTATTATTACTCAGCCGGTTCAGCCGTCAGTTGCGCCGATTGCACCGCATGCGATAGCGGAAGCTCCGCAACAGTTTAAGGTCATAGAACGTGCAGCACCGATCAATGCCAAACCGAGCCAGCCGGCTGAAATTCAGGGCGGCGGTTTCCTGACTGAGGAGCAGCGTCGTCCTGAGCCACAGCCGTTCAATCCGCTGCAACCGGCGCGGAACGTGAGTCAGCCACAATCTGCGCAAACAGCGACTCATGCTCCAGTGGAAAGCCCACTGGCAAATATCAATTTTGTAAGCACGCCTTCAGCCGATGCTGCAGTCACGACTTCTCCGGTTACGCTAAGGGGCGGGGCTAATGAAACGGTTGCCGAAAGTGAAATTCGGCAAAAGTTTCTTTCGGCTGCACGCATTACCTGGCGTATCAGTCCGTCACTGAAGTCCTATATCGCTCAGGGCGATGCGGCTGAAGCCAGCGTAGATGAAGCAAAAGGCCAGCGCTGGCCGCAGGTTGATGTCAGCGCCGCATCCGCCACCAAAGAGTTTGGCAGTGGCACGAAGAATTATGAATACCAGGGGAATACGCCATCATTAGGTGTTTCAGTAGCGACCAACCTTATCGACTTTGGCCAAACCAGTCGCACTATTGAAAGCCGCGAAGAGCGCGTTAAGTCAGCCTTGCAGGCGGTGCAGGCACAGCGTGAAGATCTGGCGATGCAGGTAAGTAATGCATTGATTGAGTGGAATAAACAGCAGCACGTCATTGCCATCAGCAAACAATATCTGGGGCGTATGGCAGAGCTGACCAAAATGCTCAGCGGCATTGTTCAATCAGATACTGGACGTCGCAGTGAACTGACGCAGGCGAAAGGGCGCTTGCTGCAAGCGCAAAGCTATCTGGAAAATGCCGAATCACGCGCACGTGATGTAGAAATCACCCTGAATCGCCTGATGGGCAACAGCCGCGTGACTTTACCAGCCAGTGATAAGTGGGCACTTTCCTTTGGCGATTTAAATCGCCAGCTGACGAGTCTGGATGTCCATCCGCTGATCTTGCGCGCCAGCGCCGAAGAGCGAGCGGCCTTCAAAGAGGCGGAGGCGATCAAAGCTTCTGGTCTGCCAAAGCTCAACTGGACGGTGAGCAAAAACACCCGTGAAGATCAGCTTGGGCGCCAGCAGGCATGGCAAACCGGCCTCAACGTGAGCTGGGGCTTATTCCGCGGCGGTTCAACCAATGCACAGGAAATTGCGGCGATTAAGCGTGCCGAAGCGAGCCGTCAGCAGGTGCAGGAGCAGCGCCGCGATCTGGAAAACCGTGTACGCGCTGCCAGCCAGAATGCACACTCAACAGCGGAACGCGCCGTGCTTTACAAAAACCTGATTGTGGAATCCGACCGTATTCGTAAGGACTTCTTTGATCAGTGGTATCACTTAGGCCGCCGTTCATTGCTGGACGTACTGAGCGCAGAAAGCGATCTGTACAACAACCAGGTCAGTGAAGTCAGCAACCGTTTCGATAGCTATGCCGCCATTATCAGCGGGTATGCTAACTCGGGCACGTTGAGTCGTTGGTTAACAACTGGACGATAAACTGGCACATAAACCCGCTTCGGCGGGTTTCTTGTCCTTAACCCAACGTAAACGAACGGGCTTTTTGAGTTGGCAACGCGGCGCAAACCACTTTAGAATCGCGGCGAATTTTTACCCAAGAGGAGAACGGCATTGGACACTTGTCCCACACGATTACAACAGGACCTCGCGGTAAGATAGCTTTTATGCTGTCTTAACTGCGCGTTAAGACGGTTGATTTCCTCCCAGAATCACCCCTTTTCATAAGCACAATGCAGCTGATTCCCAGCGGTATTCGCACTGTCTGTAATCCATTTTTAACCTGTTGTTCCGCAAATAAAGAGCTGCGGAGTGAGGTCTATCATGGATTGGAAAATCTTTTTACTGCGCGTCACCGTCGCGCTGGTTTTGGGCGCACTGATTGGCAGTGAGCGCCAGTTACGTCAACGCATGACCGGATTGCGCACCAATGCGCTGGTCAGCACCGGCGCATGTCTCTTCGTTCTGATGACACAAAGCGTGCCAGGCATCGCCACCGATGCGTCGCGTGTTGCAGCCTATGTGGTATCCGGTATCGGTTTCCTCGGCGGAGGCGTGATCATGCGTGATGGCTTAAACATCCGCGGATTGAATACCGCCGCCACCTTGTGGTGCACCGCCGCCATAGGCGTGCTGTGCAGCATGGGATTGCTGTTGGAGGCGACGATCGGCTGCATGGTGATCTTGTGCGCGAATATTCTGCTGCGTGAATTGGCTTTGGGAATTAACCGTCAAACCATCGTCTCAGCCGCAGAAGCGATTCAACACTATAAAGTACAAATCATCTGCCTCGCGCAGGATGAAGTTCAGGTCCGCAGCCTGATGCTGCACACGCTCGGCGGCAGCGGCCTACGGCTACAATCATTGCACAGTGAAGATATGGATCCGCCGCATCGCATGGAAGTAAATGCCGAGGTGATTGGCAATCCGACGTTAACCGACCAGCTTGAAAGCCTGGTGAGCCGCATTAGTCTGGAGAAAGGCGTCAGTTCGGTAAGATGGCAGGTGAGTGAGTTGGAACGGGATTAGTCTTTTGGCAAACGTGACGCCATTTAATCGCCACTTTAAATGAAGAAGAAAAAAGCCACCTTGAGATAGGTGGCTTAATAATATGAATTTATTCGCTAAATTGGTGGCCCCTGCTGGGTTTGAACCAGCGACCAAGCGATTATGAGAACCATAGTAGTCAACGTGTAATCAATGACTTGCATGTAAATCAGTGGGTTAGAAAATCAATATCCACCAATATACTCCAATGTTCTTATGTTAGAGCGACACTTTTGCGACACTTTAAGGGATTCAGTCGCAATGCATCTTCAAGGTGATTCGGGGCAAAGTGCGCATACCTCATAGTCATCTTAATGTCGGTGTGCCCGAGGATTTTTTGCAGCACTAAAATATTTCCACCATTCATCATGAAATGGCTTGCAAAGGTATGCCGCAAAACATGGGTTAATTGCCCAGGGGGTAACTCTATGCCAGCGCGTTCAAGTGCAGAGCGAAATGCATAATAGCAAGGTGAAAATAAATTCCCGTTTTTCTTCGGTAGTACGTCAGTCAATTCGGAATCAATAGGAATGCTGCGGTTGCGTTTGCCTTTGGTTTTTATAAAGGTGATCTTTCCTGCTGATACTTGGCTACGTTTCAGGCTTTCAGCTTCACCCCAGCGCGCACCAGTAGCTAGGCACAATTTCGCGATGACCTCTAAATCCTTGGCGCTACTGTTTCGGCATTCAGCTAAAAGCAAGTCAATTTGTTCCTCAGTCAAATATGCCATTTCACTTTCATCAGTGCGAAATTGGCGGACGTTCTCCAACGGGTTGGGGGCCGCCCATTCTCCGAGTCGTTTTAATTCATTAAAGACCGCTAAAAAATAGGCGTGCTCAAGATTCATTGTTCGTGGTGAAACTTGGCTGACTCGCTTAGTGCGAGCAAATTTTCCGTCTAACCTCTTAGCTCTATAAGTAGTAAACAACTGCGCGTTAAACTCAGTTGCCAGCGGATGCCCCATGCACTCTGCAGCCCATAACATTGAGCTTTTACGTTTCTCGCCATCTCGCAGGGTTATGCCATGTCGTTCAAACCAAAGATGTACTAAGTCAGTTAACTTGCGCCGTTCCTTGGTTTCACCGAGCCAAGGGCTGTCATCAATTTTTTGGAGGGTATAATTTTCGAAGGCAAGCGCTTCACCTTTAGTTGCGAACTTTTTACGGACGCGCCTGCCTTCTTTGCCGTTGCTTCGATCGACAGTATAAAAGTCAGCTATCCACTGTCCATTGGGTTGCTTTCGAACTGGCATAATTAACCATTTAGAATGCGTTGTTTCTGAACTTGGAATTCTTCATCTGTAAGAATTCCATCATCTTTCATTTCGGCAAGGCGTTCTATCTTCGCCATTTGTTCATCAAACGATACTGATGTTTTGGATGGTTGATGCTCAGCTTTTTGTGATTGGGTCTGATTATTGCGAGTTTCGTTCACTAAGTTAGTGAACGGAATGACTGAACCCTTCATAACATTTTTGATGGTGTAATTTTGACCGCTAGTTGAAATCATGATTTCACCCAGCAATAAGCCGGTTTTACCACCAACACTTACGATGTTATTCAAGTTGATATCTACTTGTTTAACTCCATAAAGCATCCCTTTATCCAGAAATATTACTCGTTTATTGGTCAGAGTAATTAACCAGGTGTTGCCATCCATCATCCCACTGGCAATCGCGAGAGGGGTTTCACTAGCTCCTAGTATTTCAGGGAGGTGATAGAACTCTTTTTTTGTCCCAAAAGGTGCATCTGAAACTACAGACGCAAGCCTTTTCATTTCCTGCTTTAAATCTTCTTTAGATGCTGTTTTGTAGTCTAACATTCTAATATACCTTGTTATTTTATTGTAAGTGCAACGCGTCCCAATACGTCTATATCTTCTAAAGAGCAATCAAAAGCCATTCCCACGCCACTAACTCGGACTTTCTTAATGGGGATTCGGGTCAATGTTCTAACGCTAATTTTCCCCTCAATTTTGACCAACCATTCATCGTCATAAATTTCTGAGTAATTACGGTCAACTATGTACTGAGTGAAAGAATCAATAATACATATTGCATCTTGAGGAATCGGTTTGCCGGGTAGAAATGACGCTTTATCCAGCAGATAAAATCCAGCTTCATACATTTGGCCGTCTACGATTTTGCAACGTGGTAACTTCAGAACGTCTAATTCCCCATCATTAAACTTCCTTCCATTACCTGTAGACAGCCACTCAAGGTCTGCTCCTGTCTCAGCAACACATCTGATCACCATATCCGCAGGGAAAATTCCCCTCTTGAACCTAGCGGATAGGCTACTAGCAGCCATTTGAAAGTGGTCGGCTAGCTGCAACTTCGAGGTGAATCCGTAAGCCTCAACAATGCGGTCAAGAACCTCGCTGCTGTGCCCAATCTGTTCAAAAGGGAATTTACTCATAAGATTCTGATCTTTCGTCTTAGTGGAAATATTTATTGATATTTCGTCTTAGTCGAATTAGAGTCACTCCGTGTTATCGGTTAAAGCGAACATTGGCTGATATTGGTGGACATTGGTGTGTCCCTAAACGAATGGAGTTTGCATTATGCGCCCAAACATTACAATCGTGATTCCTGATCCCTACATCCCATTGGATGAGTATTGCCGCCGCACTGGCATGTCTAAAAGCACTGCTGAAAACCTGATTTCATATGGAAAGCTGCCAATTAAGCCTAAAGGCGCTCAGAAAAAAGGTTTAGTTGAAATCAACATGGCAGCTTTGACAGTTCAGGCATTAAGCGAATGTGATATTTCGCTCAATGCGCAATAAATCTTAGATATTAGACAAGGACTAATCATGTTTGATTTTAAGGTTTCCACCCATAGCCACTTTGATGAAGCCTGCCGCAAGTTCGCTCTTACGCACAACATGACAGAGCTGGCTCAGCAAGCCGATATGAAAGTTCAGGCTTTGCGTAATAAGTTGAATCCCGATCAAGTGCACCAACTTACTGTGGCCGAAATGCTTCTGCTGACTGATCTGACAGAAGACGCGACGTTGATAGATGGAGCGTTAGCACAACTGCAATGTCTTCCATGTGTGCCGGTGAATGAAGTGGCAGACGAGAAGTATTCAGCATACGTGCTGAAAGCAACTGCCGAGGTTGGCATGTTGGCAGCTAAAGCGGCAAGCGCTGAGAAAATCACAGCCACCTGCCGCCGTGGTGTTGTCGAAGCGGCCAATACTGGCATTCGCTGCCTGATGCTGGCCGCAATTGCAGTGCAGAGCCGCATTCATTCTAACCCCACTTTGGCATCTACCGTTGATGCAATAAGCGGCCTAAGCGCTTCAGTTGGTTTGAACTGAGGGGGCGCGCGATGATTTCATTTGCAGCCCACCTCAAGCGCCAAAGCCCGTCTATGTCATATGGCAACGGCTGGATTATGGGCGGAAACGGCAAGCGCTGGCATCCATGCGCTGACCAGAAATCTCTGTTGCGTGATCTGACAACAAAACGCGGCGGCCTTTTAATCCGCATGCGTAAACTTATCGGTGGTTAATATGCCGCGAGTTTTATGGGAAGTACCAAAGCAACATGAACCCGCCAGTTTTTCCAAAATTCATTTGATGGGCGCGCGTGTTGATAAAATTCAGCCAATGACGTTTGATGAATTTCGCAAAAGATGGCGTCAGATGCGTGATAACAACGCCAATCCGGCGCTGCGTTATTTCAATCGTCAGAATGATGAATTTAAGTTCTGCGTAATGACACTGGCTAATCGTGATAACCCCAAGACATTTAAACCGGAAGAAATCGGAAAGCCTTTTGAATATTTCGATGAACGCCGCCGCGAGTTAATAATCATCGCAATGAATAAAGTTGCACGCTGGGGTCGAATATTACCCCGGCAGTTTTCACCTGCTGATTGTTTTTTACCTGAGTAAATAATGCTCAACAAATTAATGGCGTAAACCCGCCGGGCATTCTTTTACCCAAATTCTGGAGATTTAAATATGCGAAATACCGAGACCCGTAATTTCAAAGCTGATGTTGACGCGCTAAACGCGATGCTTAGCAAGGCCAAAAAAGAACAGCGAAGTGATGATGCGCTAGCTGTGTCTATCCATATTGCCGCGCTGGCAATACATGCCCGTAAAAAGGAGATGTCCGCTGCGGAAATTATCGATCTATTGGACAGAGAGGCTGAGCGCTATGAGAACCAAGCTCGGGAGCTTCACTAATGGCCGACTCAATGGATTTGGTGCAACAGCGTGTTGAAGAAGAATTGGCACGCAATCTGGCAAACGCTAAACAGCATCCTATCGGCGCAAGTGAATTTTTCTGCCTTTCATGTGATGCCGAAATTCCTGAAGCCCGCCGCCGTGCACTGCCGGGCGTTTCTGTCTGCGTGACATGTAAGGAAGTCAGCGAGCTTAAAAACGCTCATTACAAAGGGGCTGCGTTATGAATACCATTTTGAAATGGCCGGGAAGTAAAGTCCGTGTAATGGATGAGCTGTCAGCTCATCTTCCTGCTGGAAATCGCCTTGTTGAGCCGTTTGCAGGCTCATGCGCAGTTATGATGAATACCGATTACCCTGAATATCTGGTCGCTGATATTAATCCCGATCTCATCAATATGTACCGCCAGATTAAAGAGCATACGCGCCCATTTATTGTAGTGGCTATGGCTCTATTCAGCCAAAACACGACGGAAGAAAGTTATTACCGTGCGCGCAAAGAATTTAATGAAAATACATCAATGCCTCTGCTGGAGAGAGCGGCGTATTTCCTGTATCTAAACCGCCACGGCTATCGTGGCGTTTGCCGCTACAACCTCAAAGGCGAATTCAATATTCCTTTCGGACATTACGCAAAACCTTACTACCCACTTTATGAAATCGAAATGTTTGCTGAGAAGGCAAAGCGCGCAACGTTTATTTGTGCTGGCTATCAGGAAACTCTGGGCATGGTGAAGGCCGGTGATGTTGTTTATTGCGATCCTCCATATCACGGCACGTTCACCGAATATCACACTGGCGGCTTTAATGAAGATGACCAGCATTCGCTGGCCTGCTATCTGCTGGGCATTTCCGAGCGTAACCCGGTAGTTCTGTCGAATAGCGACACGCTTTTCACCCGCAGTATTTATCGCGCTTTCGACATTACCAAAATCACTGTGGCTCGCTCGGTTGGCGTTAAAGCCAGTGAGAAAAAGCGTGCATCTGAAATCATTGCTTTTCGCAAGCCAGCCTCAGCAGATAAAGAGGTAGCGGCGTGACCACATTCCATTTTTTGAAAATCTGGCCTGAACATTATCAGGATGTAATCAGTGGCATGAAGAGGGCAGAGCTGCGGAAAAACGACCGTGATTATTCTGTTGGTGACTCCTTAATGCTCAAAGAATATCAGCCTAAGAACGGGAATTTCACTGGCTCAGAAGTGCATGTGGTCGTCACGCATATAACTGATGTAAGCGACTGGCTTCCGGGCTATGTAATGCTCAGCGTTGGGTTGTTAGCTCGGGGCAGGTCGTGATCTCCAGTGAACCATACGCTTACCCGTGGAATGCACCACGGGAAGCCATCGCCAGCCCATATCCCACCTATGAGGAAATGCACAGCCGCAGTCAGATGATTGCGGCTTTAGTGCGTGCGCAGGAACTACTCGAACAGCAGCCAACGCTGGTGCAGCTCGACGTTAAGCGTCGCATTAGTGAACTTGAAAAAACACAGGGAACAACCCGTGCCAATGCGTACTTTACGAAGACTTTCGTAGAGCGCACATTGCCACGCGTTGAAGTAGTAAGTGCGCAATATCACCTCGGTGAAATGAGTGCCGGCACAATTAGTCTGCTTACCAACAACGCTCCACAAAACACAGGTTCGGCAAGAGCTGGCGGCACTTTGTGGGAGCTAATGCGCCGTTACAACCGCCTGCCTAATATGGCGAGAGCCGATATTGATTTGCTGGCCGGTGATCTGGCTAATTTCATCTTGGCTGAAACAGTGCAAGTACATGCTCTGGTTTGTGATGAATCGGATTACAAATACACGCACCGTCTATATATGACGGCTGCCACCATCACACGCGAATTCAATCAAACGCCGCCATTGTGGGAGAAGGTCACATCCCGACTGTTTGACCCGGAAGAAGTCACCCCGGAGATCAGGCGGATGCAAACCGAAAAGTGGTGGAAGGGTAGATTGCGTCGCGTCGCAGCCTCATGGCGCGAACATTTACAGATCGCGCTTGCGAATGTCAGCAAAAATCACACCCCTTATGCCAGCAATATGACTGTTGCCGAATGGCGAGAGCAAAAGCGCCGCACGCGTGAATTTTTAAAATCGCTTGAGCTTGAAGATGAAGAAGGCAACCGCATCAGCCTTATCGACAAATACGATGGAAGTGTGGCTAATCCGGCGATCCGTCGCTGCGAGTTAATGACGCGCATCCGTGGTTTTGAAAACATCTGCAATGAAATGGGGTTTGTTGGTGAGTTCTATACGTTGACCGCCCCGGCCCGCTTTCACGCAACAATCAAGACCGGCCACCGTAATCGTAAATGGAACGGTGCAAGCCCGGCTGATACGCAGCGCTATTTATGTAACGTCTGGCAAAGAATCCGCGCCAAATTGCATCGCGAAGAGATTCGCATTTTCGGTATTCGCGTTGCCGAGCCACATCACGACGGCACGCCGCACTGGCACATGCTGATGTTCATGCGTCCTGAAAATGTAGATCAGGTGCGTCAGATAATCCGCGATTACGCATATCAGGAAGACAGCAGTGAGCTGACAACAGATAAAGCGCGCAAAGCACGTTTCCATGCGGAAGCTATCGACCCAGAAAAAGGCAGCGCCACAGGCTACGTAGCCAAATATATTTCGAAGAATATCGACGGCTACGCTCTCGATGGCGAGCTGGACGACGAAAGCGGCAAAGAGCTGAAAGATACTGCGCCAGCGGTTTCCGCGTGGGCTGCTCGCTGGCACATACGCCAGTTTCAGTTCGTGGGTGGCGCGCCCGTGACTGTATATCGCGAGTTGCGCCGCATGGCTGACAGCGAAACGGCACACGGTCTAAGTGTTGAGTTTGCGGCTGCGCATGATGCTGCTGACGCTGGTGATTGGGCTGGGTACGTCAATGCACAGGGCGGGCCGTTCGTCCGTCGAGATGATCTTGCGGTGCGCATTTGGTATCAACCAAGCGAAGACATTAATGAGTATGGCGAAGAGACCGTGCGCATTAAGGGCGTCTTTGCTACCGCAGTTGGTGCAGATACGCCAATTCTAACCCGCCTGGCACAGTGGAAGATCGTTCCAAAGCGTTCAATTGATGCCGTATTTGAAAGTGCACCTAAGCCGGTTTCGGCGTTGGATGTTGACCTTGATTTGGCCTTTGAATTTTTGGACGCGTCCGCGTCCTCTCGGAGTTCTGTCAATAACTGTACGGGAAGTTTGAGATCTGAGGATTCGAACTCACCGGAAAGTTTTAACAAAATCGACCTTAATCGATTGAGTGCGAAAGAGCGGCGGCAACTATTGGCTCGGATAAGGTCAGAGCAACCCAAAAAACGGCACCTTAAATTGAGGAGATCGGACAAAGTTGAAGCTGCGTGCGACAACCTAATCAGCCAGGTGAAGGATTTATATGGGGAGACAATTAGCCGCGGATTAGCTGTGCGCATAATTAGTGGCGCACAGACTGAAATCACTGGAAAAAGCGTCCGCAGCTCTGCTTATGGCGACCTATTGAGGCCAAAATCAGAGGCTTTGAAGAGTGGGGCATTAGCAAGATTTAACCGATTAGCTGAATCAGTCAGAGCAAAAAACGCACAGTAATCGTCTGGAAGTCACTAAGCGGGAAGTTCTGAACGGTAAATTTAAGAGATTTTAGAGTGTTGTTAGCCACTGGGTAAATGCTAATAAAGATGTTTCATATCATGCAGATAAAAACTTGTTTCAAATAACATATTTTTCTTCCGCTTAATCTGATTGCTATGATACTGTGTATATGTACAGTGATTTTGATGGGGAGGGCGCGTGGATAACGACTTACAAGAACGGGTAATGCTTGAACGTGTTGAGCTTATAGCTCGGCTTACCAGTGAGGGACTTTGCAAAGAAAGAGATAGGGAAATTGCGCTTAGCCTTATAGCTGAGATTGCGAGTAGTTCCGAAATGGCGAACAAACAATTTTCAGTCGTATTTTCGGCTGTACCGTTAGAAAAATAATCCTTGAGGTTGCTGCCATGCGCGTTGAAATCATGATCGACAAAGAGCAGAAAATAAGCCAGACAACGCTTGATGCACTTGAGGCTGAATTATTAAAAAACTTGCTGCCTCAATATCCCTCTACGGCTATCCGCATTCGTAAAGGCGGCGCTACTGGCGTTGAGCTTAGTGGTTTACGTCAGGATGAAGAAAGAAAAAATGTCATGAGCATTCTCCAGCAAGTTTGGGAAGACGACAGCTGGCAACACTGATAACCGTGCTGGCGTCAAAACTTGCTTTTGGCGTCGGCAGGGTTGAACAACGAGCATCGCGAGGCGTTAGTTTATGAAAAGTCCCGATCTCTTCCAGGTTGTTTATCGTGGTGAAGTGCTCACGGGATATAAGCCGGGCGGGTGGGTATTTTTCCAGCGACCGAAAGAATGCGGAGGTGGATTTTGGTTGGGCAAAACTTACGATTTTGTCTTCATGCTCGAAATTCCCCATCCGGTTTCAATTGGTCAAGGGTGGGATTACATCAATGAGCAGGAAAACCCGCGCACCTTCAAACTCGAATCAGTGGACGATTTCAAGCTTGTGTGAGCCGTGCATGCATATAGCGCATGAATTTGCATGATCCCAAAAGGATCGTGAAACTCTCAGCCTGCCATATCTGGCGGGCTTTTGCTTATGTGATGCAGGTGCATGAAAACCGACACGTAAAGCGGGTAGGCGTGGCGGGGATAGCATTGCGCGCATTCTGCCTGAATACTCTTGCACTAAAAAAGTGGCCTAGATTTCCTCCATCGAACTGATCGCAAGAGCAACATGCGAAAACCATTGCTGAAAGCTGAATAGTTTCATGCCTATAGGATTAAGATGGCTGCAGTGTTATCAAGCATTAACCTAAACCTTTTCTTGAAGTTAGCAAGGTCTTATGGCGGCTAAACCAAAGATATAATAGTATGTGGTGAGCAGATGATAAGTAGCATCTTAATGCTTACACATAAATTTAATAGGTAAAGTAATGAAATTAACAGTCGATAACTTTGGTATTATTAAAAAAGCCGAGGTTGAAATAGGTGGCCTGACTGTAATAACTGGTGAAAACGATACTGGTAAAAGTACAGTTGGGAAGATTTTATTTTCATTAGTAAAAGCATTTGCTAGATATAGAGAAGATTTAGAAGAGAGTAAAGATGTCACCATACTTTCTTATCTGGAGGAAATTTACTTTGCGTTGAGGCGTGTTGTAAATATTACTCACGAGATAGATGTTAGAGATTTTTTCCAGCCAAGAAGATTGCAAAATCAACTGCGACTCGAATATAGAATGGCTAAGGACGAGGCTCTCTTCGTACTTGAAAATGCACGTTCAAGAGGTATTGAAATACCCAATGAAATTTTTTCGTTGGTTGAGAATAATTTCACAAAAATTGAATATGTACTGAACGAGCCGGAAGATAAAAAAGGTGCTATTAATCGCGCGATTAAGAAAGCATTCTATTCCGAGTTCAAAAGCGAAATATTACAGAAAGGTGGTGATGTTCAAAACGCTGCAACCATATCCATTAAAGATGGTGCAAGTGATATTATTGATATCAGTTTGAATAGGGATGGTTCTATTCGGTATCAGGCTAATGAAGACTTAGGTTTCAGTGACGCCACCTATGTAGACTCTCCTGCTATTATCCAATTTAATAACATGGTTAGGACATCTAAAACTCTTTTCGACGATACATCATCTAATCGATTATCCGTCCCCTTACATTTAAAAGACTTGTCTTCAAAATTAAGTGACTCAATGTACGGATTTTTTGAGTTCGAAATGTTTCTTGATGACTCTGAAATGGCAGTTCTCTCCAA
This sequence comes from Pantoea trifolii, assembly GCF_024506435.1. Lineage (NCBI taxonomy): Bacteria > Pseudomonadati > Pseudomonadota > Gammaproteobacteria > Enterobacterales > Erwiniaceae > Pantoea > Pantoea trifolii. The sequence continues at coordinate 3,627,106 of NZ_JANIET010000001.1, read as the reverse complement.
AAGAATTAATGGTTTGTTGGATGGTAGTGTAGATTACGATCTTGATAAAAAAGATTTTGTATTTAATCGAGATGGAATTTCTATATCCTCAACAAACATTGCTTCAGGAATTAAAGCTATTGGTATGCTCGACTTACTGATCAAGGGGGGTAATACTAAGAAAAACAGTCTGTTACTTCTAGATGAGCCAGAGGTGAATTTACATCCTAAATGGCAGGTTGTTTATTGCGAAATTGTAACGACATTAGTTAGTTGCGGTGTAGACCTGATAATTACCACTCACAGCCCATATATTGTACATGCGTTGAAAGAGTTTAGTGTCCAAAAAGGAATCAAACATCAATTTTATTTGGCTCATAAAAAAGACGATTTGAAATTTTCTCAGTTTTCGAACATTTCAGAAAATATTTCATACGCAATAGACTTATTGGCAGCACCTATGCATGAACTGAATAAAAAATCAGTAGACGATGTTTTTTCTAAATCTAATTTTGATGACATGGAGTGATTAGATGAGTCAGATGCCGCAGCAATCTAATGAGGCAGTTCTGTATAATGCTCTTTGTGCTAATTTTCCAAGCGAAGTTCTACCGTTAACAACTATTAGTCGTAATTCAACTGGAACCAGAGATTTTATAGTGTCTCAAGAGTTGGCTCTAAATTTTGATAATATAAGAAATTGCTCCGATGCCTACAGTGCTGATGTAGATGGTAATGAAAAATCACCAGATGCATTGTTTTTGCACGAAGATGTGCTTTATTTTGTTGAGTTTAAAGAAGGTAATCCAAGGAACGTAAAAAAATTGGAAATTCGGAATAAAATTCATGAGGGAATTATTACGCTATATCAATTCTCCAAGAAGCATACATCTATAGTCCGATCCGATTTTTTTAAATTAAAAATTGCTTATATCGTTTTCAGAAGGCCTAGAGTTGGAGGTAATGCGTTTACGAATGCAACAGATGCTGCATCGGCGAATTATTTTATTGAAAATATCAAAGGTTTTATTGTTCGCGTAACCGCAGTGAGCGATGACCCACAGTATTTTGTCGATTTTTTCCATAAAGTCACTTCTGGAAGAGTAACTCAAATTCACGTCTTTGATCACAATGGCAGCGGTTCCCAAACACTATTTACAGCAACCGCGATACAAGCTGCTATGTCTGCTGCGGCAAATACTACCCCACCTCAAACTGGTCAAGGCGGAGTTGCTTGAGCATAATTTCTCTCGTGTTGCTAAGTTAACTCGTACGAGCTGAACGATATAACTTCTGCCCCTAGCCAATGATTCAGCTCTTTCATCCGCTCTTGTAACGGCGTCAGTTCATTCCTAACAAACACCTGCGCCGCCTTCACCGCGTCCCCAAACCCGCCCGCGCTGTCGGGGATAATCCCCATCATCTGCGGCGGCACGCGGTGTGCGCTTAGCAGGTCGTCACGGCTGGCCTTCTTGATGTTGAAAAAGTCATCCCGCGTTGCTACTTCACTGAGCGGCAAAATCTTGATGCCGTCCGGCTTGCCGTTGGGCGCGTACATAAACAGGTTGCGGAAGTTCCCGATTCCTTTGGTGTCGCGCATTGCCTGTCGCATGCGCTCAATATCGCTGCTGCTCTGCGCCGCGTCGGTCATATACAGGATGTAACCGGCGTGCGCGCCGTTCTGATAATACTTGCGGCGGAACAGCGTTGCGGCTTCATTCAGCCAGGCGGAGTTGAGCGCGCTGAGATATTCCGGCAGGCCGTACAGCTCCTGATTTACGTCCGGCTCGATAAGGTGGAACACCTGATCCGCCTCGAACTGGTGCGCCTCCTTCCATTCGCTCACAAACCAGTACGTGCCTTTCTCCACGCCGCGCCGCGTATATTTGGCCGGTGACGTTTCCAGACGCAGCGGTTTGCCGAGCGTGTTGCGGCGCAGCTCGGCGAAGGCGTTGCCAAACACCAGATAGTCGAGCGCGAACTTGCTGAACTCCTGCTGGCTCAGCAGCGGATGCGGGATAAACGTTGAGGCCAGAATGTTTCGCTTCACGTACAGCGGCGAACTGTGGTGCACCGCCGAGCGCAGACTCTTGGCAAGGCCGTGGAAGCTGACCGGCGGCTCGTACCAGCGGCCGTTATGGATGCACTCGGCGTAATCCATTATGTCGCGCTTATCGAGAACCGCCGTCGGCTCGCCGAAGCTAAACGCCTCGAACGGCTGCGATGATGCCTGCGCGGGCTGAGTTGATGCGGTGAATGCCTTGCGGCGGTTGCGTTTGCTCATCAGTAAAATTCCATAAATGAAGGGTTAGCGCCGCCGCTGGCAGCGGTAAGCGGTTCGTTAAGCAGTGCGTGCATGATTGCCCAGGCGACGTCGGCGTGGCTGGCTTCCTCGCTGCGGCTGGCCTCGTAAGTCGAGCGGTTGCCGCTGGCGGTCATGGTTTTGCGGATCGCCATAAATGACTGCGTGATGTCGGTCTGCCCGGCGTCGTATTCGAGGCGGCCGCTGCTGATAGTGTCCTTCGCTTTCAGCACCATTGCGGTTTTGACCTCGGGCGAATATTTGATTTCACGCGCTGCCGGGAAGAACTGGCGCACGAGCTGGAACACGCCTTGCCCGATGCCGGTGGCATCCACGCCGATGTACTCCACGACGTATTTTTCCGTCAGCTCCTTAATCGACTGCGCTTGCGCGGCAAAATCCATGCCGCGCCACTGGTGGCGCTCCAGCACGCGGAACTTGCCGCCCGCAACCAGCGGCGGCGCAATCACCGCACATCCGGCACTGTCGCCGGTGTGCGATGGGTCATAACCAATCCATACCGGGCGATAATCGAACGGGCGCAGCGCGTAAGGGTTGAAGTCGTCCCACTCTTCCATGCTGTCTACCATGCAGGTCTGAAGCTCGGCGAACGGGAACACGCTGGCCTCATCATCGACAAATTCACACATCAGCAGGTTCTGGCACTCCGCCGGGCTGTATTCGAGCTGCAGCTGATCGATGTCGAACAGGTTGCAGCCGCCCGTTAGCGCGTCCTCAACGGTGACTATCTGCCGCCATTGTCCGTCACCGCACAGCGCGCCTTTCGCCAGATGCGAGTGCGAGAGATCCAGCTCTATACGGTCATCGCGGTTGCGTCGGCCCTTGTTGAACAACTCGCCCGACCAGAACGGATAAGCGCTATGTGACAGGCTCGACGGCGTGGAAAAGTAGGTCGTGCGCCACTTCTTGTGCAGCGACATGCCGCTGGCGACCTTACGCAGCTCCTGAAACTTCGGAATCCAGAAATATTCATCCAGGTAAAGGTTGCCGGTGTAGCTCTGCGCCGTGCGCACGTTAGTACCGAGAAAAATCAGGCGTGCGCCGTTGGGCAGCACAATCGGATCGCCTTTCAGGTCAACGTCGGCCTGCCGGGCAAAGTCGAGAATGTAGTTTTTGAAGACGTGCGCCTGCGCCTTGCTGGCAGATAAGAAAATCTGGTTGCGGCCGGTGGTGAGCGCATCGATTAACGCCTCGCGGGCAAAATAAAAGGTCGCGCCAATCTGTCGCGATTTGAGGATGTTGCGGATGCGGTGCGCCAGCCCCGCTTTGTGCCAGCCGAGCTGGTACTCAAAGCAGTTATCCATAAACAGACCGGTGAGTTTGTCGGTCTGCTCGTCGCTGAACACGTTTTTAATCACCGGCTGGCGCTCGCCCCTGTTGCGGTTGCGCACGTTTGGATTGAGATCCGCCTCGTTGCCGCTGCTGCGGTAGCGTTCAACCCGCGCAAGCCGTTCAATCTGGCGACCCAGCGCATCTATCTCTTTGTAATCACCGTTCCCCTTAACCTCTTTCATGATGAGCTGAATCAACCGCGCTTCCATGCTGGCTTCCACGCGACTGATGGGCGCGATGCTGTCCCATTCGTCGCGAAGCTTCCAGCTCTGCACGGTCGGCGTTTTCTGTCCGATCGCTTCTGCTATCTGGCGCACGGAATATCCCTGCCAGTAAAGCAGCGCAGCCTGACGGCGCGGATCGCTGATGATGGTGCCGGGTGTCATGTTCATGCCGCTAAGGCTACCGGTGGCAAAAATGGTGCGCCTGCACTGGCTGTTTGCTGGTACGTGAGCGGGCTGGCTTTCGTTGAGGGATTGAGGTGCGGCGGGGAAACTGACCCCGAACCGAACCAACCCACTGACCGGAGCCTGTTAATGGCAACAACCAAAGCAAAGCGTTTTCGCATCGCCGTTGAGGGCGCAACCACCGACGGCCGCGAGATTTCCCGCGAGTGGATTTCGCAGATGGCGAAGAACTACGACCCGACCGTCTACGGCGCGCGCGTCAACATGGAGCACATCAAAGGCTACGCCGCCGACAGCCCGTTCCGCCGCTACGGCGACGTGACGAAAGTTGAAGTGGAAGAAATCACCGAAGGCGCACTGGCGGGCAAGCTCGCGCTGTTCGGCTATATCGACCCGACGCCGGATCTGATCGACCTGACCAGAGCGCGTCAGAAGATTTACACCTCGGTTGAAATCAACACCAAGTTTGCCGACACCGGTGAAGCCTATCTGGTTGGTCTGGCCGTCACCGACGACCCGGCCAGCCTCGGCACCGAGATTCTGAGCTTCAGCGCCACGGCAAAAGCCAATCCGCTGGCGTCGCGCAAGCAGGACAAAGACAACCTGTTTACCGCCGCCGAAGAAACCCTGATTGAGCTGTATGAAGAAGCCGACGCCGCGCCGTCGCTGCTGTCCCGCGTGAAAGAGCTGTTTACCCGCAAAGAGAAAACCGACGACGAGCGTTTCAACGATGTGAGCGCGGCGGTCACGGTCATCGCCGAGCAGGTGCAGCACAACGGCGAAAGCTACGCGCAGCAGCTGGCGGACGTGAAGAAAACCTTCTCCGAACGCCTCGACGCGCTGGAAACCGAACACGGTAAAGATCGCGAAGCGCTGAGCGCGCTGCAGGACTCGCTCACCCGCACCGACGGCAACTTTAACCGCCGTCCGTCTGCCACCGGCGGCGACAGCAAAAGCAGCGTGATGACCGACTGCTGATAAACCCGAACACTGATAAACAGGAAAGCCAATGCGCAAGCAAACCCGTTTCAAATTTAATGCCTATATGTCCCGCGTCGCCGAGCTGAACGGCGTCGAAGTTGACGACATGAACAAGAAATTCAGCGTCGAGCCGTCCGTTACGCAGAAGCTGATGACCCGCGTGCAGGAGTCGTCCGCGTTTCTGACCCGCATCAACATCGTGCCTGTGCCTGAAATGAAGGGCGAGAAAATCGGCGTCGGCGTGTCCGGCTCGATTGCCAGCACTACCGATACCGCTGGCGGCGATGAGCGCGAAACCGCTGACTTTGCTTCGCTGGACAGCCAGGGCTATGAGTGCGTGCAGGTGAACTTTGATTTCCACATCCGCTACAACACGCTTGACCTGTGGGCGCGCTACGAAGATTTTCAGACCCGTCTGCGCGACGCCATCATTCAGCGCCAGGCGCTTGACCGCATCATGATCGGTTTCAACGGCACGCACCGCGCCAAGACCTCGAACCGTGCGGCCAATCCTATGCTGCAGGACGTGGCCGTGGGCTGGCTGCAGAAGTACCGCAACGAAGCGCCGACCCGCGTGATGAGTAAAATCACCGACGGTGAAGGTGCGGTGGTTTCACCGACCATCCGCATTGGTAAAGGCGGCGACTACGCCAACCTTGATGCGCTGGTAATGGATGCCACTAACAACCTGATTGAACCGTGGTATCAGGAAGACCCCGAGCTGGTCGTCATCGTCGGTCGTCAGCTGCTGGCCGACAAGTATTTCCCGATCGTCAACCAGAGCCAGGCCAATACCGAGCAGCTGGCCGCTGACCTCATCATCAGCCAGAAGCGCATCGGCAACCTGCCCGCCGTGCGCGTGCCGTACTTCCCGGCCAACGCCATGATGATCACCCGCACCGATAACCTGTCGATTTACTGGCAGGAAGGCACGCAGCGACGCCACATCGAAGAAGTACCGAAGCGCGATCGCATCGAGAACTACGAGTCGGCTAATGAAGACTACGTGGTGGAAGACTACGCGGCGGGTTGCGTGATTGAAAACATCGAACTCGGTGATTTCACGCCGCCGGAAGAAGCCGAAGCACCGGCGGGAGAGTAACGCATGCTGAGTCCCGCCCGCCGTCACCGGATGCGCGTCCAGGCCGAAACCGAAACGCAGCGGAACGCGAATCCGCTGCGCCACGCCACCGGCTATGAGCAGATGCTCGTGAAACTCAACGAGGACAAGCGCCGCCTGAAAAAAATCCACTCGGTCGAGCGCAAGGCGGAGCTTAAGCGCCAGCTGCTGCCCGACTACCTGCCGTGGATTGCAGGCGTGATGAACAGCGGGCGCGGCGCGCAGGATGCCATCGTGATGACCGTCATGATCTGGCGGCTGGACACCGGCGACGTCACCGGCGCGCTTGAAATCGCCCGTTATGCGTTGCAGCACGGTCTGGTGCCGCCCGACGGCTTCAAGCGAGACAGCCTGCCGTACCTGCTGGCCGAAGAAGTGGCCAGCGCCGCAACACGCGCCTGGACGGCAAAAGAGGCGGTCGATATTGCGCCGCTGCTTGAAACCATCCGGCTGACCGACGCCGAAGACATGCCCGATCAGGTGCGCGCCAAGCTGCACAAAATCGCCGGGTATGTGTATCGCGATTCGGGCGGGACTCTGGAAGCCATGCATCACCTGAAACGCGCGCTGCAGCTCAACGAGGGCTGCGGCGTGAAAAAAGACATTGAGCGGCTGGCGACTGCCATGAAAAAGCAGGCGCAGGCCAGCCGCTGACCGGACGCGACCCCGCGCAGGGCGGCAGGACGGCAATGCACTTTCAGTGTCTGCGCCGTCCTCCACCGCCCACCTATTCTGAGGCCAACTATGAGCACGCTGGTAATAGCAGCACAGCGACCGGCAGAGACTGCCGAGCCGCCGGTTAAGAACACCTTTTTCTGGCCTGACATCGATCTGCTGCAGCTGCGAGAATCGCTGCGCTATGAGGGAACCGTCACCGCGCAGCGCCTGCGGCTGGCGGTGAAAACGGCAATCGCCGAAGTCAACGCCGAGCTGTACGAGTGGCGCGCCGAGCGCATGGCGGCGGGCTTCAAAACGCTTGCCGATGTTCCGGCCGAATCACTGGACGGCGTAAGTGAGAAAATCACGTACTACCTCGCGGCCGTTGAGGCGATCACCGCCGCCACCATTGCCGAGCGTTATCGCGGCTACGATGCCAGCGGCGCAAACAAAGCCAGCGCTGTTGAGGCCAGCGCCGACGAATACTGGCGCGACGCGCGGTTTTGCATCAGCCGCGTCGCCGAGCGCCCCGGCTGCATCGTGAGCCTGCTGTGACGCGGGTTAACGCACTGCAGGGCGATACCGTTGATGACATCTGTTATCGCCATTACGGCCGCACGCAGCAGGTCACTGAATCGGTGCTTGCCATTAATCCCGGTCTCGCCGACGCCGGTGCGGTGCTGCCGCACGGCTGGCCGGTTGACCTTCCCGAGCTGCCGGAATCGTCAACGGGTGAAACCGTGAACCTATGGGACTGACTATGAACATCACAATGGAGCGCATCACCGCCTTTATCACCTACTGCGTGGCGGTGGTGATGGGCTGGCTCGGCAAGTGGGATTTGCAGGACGTGGCAACGCTGCTCGGCATGGTGCTCGGTGTCGGCATGTTTCTCGTGAGCTGGTATTACCGGCGCAAAACCTATCAGCTTTTCCTGAGCGGGCGCATCAGCCGGGGTGACTATGAATCTGCAAATCGTTAAGCGCTGCTCGGTCGGCGTGGTGCTGGCAATCGCCGCCACGCTGCCGGGCTTTCAACAGCTGCACACCTCGATCGAGGGGCTGAAACTGATTGCCGATTACGAAGGCTGTCGTCTGAGTCCGTACAAGTGCGACGCGGACAAATGGACGGACGGCATCGGCAATACGGTCGGCGTCGTGCCGGGTAAAACCATTACCGAACGGCAGGCGGCGGGCACGTTTATTGCCAACGTGCTGCGCACCGAAAAGGCACTGGCGAGATGCCTGCTGGAACAAGTGCCGCAAAAGGTCTACGACGCCACGGTGTCGCTCGCTTTCAATGTGGGAACGGGCAATGCCTGCGCCTCAACAATGGTGAAGTTGCTAAACGAGGGGCGCTGGCGCGAAGCCTGCTACCAGCTGCCGCGCTGGGTGTACGTGAAAGGTGTGTTTAATCAGGGGCTGGATAACCGCCGCGTGCGCGAGCTGGCATGGTGTCTTGAGGGGGCATGGTGATGCGCATTACCGCAACACTACTAGCCGTCGTGCTGCTGGCGCTGGCGTTTACCGGCTGGCGCTGGTCGGTGGTCAGTGAAGAACTGGCGGGCGCGCAGCGCATCATCGGCACGCTGTCGGCGGGCATCGAGAGCCGCGACAAAGCGATTAACCGTCTCAACAGTGAAAACCAGCAGGGGCAGAAGCGCGAGGCCGCGCTGAGGTTGATGCAGGGGCGCGCCAGCGCCGGAGCCTTAACCCGCGAAGCACAGATACAGAGGGAAACCGATGGGAGTCCGATTTTACGTGAGTGGTCTGCTGCTGCTCTGCCTGACGATGTTATCCGGCTGCACAGCCGTCCCGCTTTCGCCAGCGCCAGAGATTATCTGGATTGGCTGTCCGCGCGTGACAAGCTGCCCGGTTCCGGGCAACAGCCTCAAAACGGCGGGCGATCTGGCGGCGGATAACCGCCAGCTTGAGGCGGCGCTCGCGTCATGCGGGCTGCAGATTGAAGTCATCAAAGAGTGCCAGGAGCAACACGATGCTGAAACCGCAACAACTGCGCAAGGCGCTGACCGACAGCGTGCCGCTGCTGCAGCGCAACCCTGACAGCCTGAACGTGTTTATCGACAGCGGGCGCGTTGTTTCGACGCTCGCCACCTCGCTGTCGTTTGAGTATCAGTACCGACTGAACATGGTTATCACCGATTACACCGGCAATATTGACCTGTTAATCGTGCCGATGCTGGAATGGCTGCGCGTGAATGAACCCGACATCATGGCGACGAAGGAGAAGCAGCAGACCGGATTCACATTCAAGGCGGACGTGGTCAGCGACACGGCCAGCGACATCAGCATTGACCTGCAGCTCACCGAACGCGTGATTATCCGGCGCGTGGGAGATGAACTTCACGTCGAGCACGTTGGTGAAAATCCACTGCCGGAGAATGATGCGCGGCCGGTACAGCTTTATGCATACGGACAGCTTATCAGTGAGTGGCAATCATGTGCGACTTAGAGCTGGTTAATGACCGACTCAATGCGCTGATCGGCAACCTTTCGGCACAGTCACGCAAAGAGATGGCTCGCAACATCGCGAAGAAGCTGCGCGCCAGCCAGCAGCAGAACATCAAGCGCCAGCAGTCACCGGACGGCACGCCGTATAAGCCGCGCAAAGAGCAGCCGATACGCGGCAAGAAAGGCCGGGTAAAGCGCGAGATGTTCGCCAAACTGCGCACGGCAAAATATTTGAAGGCGCGGGCAACCACGAATGAGGCGGTGGTCGAGTTTGCCGGTAGCGTGCAGCGTATGGTGCGGGTGCATCAGTATGGCCTGCGCGATCGAGCTTCACGCGGCGGAAAAGAGGTTCGATATGAAGCTCGCCCGCTCTTGGGCATTAGTCAAAATGATCAACAAATAATTGAAGGAATTCTTATTACCAGTTTAAGCGAGTATTGACAGATAACTCATTTCAAAGTTAAATCAGAGGTAAGGAAGATGTTGGTCAGCTAGAGCTTGCTCTAGTCATGGGGTTCAATTCCCCTCACCTCTTAAAATCTCATCGAGAAAACTTCACATCGCCTCTCAAGCTTCTTACTTGTAGCTCAACTATCGGATCTAAAACGATATAATTTAAAGTTGCCGCTTTACATAGCTCTGTTGCATTGATATTTATAGCACTTTTAAGATTGCAAAAGTTTAAGTTTGCCCCCTCGAAATCGACCCTTTCTAAATTACTGCCCGAGAGTATTGCGCTCTGTAAGTTACAGTTATTGAATTTAGCGCCCATCAATCTGCACTCCTTAAATATTGCCCCCTTCAGGTTGGAGTGTGAGAAGTTTACATTCTTTAAAGTGCAATCGAGCATGGTTAGGTTTCTAAGCTTACTCCTCTGAAAGTTAGATGATTTAAGATTGCATTTTTCAAAATAAACAGTGTTAAAGTAAATGGATTCACTCTCTAATCCCGTTAAATCAGAATCAATTAATTTTACATCTCTCATTTCGACGCCAGAACCTGAAATGTTCAATCTATGCATCGTAATTGTATGGCATTTTTGTTCATTCAGGCGGCGGATTAAACCAACTTTTTTTAGATTTAAAGTAACATCATTGTATTTGGAAATGTCAGATAGACTATTTTTTGTTTCTTCAATTAATGTTTTTCTTTCATTTCTTCTTTGGAAAATAAATAGGGCGATACCAAAGAAAATAAAGTCAATTAATGATGCATTTAAGTTAATTAGCAGGTTAATCCAAAAGTCTTTATTGTAAATTCCAAGTGATGTATTTGGCAGTATGTGCTTGCTTAACCAAGGGAATAAACTTGAAAAAATAATCGTGATTATTAAGTAAATTGAAAAAACCAAGAATATGGATGCATACGGATGACTTTTGATTTTATCAAATGATGGTTTCTTTGCATCAGGCATGGGGATTCCTTTTTAGTTTGTCCTTTCATGTTAACAGCTTTGTTCTCTAGTACTTGAGCGGACGAGTATGCATTGAGCAAGACTCACCATCCAGGCATCTTTAATGGATGAACGAACAACTCTCAGAAATCCTGCGCCTGCTGCGCAACCTGATCCGCATCGGAACCGTGTCCGCCGTAAAACTGGACGACGGGTTATGCCGCGTGGACACAGGAAGCAACACAACCGGCTGGCTTCACTGGCTCAACGCCCGCGCCGGTAAAACCCGCTCGTGGAATGCGCCGTCGGTGGGTGAGCAGGTGCTCGTTTTATGCCTCGGTGGCGAACTCGATACTGGCTTTGTGCTGCCCGGCATTTTCTCTGACGACAATCCCGCCCCGTCTGCCTCAGCCGATGCGCTGCACTGGTCATTCCCCGACGGCGCAGTGATCGAGTACGAACCGGCGACCGGCGCACTGACGGCCAGCGGTATTCAGACTGCGACCATCAGCGCGGCCGTGCAGGTGCTGCTTGATTCCCCGCTGGTTGAATGCACACAGCTGCTGAGAACCGCGCAGCTTGATGTCACCGACGGCGGCACGATGAAAGGCAACGTTACACACAGCGGCGGCAATCTCAGCTCAAACGGCAAAGTGCTGCACACGCACAAACATCCGGGCGACAGCGGCGGCCAGACAGGAGCACCGATATGACGGCGGCAAAGTACACCGGCATGAACCGCGACACCGGCGCGGCGCTGAGCGACATCGAACACATCCGGCAGTCGGTGCGCGATATCCTGATCACGCCGCTCGGTTCGCGGGTGATGCGGCGTAGTTATGGTTCGCTGCTGTCGGCGCTGATTGGAATGCCGCAGAACGAAGCGCTGCGCCTGCAGATTATGTCGGCCTGTTACGTGGCGATTTTGCAGTGGGAGCCGCGCGTAAAACTCACCGGCATCAATTTTGACTCTAATTTTAACGGCGGCATGGTGGTCGAGCTGACCGGCGCACGCACCGACACCACGCAACCCTTTTCCCTAACCGTTCCTGTGAGCTGAGAACATGGCAACCATCGACCTGAGCCAGTTGCCCGCGCCCGTCGTGGTGGAAACGCTGGATTATGAAACCCTGCTGGACGAGCGCAAAGCCACGCTGGTTTCGCTCTATCCCGAAGAACAGCGCGAGGCGATTGCACGCACGCTGTCGCTCGAATCGGAACCTATCGTCAAGCTGTTACAGGAAAACGCCTATCGCGAAGTGCTGCTGCGCCAGCGCATCAACGAGGCGGCAAAAGGCGTCATGGTGGCTTACGCGCTGGATGCTGACCTTGACCAGCTTGGCGCAAACAACGGCGTTGAACGCCTGACCATCACCCCGGCCGACAGCACTACGATTCCGCCGACGGCGGCGATCATGGAAAGCAACGACGACTACCGCGCCCGCATTGCTGCTGCTTTTGAAGGGCTGAGTGTAGCGGGGCCGACCGGCGCATATGAATACCACGCGCGCAGCGCCGACGGCAGAGTGGCCGATGCGTCCGCCATCAGCCCGTCGCCTGCCGTTGTCACCGTAACGGTGCTTGCTCGCGAGGGTGACGGCACGGCCGCCTCTGACCTGCTGGCCGTGGTCGATAAAGCGCTGAACGATGAGAACGTGCGACCGGTAGCTGACCGCGTGAACGTGCGGTCGGCTGACATCGTGAACTACGCGATTGAGGCCGAAATCTACATTTACCCTGGCCCCGAAGCGGAACCGGTGCGGGCGGCATCTGAGGCAAAACTCGCCAACTACGTCACCGCGCAGAAACGGCTCGGGCGCGACATCCGCCTGTCGGCGCTGTATGCGGCCATTCACGTTGAAGGTGTGCAGCGCGTTAACCTGATCCAGCCCGCCGCCGACGTGGTGCTCGATAAAACGCAGGCCGCTTACTGCACCGGCTACACGCTGAGCGTCGGGGGTTCCGATGAGTGAGCGCCTGCTGCCCACCGGCTCGTCGGCGCTGGAAGTGGCCGCAGCCGAAGCGCTGGCAAATCTCAGCGTGATGAACGTGCCGCTGCGTCAGCTGTGGAACCCGCACACCTGCCCGCTGGCGCTGCTGCCTTATCTGGCGTGGGCGTGGTCAGTTGACCGCTGGGACTCAGGCTGGAGCGAAGCCACTAAGCGCGACGTGGTGGCGGCCGCGCGCTACGTGCATCGCCACAAAGGCACTATCGGCGCGATCCGGCGCGTGGTGGAGCCGCTGGGTTATCTGATCCGCGTGCTGGAGTGGTGGAAAACCAATGAAGCGCCCGGCACGTTTCGCCTTGATGTCGGCGTGCTCGATACCGGCATTACTGAGGAAATGTACAACGAGCTGGAGCGGCTGATTGCCGATGCCAAGCCGTGCAGCCGTCACCTCATCGGGCTATCAATCAATCTTGATGCGAGTGGCGCAATCCCGGTTGCGGTTGCCAGCTACAGCGGCGACGAGCTGACCGTTTATCCCTACACACCAGACATTATCAGCACCGGCGGCGCGGTTTATTCCGGCGCGGCGGTACATCTTATCGATCTGACGGAAGTGAGCGCATGACGACTAAATATTTTGCCCTGCTGACCAATCAGGGCGCGGCTATTCTGGCAAACGCCGCCGCGCTCGGAACCAAAGTAAACATCACCGCGATGGCGGTCGGCGACGGTGGCGGCACGCTACCCACGCCTGACGCATCGCAGACGAAGCTCGTCGGCGAGAAGCGCCGCGCACAGCTCAACTCGCTAATTATCGACACCGCCAACAGCAGTCAGATTATTGCCGAGCAGGTTATCCCGGAGGGCGAAGGTGGTTTCTGGATTCGTGAGATTGGCCTGTTTGACGCCGACGGCGTGATGATTGCCGTGGCGAACTGTGCCGAAACCTACAAGCCGATGCTGGCCGAAGGCAGCGGCCGCACGCAGACAGTACGTATGATTATCATCGTGAACAGCACCACCGCTGTGACGCTGAAAATCGACCCGGCTGTGGTGCTGGCGACGCGCAAGTACGTTGATGATGCGGTTATTGAGGTGAAAGCCTATGCGGACAGCCTGATGGACGCGCACCTGAAAGCCGCCGACCCGCACACGCAGTACGCACCGAAAGCCAGCCCGACGTTTACCGGCAAGCCCAAAGCGCCCACGGCTGCGGCGGGTGATGACTCAACGCAGCTGGCGACAACGGCCTTTGTCGCTGCCGCACTGTCTGTGCTTAACGGCGGTGCACCCGCATCGCTGGACACGCTAAAAGAGCTGGCCGCTGCGATGGGTAACGATCCAAAGTTTGTCACCACCATGACCACCGCTCTGACCGGAAAGATGGACATTGCTAAGAACGGCAGCGACATCGCCGATGTGGCCGCATTTCTGCGAAACCTTGGGCTTGGGGAGGGGGCAAAAATGCCCGCTGCCTCAGCGCTTGCCAGCAGTGCGGGCTGGCTGTCAATTCCGGTAATAATTTCGGGCGTAGCTCGGAACATGATTTTGCAATGGAAAGCCGTGAGCGTGCCGATGTCGGTTGACGGGAGCATGCAATCAGTTAACTCCGCCTGGCCTGTAGCATTTCCGACGGCCTGCTTGATCACCATTCAGGCACTGACCAATTCGCTAATTTATTCAACAAACGGCTCGCCGTTCACATCCTCCACTGTGATTGATCGTGCGTCGTTTGCGGCGGCAAGCGCTTACTCAAAATCGACGTCAACCGTCACTGTATGGGGAGTGGGATACTGATGAACGAATACGTTTACAGCGCATCATTCAATATGATTTGCGCCGTTGCGCTAAGGAATGATTATGAGCTGGCAGGCACCTGGCCGGATGACGCGCTTGAAATCAGCATGCCAACAGCCATTGAGTTCATGGGGGAAGCGCCATCAGGCAAGATGATGGCGGCGGGTACGGACGGGCTTCCGCAGTGGTGCGACTTACCACCACTGACGCCCTCCGAGTTGGCAGCGGAAGCGGTGCAACGCAAAGATAATCTTCTCGGAAATGCGCAGCAGGCCATCGGCATCTGGCAAACGAAGCTGGCGTTGGGGCGCATAAGCGACGCTGAGAAAACCAGCCTTAATATCTGGCTTGATTACATTGATGCATTGCAGGCAGTGGATGCGAGTGCCGCGCCGGATATTGACTGGCCTGAGACGCCAAAGCAATAAAGCCCCTCGGGGCTTTTCTTTTGTCCGCTCACCTCTGAGCAAACTGCAACCGCATGCGCCGCCTCGCCTGAACTGCCACTCTGAGCACACCTTTAATCAGGAGTGCTACAAATGGCCGATTACCATCACGGTGTCCGCGTCGTCGAAGTCAACGACGGCACGCGCACCATTTCCACCGTCTCCACCGCTATTGTCGGCATGGTCTGCACCGCCGATGATGCGGACGCGGCAACCTTTCCGCTCAATACCCCGGTTCTGATTACCAACGTGCAAGGCGCAGTTGGTAAAGCGGGCGTGAAAGGCACGCTGGCCGCTGCGCTGCAGGCCATTGCCGATCAGTCGAAGCCCGTCACCGTCGTGGTGCGCGTGGCCGAAGGCGACGACGAAGCCGAAACCATTTCCAACATCATCGGCGGCACTGACCTTAACGGCCAGTACACCGGCATGAAAGCGCTGCTCGCCGCGCAGACGCAGCTCGACGTGAAGCCGCGCATCCTCGGCGTGCCGGGACTCGACTCGCTGGAAGTGGCGACTGCGCTTGCCAGCATCGCGCAGCAGCTGCGCGCCTTCGCCTACGTCTCAGCGTGGGAGTGCAGCACCATTTCCGAAGCCCGCCTTTACCGCCAGAACTTCAGCCAGCGCGAAATCATGGTGATCTGGCCGGATTTCCTCGCATGGAACACCACCAACAACAAGTCGGATGTGGCCTTCGCCACCGCCCGCGCGCTTGGCCTGCGCGCCAAAATCGACAACGACACCGGCTGGCATAAAACCCTGTCGAACGTCGGCGTCAACGGCGTGACCGGGATTTCCGCGTCGGTATTCTGGGATTTGCAGCAGGTTGGCACCGACGCCGACTTGCTCAACGAGGCGGACGTCACCACGCTGATCCGCAAGGATGGCTTTCGCTTCTGGGGCAACCGCACCTGCAGCGACGACCCGTTGTTCCAGTTTGAGAACTACACCCGCACCGCGCAGGTGCTGGCTGACACCATCGCCGAGGCGCACATGTGGGCGGTTGATAAACCGCTAACGCCGGTACTGGTGAAAGAGATTATCGCGGGCATCAACGCCAAGTTCCGCGAGCTGGTCAGCGCCGGTTATCTGCTGGGCGCGTCTGCCTGGTACGACGAAAGTGCCAACGATAAAGACACCCTGAAAGCGGGCAAGCTCTTTATCGATTACGACTACACGCCGGTTCCACCGCTGGAAGATTTAACCTTCCGCCAGCGCATCACCGACAGCTATCTGGCGACGTTCGCCGCATCCGTAAACAGCTAAGGAGCCGGATAAATGGCACTACCCCGCAAACTCAAGGCGATGAACCTGTTCAACGACGCCAACAGCTATCAGGGCATCGTCACCGCCGTCACACTGCCGAAGCTGGCGCGCAAGCTCGATGCGTACCGCGCAGGCGGCATGAGCGGCGCGGCCTTCATCGACAACGGTCTGGATGATGACGCGCTCGATCTGGAATGGAGCATCGGCGGCATCGACGAGCTGCTGCTCACGCAGTGGGGCGCGTCTGCCGTGCCGCTACGCTTCACCGGCTCTTACCAGCGCGACGACACCGGCGAAGAAATCGCGGTTGAGGTGGAGGTGCGCGGCAAGCACCAGAGCTTTGACTTTGGCGAAGCCAAACAGGGCGAAGACACCGAAACCAAAATCACCAGCAAGAACACGTATTTCAAGCTGACGTGGAACGGAAAGGAGCTGATTGAGATCGACACCGTGAACATGGTGGAAAAGGTCAACGGCGTTGACCGCCTCGAGCAGCGCCGCAAAAACATCGGCCTGGTCTAAACCCGACGCCAGCGCCTGCACGGTGCTGGTAACTATCTGACTACAGTGAACAGAGAAAACGACAATGGAACAGAGCGAAAACACCGTGGAACTGGAAACCCCGATCAAGCGTGGCGACACCGAGATTAAGCAGGTTTACGTGATTAAGCCTACCGCCGGAAGCCTTCGCGGCGTGCGCCTGGCGGATTTGTGTCAGTCAGACGTTGACGCGCTGCTGACCGTGCTACCGCGCATCACTTCGCCTTCGCTGACGAAGCCGGAATGCAACAATCTCGATCCGGTTGACCTGATTTCGCTTGGCGGCAAGGTGATTGGTTTTTTGCAGTCGAAGTCGGACGAATAGCGTGGCCGAACGGCCTGACGGTTAATGACCTGATGGCCGACGTCGCCACGATATTCCACTGGCCGCCCTCCGAGATGTACACCATGCCGCTTGCCGAGCTGCTGGAGTGGCGGCAGAAAGCCTTAATCCGCAGCGGAGCAAACCCGGATGAATAATAACCTCAAGGTGCAGGTGCTGCTGAACGCGGTAGACCGCGCCTCGCGTCCCTTCAAAGCCGTGCAGAATGCCACCAAAGGTCTGGCAACCGACATCCGCCAGACGCAGGACAACATCCGGGATCTGGATGTGCAGGCGGGCAAAATCGACGGTTTCCGCCAGACCAGCGCGCAGATGGCCGTTACGCAGCAAAAGCTAAAAAGCGCCAAAGCGGAGGCCGAAGCGCTGGCCGTGGCGTTTCGCAACACTGCCCGTCCGACCTCGCAGCAGGCGCGTGAGCTGGAGAAAGCAAAGCAGGCTGCGGCCGCGCTGCAGACCAAATCGAACTCGCTGCGCCTTTCCGTGCAGCAGCAGCGCGACGCGCTGGCTGCGGCGGGCATTTCCACGCGCAACCTGAGCAGTGAGCAGCGACGACTGAAAGAGGCCGCCGCGCAGGCAACGCAGAACCTCAACCGGCAAAAGCTGGAGCTGCAGCGGCTTAACGCACAGCAGGAACGGCTCAACCGCGTCAGCGAGCGCCACCGGCGCGGGCAGGAACTGTCGGCTAAGGTGCGTAACGGCGGTGCGGCTGCGTTTGCCGGTAGCAGCGCCGCACTCTATGCAGGGAGCCGCCTGATGGCGCCAGAAATCCAGACGCTGCACAGCGGCGCGCTGATCGCCGCCCGGCAGGGCGAAGGGGCAGCGAAAGGCAGCGACTACACGGCTGCGATCCAGCGCATCAACGCGTCGGGCGTGAGCGGCGACCTTGAGCAAATCACCGAGGCAGTGTCGGCGGTGCGCAGCACGCTTGGGACGCTGGGCAACGTGGGTGAAGCGGAGTTAGACCGCATCACCCGCAAGGCGCTGGATATGCAGTCCACCTTCGGCACAGACACCGCCGAGAGCATCCAGATTGCCGCGATCATGATGAAAAACAAGCTCGCGGCCAACAGCGATGAGGCGCTGGATTTGATAATCACCGGCATGCAGCGGGTATCAGCGGGCATGCGTGGTGAGATGCCGGAAATCCTGCACGAGTATTCGACGCACTTCCGCAATATGGGATTCACCGGCGCGGAGGCCATGTCGCTGCTGGTTGATATGTCGAAGCAGGGCAAGTTTGCGCTCGACAAAACCGGCGACGCGATTAAGGAATTCAGTATTCGCGGCTCTGACATGTCGAAAAACAGCGTTGCCGCTTATCAGGAAATTGGCCTCAATGCTAAGAAGATGTCTCGCGATATTGCCAGCGGTGGCGATAAAGCGCGGGTGGCGATGCAGAAGACGGCAAAAGGTTTGCTAGCCATCAAAGACCCGGCAGCGCGTGCGAACGCGGCGATTTCACTGTTCGGCACGCCGGTTGAAGATTTGTCCGTTGACCAGATACCGGCGTTTCTTGGCGCGCTGGCAGGTGTAAAAAACCATCTTGTTGATGTCACCGGTGCGGCCGAGCGCATGGGTAACACGCTGCGCGATAACCTGTCGGGCGACGTGGCGAAGCTCAAGGGATCGTTTGAGGGGCTGCGCTTTAACATCTTTAAGGGGATGGATAACCATCTGCGCGTTGTGACCAAAAGCGCAACCAAATGGATTGAAAAGCTCGATGCGTGGGTGAGCAAGAACCCCACACTCACCGCCAATCTGGTGATGATTACCGGAGCCGTTGCCGGGCTGACGGCAATACTCGGCGGCGTCGGGCTGGTTATCTGGCCGGTGATGTTGGGTATTAACGCGCTTATCGCAGGTGCGGGCATGCTGAGCGTCGGATTCAGCATCGCCGGAGGCGCGATTGTTACAGCGCTCGGTGCAATCACGCTGCCGGTGCTGGCCGTCGGCGCGGCTATCGTGGCCGGTGCGCTGCTTGTCCGTAAATACTGGGAGCCTATCAGCGCCTTTATGTCGGGTGTCGCCGAAGGCTTTACCGCCGCAATGGGGCCGATTGGCGAATCATTCAGCTCACTCAAGCCGCCGTTTGAGTGGCTGGGTGGCAAGTTGAACGAGCTGTGGGATTGGTTCGGCCGCCTGCTGGAACCGGTGAAATCCACGCAGTCAGAGCTGGCAACTGCTGGTGAGATGGGCAAAAAGTTCGGCAACATGCTGGCGGAGGCGCTGAAAATTCCGGGTGAAGCGCTCGACCAGCTTCGCAGTGGCATCGATTGGGTGCTGGAAAAGCTAGGCATCATCGACAGCAAATCCAGCGGCATTAAAGACAAAGTGCCGTCACCTGACCCGCTGGCGACAGGCGGTGCGGGCGTCGATACCGGCGGTCTGCAGTACAGTCTGGCAACCGGTGGCGCGCCATATCGCCCGGTGTCCGCACCGTCTGGCGGTGGCGGCTTTACCGATCGCAGCCAGAACACCTATCAGTACGAAATCAAAATGCACGAAGGCATGACTAAAGACGACGCGCTGGCGCTGATGGCGCAGCATCAGGCAAAAGAGCAGCGCAACCGGCAGGCGCAGAACCGCAGCAAAATGGGTTGGGAGGATTAACCGATGATGATGATTTACGGCATGATGCCGTTCATGCGCCAGACGCTGCCTTACGGCGAGCTGCAGCAGAACATCGACTACCGCTGGCCGACGAACAGCCGCATTGGGCTGCGACCGGCCGCGCAGTTTATCGGCGTGGGTGACGAGAAAATCACGCTGTCTGGTGAGCTGCGCCCGGAGATCACCGGCGGCGCTGTTTCGCTGATGACCGTTCGCCTGCTTGCCGATCAGGGTATGGCGTGGCCGCTGATTGGCGGCAGCGGCATGATCTACGGCATGTACGTCATCGAGAGCATTTCGAACACGCACAGCGAGTTTTTCCCCAACGGCACGGCCAGCAAAATCATGTTTACCCTGAACCTCATGCGCGTCGATGGATCGCTCACCTCGATGTTTGGCGACCTGAAAAAGCAGGCTGACGGTTTAATCGGTGGAGTGAGTAATCTGCCAGGGCAAATAACCGCGGCTAGAGACAGCGCCAAATCATCGGCGGGAGGCCTGTTCGGATGAACGGTATCAGTGGCTTACCGGTACAGGCAGGCGCACGCCTGACACCGGATTTTTTGCTCAAGGTAAACTCGAAGGACGTAACTACCAACCTGCGCGACCGGCTGATTTCGCTAACGCTCACCGATAATCGCGGGTTTGAGGCTGACCAGCTCGACATCGAGCTGGACGACGCCGACGGTAAGCTGGCAATGCCGGTGCGCGGCGCTGAGCTTTCGCTGTTTCTCGGCTGGAAGGGGCAGTCGCTGATCGGTAAAGGTACGTTTACCGTGGATGAAGTCGAGCACCACGGTGCGCCGGACACCATGACCATCCGCGCCCGCAGCGCCGACTTTCGCGGCTCGCTGAATTCCCGGCGCGAGGTGTCCTATCACGACACCTCGCTCGGTGCGATCGTCGAACAGATTGCCGGACGTAATAACCTGAAAGCCATGCTGGCCGACGGCTTTGCCGCAATTGAGGTGGCACACATCGACCAGACGCAGGAAACCGACGCTAAGTTTTTGACGCGCCTTGCCACCCTTTACGGCGCGGTGGCGGCGATAAAGGCAGGGCGGCTGCTGTTTATCCGGCCGGGGAATGGCGTCACCCTCAGCGGCAAGCCGATCCCGCAGATGACCATCACACGCAAAGACGGCGACCAGCACAGTTTCAGCATTGCCGATCGCGGTGCTTACACCGGCGTGTCGGCGAGCTGGCTGCACACCAAAGACCCGAAGCCGAAGAAAGTGAAGCTGCAGCGCAAGCCAAAAGCACAGCAGCAGAGCACCGTGGTGCATCCTGACGCGAAGAAGACCACCGCAAAGAAGGAGCAAGTGCCAGAAGCAAAAGAAGGTAATTACCTAGAAGGTAGCCAGGACAATGTATTTACGCTTACGACAGTATTTTCCAGCCAGAAAACTGCAATGAGTGCGGCAAAAGCGAAGTGGGAGAAACTGCAGCGCGGTGTGGCAGAGTTTTCGCTAACGCTGTCTATGGGGCGGGCCGACCTTTACCCGGAAACGCCGGTTAAAGTCAGCGGCTTTAAATCAGTGATCGACGCCCAGCCGTGGCTAATCAGCAAGGTGACGCACAATCTAAGCAGTGGTGGTTACACCACGCAGCTGGAGTTCGAGGTGTTGCTTTCGGATGTTGAGTATGTGGCGAATTGATTAGCTTTAGTGAAAATAATTAAAAATAAATTGAGAATTAATTAGATTTAGTCTAAATAGATTGCATTGGAAAAGGAGAGCACAACATGATGCATTGCCCAAGATGTCAGACCGCCGCCCACGCCAAAAGCAGTCGCTACATATCCAGAGAAACCAAAGAGCGTTATCACCAGTGTCAAAACATCAATTGCAGTTGTACGTTTAAGACACACGAGAGTATTGCAGGGATTATCGTTGAGCCTGGACAAATCAACCGCGTTCCGATCTATAGTCAGCATGAAAATCAGCCGAACTTATTCCACTAATGATGCCCGCGAAAGCGGGTTTTTTTATGGATGCAATTTAGTACGGATGGGTGCGATTGTTGCAACTGAAAAAAATCGTGCGACACTTTTGCGACACTCACGAAATTGGCAACAAAAAAGCCACCCAGAAAGGTGGCTTAAATACATGATTTACATCACTAAATTTGGTGGCCCCTGCTGGGTTTGAACCAGCGACCAAGCGATTATGAGTCGCCTGCTCTAACCACTGAGCTAAGGGGCCAGCGGAGCGAGGATTATAGAGTATCTTGTTAGGGTGATCCAGAGTTCACCATTCGGATGGTGAAAATTACAGCAATAGCTGACTCCTTGATCTAAAAAAGAAAATTCTACTATCCCACGCACTATCGTTTATTAAGCGCCCAATCATCAGCGTTTTTTTGAGACCAGGCTCATTCGAAAGTTTGTCGATACTACAAATAGCGCGTTGCAGGCTTGTTAAGCGAGATGAAGGGCAATATGGCGATGCGTGCCTCTTCGTAGTTCTGCCAAAGCTGCACATCTTCCACGGATGGGATTGTCACCAGCTCGCCGGCATCGAGTCCACGCAGCGCTGACGAGACTAAATCGTCTACTTCCATTAGCATCTCAGCGGGAAGATCGTTAATGGATTTTCCTGCGCGCTCAAAGATTTCAGTGCGCGTTAAGCCTGGCAACACAGCCTGCATACGCACACCGCTTTCGGCTAATTCACGATGCAGATTACGGGTCAGGGAAAGTACATACGCTTTACTGGCGTTGTAGGCACCATTGGCCGATTCGCTCACCAGCGCTAGCACCGAAGCAATATTCACAATCGTGCCATTGCGACGTGCAAGAAATGCCTGTGCAGCACTGTGGGCCAGCTGAGTCAGCGCAAGGATATTTAACGTCAGCATCGTTTGTATTTTCGCGATATCACCGTCAATGAATTCGCCTTCAACTGTCATACCTGCATTGTTTACCAGCAGCGTAATCGCTTTGTTTTGCTGGATTTCGCGATCAACTCTTAGCAAATCATCGTGGTTGGTGAGGTCGGCAGCCAGCACGCTGACTTCAACGCTATGTGCTTCACGCAGCGATTGCGCCAACAGATTGAGCCTGGCTTCATCGCGTGCCACCAGAATCAGGTTTGTGCCACGTGCTGCCAGCTGTTTTGCATAGGTCGCGCCAATTCCGCTTGATGCGCCGGTGATTAAAGCCAGTTGTTGTGACATGTGTGTTCCTTAAGATGATGGTTGTCATATTTACGAGATTTAATATGACGATCATAATATTTGTCGTCAAGCTAGAATATGATGGTTGTAATAATTACACTGATTGCCATCAACGATGTCGGAGTCAATGTAGATGGAAAAGCTGAGCCATAAGGCGCGTACACGACAGCGCATTCTGGATGAAGCCTCGGTGGTGATGCGCGAGAACGGCACTGAAAGCATTGGCGTAGCGGCGCTGATGAAGCGCGTGGGTTTAACGCACGGCGGATTTTATGCCCATTTCGCCTCCCGCGAAGATCTGGTGCAAGCGGTGATCGCTGAGATGTTTGCTGATTCGGCGCGCCGCTTTGCGGATATCACCTCAATTAACGATCCCGCTGAACGACTTAATCAGCTGATTGATAGCTATTTATCTGAGCAGCATTGCAACACGCCGGGTGAAGGCTGTCCGATGCCTGCGCTGGTGAGTGAGATGGCGCATTTACCCGTCGAGGCGCGTACGTTGTTTTCACAGCAGCGTGAAGCGATGCGGCAGCGTTTGGCGTTGACGCTACATGAGCTTAATCATCCGCATGCGGATGACGCGGCGACCACTATGTTGGCTGAGATGGTTGGTGCGGTGGCAATGGCACGTGCTTGTCCGGACGACGAGGAAGCGCGCACTATGCTGGCGAGCAGTCGTCGATCGGTAAAACAACGCGCCGGACTGGAGATTGTATGAGCGAGCACGATATCCGCGACATCATTGCGCCTGATTTACAGGTGCTGTTTTGTGGCATCAATCCGGGCAAGTCGTCGGCGCACACTGGATTTCACTTCGCGCATCCCGGCAATCGCTTTTGGAAAGTGATATATCAGGCCGGCTTTACGCGCGAGTTACTCAAGCCCGAGCAGGAGCAGCGGCTGTTGGAAACTGGATGTGGTATTACCATGCTGGTGGAGCGTCCGACGGTGCAGGCTAACGAGTTGGATGGCGATGAATTACGCGACGGTGGCTCACGCTTGCAGCAAAAGATTTTGCACTATCAACCGCGTGCATTGGCGGTGTTGGGCAAAGATGCCTTCCAGAAAGCATTTCGTCAGCGCAAAGTTGAGTGGGGCGAGCAGCCGCTAACACTGGGTGAAACGCGTTTGTGGGTGCTGCCTAATCCGAGTGGGTTAAATCGTGCGACGCTAGAAGAGATGGCCGCATCCTATCGCCAACTGCATGATTGGCTGCAAAGTAACGCGCGATAGAGCGACGCTTCAGGCAATAAAAAACCCCGGCAAGCCGGGGTTTTTTCGTCTCGACAACGATTAATCGTCGAGGAAGCTACGCAGTACTTCTGAGCGGCTTGGGTGACGCAGTTTACGCAGCGCCTTGGCTTCAATCTGACGAATACGCTCACGCGTTACGTCAAACTGTTTGCCAACCTCTTCCAGCGTGTGGTCGGTGTTCATATCGATACCGAAACGCATACGCAACACTTTCGCTTCACGCGCGGTCAGGCCAGCCAGCACGTCGTGAGTCGCTGAGCGCAGGCTTTCCGAGGTAGCGGAATCCAGCGGCAGTTCCAGCGTGGTGTCTTCGATAAAATCGCCCAGATGCGAATCTTCATCATCACCAATCGGCGTCTCCATAGAGATTGGCTCTTTAGCGATTTTCAGCACTTTGCGGATCTTATCTTCAGGCATCAGCATACGTTCAGCCAGCTCTTCCGGCGTCGGTTCGCGGCCCATTTCCTGCAGCATCTGACGCGAAATACGGTTGAGTTTGTTGATGGTCTCAATCATATGCACCGGAATACGGATGGTGCGCGCCTGGTCAGCGATAGAACGGGTGATAGCCTGACGAATCCACCATGTGGCGTAAGTTGAGAACTTATAACCACGACGGTATTCAAACTTATCAACGGCTTTCATCAGGCCGATGTTGCCTTCCTGAATCAGATCGAGGAACTGCAGACCACGGTTGGTGTATTTCTTCGCGATAGAGATAACCAAACGTAAGTTTGCTTCAACCATCTCTTTCTTCGCACGACGCGCTTTCGCTTCACCGATAGACATGCGGCGGTTGATGTCCTTCACCTGCTCGATGGTCAAGCCGGTTTCTTCTTCGATCTGCTGCAGTTTGTACAGCGAACGATTCACATCATCTTCAACTTCCAGCAGCTTCTCAGACCACGGCTTGTTCATGGCCAGCGCGGCTTTGAACCAGCTTGGGTTGGTTTCGTTGCCGGTAAACAGCGTGATGAAGTTTTTCTTCGGCATTTTGCACAGTTCAATACACAGTTTCATGATCAGGCGCTCTTGCGTACGCACGCGCTCCATCATTTCACGCATATTGTTTACCAGGTAATCGAACTGCTTCGGTACCAGGCGGAACTGCTTGAACACTTCAGAGAGATTCTGGATTTCGGCTACGGCGTCAGCATGGCTGCGGCCTTTGGCTTTGATGACGGTGCGCGTGGTTTCGTACTGCGTACGCAGGTCGCCAAACTTCTCGCGAGCCAGTTCTGGATCGATAGAGTTATCGTCATCAGAGCTGTCGTCATCGTCCTCATCTTCTTCTTCGTCGTCATCACGGTCTTCCTGCGATAACTCAGAACCGACGTTGGTGGCGGTCGGCGCGATATCTTCTTCTGCGTTCGGATCGATGAAACCGATGATCAAGTCAGACAGGCGAGCATCGCCCGCTTCTACGCGATCGTACTGATCGAGCAGATAGGTGATCGCTTCCGGATATTCGGCTACAGAGCATTGGACCTGGTTGATACCGTC
Organism: Pantoea trifolii; assembly: GCF_024506435.1. NCBI lineage: Bacteria > Pseudomonadati > Pseudomonadota > Gammaproteobacteria > Enterobacterales > Erwiniaceae > Pantoea > Pantoea trifolii. Next base: position 3,601,558 of record NZ_JANIET010000001.1, on the reverse strand, counting down.
TTCGATGCGCTTAGCGATGTCAATTTCGCCTTCGCGCGTCAGCAGTTCAACGGTACCCATTTCGCGCATGTACATGCGCACCGGGTCGGTGGTACGGCCAATTTCAGATTCAACACTGGATAAAACCTGAGCGGCGGCTTCTGCGGCATCTTCGTCAGTATCGGAGCTGTTTTCATTCAGTATCAGATCATCAGCATCAGGCGCTTCTTCAACAACCTGAATACCCATGTCGTTAATCATCTGGATGATGTCTTCGATCTGATCGGAGTCGACGATATCTTCCGGCAGATGGTCATTGACCTCAGCATAGGTCAAATAGCCTTGCTCCTTACCACGGGTGACAAGTAGCTTAAGCTGTGACTGCGGGTTTTGCTCCATAAGACGGTATCCACACTTCTGTTAATTAGATTGGTGTCGGTCGGCGGCGAAAGCCAACAATAACAGTGAAGGCGTTGTGTTTTTGCCGCTGCCTACATCGCGGCCAGGGCTGAAGCCCATCTATAATCGGCACTTAAGCCGCTTGTGTTCTTTCCGGGCCTGGCTTCAAAGCCAACAGCCCTAATTTGTTGATGTTTCCGGCTTCGCTTATCGCGTCTATCAATCCGGAAATCACTAAGCCAGAATGCCGTTTTTAACCTACTTGCGGTTCTGGCCCAGTTAAAATCTTATTTTTTTGCTAATGCCTGGCTTAGAGCCCAGAATTCGCGGCGTTCAATGGCACTTAAGCCTTCCGTTCGCTCGCGAGCGATAAGCGCTTCAAGGCGCTGTTCGAGCGCGGAATCGTAAATACTTGCCAGTGAATCCTGGAACACTTCTTCCGCCTCTTCATCCACTATCATGTGGTTCCAGGTGGCCAATGTTTCAAGGGGCTGGCTAAAATTTGTTCCGCGATATAACTCTAGTAGCTGTCCGGTGGTCAGGCCAGGATTCTCTGTACAACGACTGACTAACTCCACAAATAGCGGTAAACCCGCCATTTTTGACTGCTCCAGTCCATCCAGTGTAGGCACGATGGAGGCAAATTGCGGATTCTGCACTAATAACGCGATCAATACGCGCATGGTGGTGCGCTTCAACGGCGGGGCAGTTGGCAGCACTCCGCTTTCCGCCAGCTTCGGCATCAGCTTGTCTAACTGGTTATCGTCAAGAATCCCGAGTTTATTACCCAACGTTTGACGCATATAAATGCGCAGCGTTTCACCGGGAATCTGACTGATCAGCGGTAACGCCAGTGTCGCCAGCTTGGTTTTGCCATCGCGTGTACTCAAATCCACTTGCGGCATCAGGCTGTCGAAAAGAAACGTGGAGAGCGGTGTAGCCTGCTCCATTCGCGCTTCAAAGGCTTCTTTGCCCTCTTTGCGTACCAGCGTGTCCGGATCCTCGCCATCGGGCAAAAACATAAAGCGTAGCTGACGGCCATCATTCATGTAAGGCAATGCGGTTTCGAGCGTACGCCATGCCGCTTCACGTCCGGCGCGGTCGCCGTCGTAACAGCAAATCACGGTATCCGTTGAGCGGTAAAGCAGCTGAACGTGTTCAGCAGTGGTCGAGGTGCCCAGCGATGCAACGGCATAATCGATGCCAAATTGCGCCAGCGCCACCACGTCCATATAACCTTCGACAACCAGCAAACGCGTGGGTTGCGGATGATTTTTCTGCGCTTCATAAAGTCCGTATAACTGGCGGCCTTTATGGAAAATCGGTGTTTCAGGCGAGTTCAGATACTTCGGCGTATCGTTGCCCAGCACGCGACCACCAAAACCAATCACGCGGCCACGCTTATCGCGAATAGGGAACATCACGCGATCGCGGAAGCGATCGTAGGTGCGGCCTGAGTCATTGCTGACTAGCATGCCCGCTTCCATCAGTGATTCGCGATCGTCTTTCTGCTGCCCAAAGCGCTTCAGAGCATTATCCCAACCGGCAGGCGCATAGCCGATAGCGAAGTGATCGATCACTTCCTGACTAAGACCACGCGTGGCGAGATAATTCTGTGCAGATTGCGCTTGTGGATTACGCAGGCTCTGTTGATAGAAGCCGTTCAGGCCATCCAGCAACTGATAAAGACTTTGACGTTGATGGCGCTCCATCTGGCTAGGACCATTGCCCGCTTCATACGGCACTTCTAAGCCATGAAGCGTGGCCAGCTCCTCAACGCTCTCAACAAATTCCAGACGATCGTGATTCATCAGGAAGTCGATGGCGTTGCCTTTGGCGCCACAGCCGAAGCAGTAATAAAACTGCTTCTCACCGCTTACGGTGAAAGAGGGGGTTTTCTCGTTATGGAAAGGACAGCACGCGTGATAGTTCTTACCCTGCTTTTTCAGCTTAACGCGGGCATCGATAATATCCACGATGTCCGTGCGGGCAAGTAAGTCGTTGATAAATATGCGTGGAATTCGTCCAGCCATAAGCCCCGATTTTTCAGCTCATAAACGACAACAAGCCGCGCTTCCTTTCGGAAAGCACGGCCTTTTACTTGACTCTGTCTGCGTTTATCACGCGGCGGAAGCAAGCTTCCGCAAGAAATTAGTACAGACGAGTGCGGCGTGCGTTTTCGCGAGCCAGTTTCTTGGCATGACGCTTAACTGCAGATGCTTTAGCGCGCTTACGCTCAGTGGTAGGCTTCTCGTAGAACTCACGGCTACGAACTTCTGCCAAAACACCTGCTTTCTCGCATGAACGCTTGAAGCGACGCAGTGCTACGTCGAACGGCTCGTTTTCACGTACTTTAATTACCGGCATGTAACTCTTACCTCGATAAAATTCGGTTTTTGCTGCTGACTGCGGCGCCAGCACATTTCAAAATGGTGCAGCATTTTACTCCAGCCGCGGCCGACTTGTAAAGCACCATGTATAATTTAGAACCAACAGGGGCATATGCCATCGCGGCTGCCGGTTTTTTCAGGCCGTGGAGTATAGCGCACTCTTTGTGCGACAGAAAAACACTTTTTCAGGGGCAAAGTCTCTGGCGTGAGAATTGCCTGTGTTACACTGCGCGCCGCACGAAGAGGGTGATAAAAGCTATGCGAGTTCTGGGTATTGAAACGTCCTGCGATGAAACCGGCATCGCGATTTATGACGATGCGTCCGGTCTGCTGGCAAATCAACTATATAGCCAGGTGAAACTGCATGCCGATTACGGCGGAGTGGTGCCGGAACTGGCATCGCGTGACCACGTCCGTAAAACCGTGCCGCTGATTCAGGCGGCATTGAAAGAAGCAGGCCTTGAGCCACAACAGATTGATGGCGTTGCCTATACCGCCGGGCCTGGATTGGTCGGCGCGTTGCTGGTTGGCGCCACCATTGGTCGTGCGCTGGCGTTCGCCTGGAATGTGCCGGCGGTACCGGTACATCACATGGAAGGCCATCTTCTGGCGCCGATGCTGGAAGAGAATCCGCCGGAATTCCCGTTTGTTGCGCTGCTGGTTTCCGGCGGGCATACACAATTGATCAGCGTGACCGGAATTGGTGAATACACCTTACTGGGCGAATCGATTGACGATGCAGCAGGCGAAGCGTTTGATAAAACTGCCAAGCTGCTGGGGCTGGATTATCCGGGCGGACCGATGCTGTCGCGCATGGCGCAGCAGGGCACGCCAAACCGTTTCCGCTTCCCACGGCCAATGACCGATCGTCCGGGGCTGGATTTTAGCTTCTCCGGCCTGAAAACCTTTGCGGCGAACACCATTCGCGAGCATCAGGGCGAAGAGCAAGCCCGCGCGGATATTGCCCGTGCGTTTGAAGACGCGGTGGTTGATACCTTAATGATTAAGTGCAAACGTGCGCTTGAGCAAACCGGCTTTAAACGTTTGGTGATTGCGGGTGGCGTCAGCGCGAACCGCACGCTGCGGGAGCGCATGGCTGAGATGATGCAAAAGCGTGGCGGCGAAGTGTTTTATGCACGCCCTGAGTTTTGCACTGATAACGGCGCGATGATTGCTTACGCTGGCATGGTGCGTCTCAAAGGCGGCACCCGTGGTGGACTCGGCGTGAGTGTGCGACCACGTTGGCCGCTGGCAGAATTACCCGCCATCTAAAACGAAAAAACCGGCCTCGCGCCGGTTTTTTTATTTCTTCTTCTTCCGCTTCCAGATCTTATTTTCCTGGCCGCGCCACAGGCGCTGGATGTTGTCGTGGTGTCGTAACAGAATCAGGCACGAAAGCATCGAAACGGGGAAAGTGAATTGCGGTTTGAACCACCACACGTAAAACGGTGCAATCAGCGCGCTGACAATCGCGCCGAGTGACGAATAGCCGCTCAGCAGCACCGTCAGCAGCCAGGTGCCGGTCATCAATCCAGTCAAATCCCAACCAATCGGCGCAATCGCACCAAAGGCGGTCGCCACGCCTTTACCGCCGCGAAAACGAAAGAACACCGGATAGATGTGGCCCATGCAGGCGGCAATCGCCGTGAGGCCAAGATAGAGCGGGGCAACGTGCAGCAGATAAGCGATCCACACTGGCAGCATGCCTTTTGCCACATCGAAAATCAGCACTGCGGCAGCGGCGGCTTTGCCACCAATGCGTAAAACGTTGGTCGCGCCAGGATTGCCTGAGCCTTGCGAGCGCGGATCGGGTAAACCAGCCAGTTTACAGACCAGTATCGCACTGGAAATCGAGCCGCAAAGATACGCGAAAATAATCATACCAAGCGCGATAGCACTCATAGCGTCGTACCGTTCCTTTTGGGTCGTTTTGTTCTCGATAAGCGTGGATAATACGCATAATCCGCCGGAAGTGGTATCCGGCTTAGCCAAAAACAGAGACTGACATCATGGATATCGTATTTATCGAGCAGCTTACCGTGTTCACGACTATTGGCGTTTACGACTGGGAACAGGGCATGCAGCAGAAGCTGGTGCTCGATGTCGAAATGGCGTGGGACAACCGTCAGGCCGCGGCCAGCGACGATGTGAACGATTGCCTGAGCTACGCCGATGTCACCGAAGTGATCCTCAATCATCTACAAGGTCAGCGTTTTGCCCTGGTTGAAAGGGTGGCAGAAGAAATCGCCGATCTGTTGATGAATCGTTTCAAAACCCCCGGAGTACGTATAAAGGTAGGCAAACCGGGCGCTGTAGCCCAGGCGGCCAGCGTTGGCGTGCGTATTGAGCGCGGGACTATTCCGAAATAAAACTTCCGTGATTGCCATCACAATGAAACCAAACCAAATTATGGTGTGTCTCACTTGAGGCCGTTGCGCTAACGAGCAGGAAGTTACCGAATTTCTTAAGGTTTCCTTCAGCGTGACGTAGGCATAATTTCAGGCGGTAGCCCTTTGCGACCGCCTTTTTACTGTTTAAAACGGATAGAGGAAATATTTTGATGGCAGACATTCACCAGCTTTGGGTAGCTGCAATCCTGGGGGTTGTAGAAGGCCTCACGGAATTCCTGCCGGTCTCTTCCACGGGCCACATGATAATTGTTGGTCATCTGTTGGGTTTTGAAGGCCAGACCGCTGAAACCTTCGAAGTTGTGATTCAACTCGGTTCCATCCTCGCTGTGGTCGTGATGTTCTGGCGCCGCCTGTTTGGTTTGATCGGCATTCACTTTGGTGAGGTCAAACATGAAGGTGTTGGTACAGGTCGACTGACGTTGATTCATATTCTGTTGGGCATGGTGCCGGCGGTGGTGATTGGTTTGCTGCTGCACGACCAAATCAAAACGCTGTTTAACCCGATCAACGTGATGTATGCGCTGGTGGTCGGCGGTGTGCTGCTACTGGTGGCGGAATACTTTAAGCCAAAGCAACCTAAAGCAGTTGGCGTTGACGATATCACTTACCTGCAAGCGTTTATGATTGGTTGCTTCCAGTGTCTGGCGCTGTGGCCGGGCTTCTCGCGCTCAGGTGCGACGATTTCTGGCGGTATGCTGATGGGCGTGAGCCGTTATGCGGCGTCGGAGTTCTCGTTCATTCTGGCGGTGCCGATGATGATTGGCGCAACCGGACTGGATCTCTACAAGAGCCTTGGCTTCCTGACGATGCAGGATTTTCCGATGTTTGCCGTCGGTTTCGTAACAGCCTTCGTCGTGGCGCTGCTGGCGATCAAGGTGTTCCTTGAGCTGATCAAGCGTATCTCGTTCGTCTCTTTCGCTATCTACCGCTTCATTGTTGCGGCCGTGGTTTACGCCATCTTTATGTAAGTTGCCCCGCGCGGCTGGTTACACTGGCCGCGCGTTAATCAATTCCGCCTGCAGCACCGCCACACGCCGACGCGTCAACTCTTCCCGCACTTCTGCCCCTTTAAAGCCTGCTGCCACTACATCTTTGGTTGGCACCGCTTGCGCCAGCGCAAACGCCTGACGCAAATAGTCGCCTTGCGGATAAGCCATACTTTCCAGGCCCGCACGCCCGCGCGCATCCGCTTCGCTGGTCAGCGCCATCTTCTCCACCCGATCGGGCTTACGCCAAGCATCGATACGATCAAAAAGCGCGATTAATGCGTCAGCTGGCTGGCGCTCAATGGTGTGCACCACGTCATGGAATTCGGTCACTACTAACGCCAAATCACGCACCTGATTCGGCACGCGCAGGCGCTGACACAGCGCTTCAACAATCGGCACGCCGGCGAGGCCATGACCATGATGGCTCGGCCATTTTTCGGGTGGCGTCAGCGCCTTACCAACATCGTGGAACAGCGTAGCGAAACGCACATCAAGCTGGTCCGAAAGCGCGGCGGACATCGCCAGCGTCATCAGCGCATGGATGCCGGTATCAATCTCGGGATGCCATTTGATCGGGGCCGGAATGCCATACAGGTTATCGATTTCCGGGAACAGCACCTGCAGCGCGCCGCAATCACGCAGCACCTGGAAATAGACTTGAGGATTGCGCGTCAGCAACGCTTTTTCCGTCTCTTTCCACACCCGTTCTGCGGTGAGATGCGCCAGTTCGCCGCTGACCGCCATTTCGCGCATCAGCGCCTGAGTTTCATCGGCAATACGGAAATTAAGATGGGCAAAGCGGGCGGCGAAACGCGCCACGCGCAGTACACGCAGCGGATCTTCTTTAAAGGCGGCGGAAACATGGCGCAGCTGGCGTTGGGCGAGATCACGCTGACCGCCATAAGGATCAATCAGTTCGCCGCTGTCGCTTTGGGCGATGGCATTGATGGTGAGATCGCGGCGCTGCAGATCTTGCTCGAGCGTGACATCCGGCGCGAACTGCGTCACAAAACCGGTGTAACCGTTGCCGCTTTTGCGTTCCGTACGCGCCAGCGCATACTCTTCACGGCTGCGCGGATGCAAAAAAACCGGAAAATCCCGGCCAACCTGCTGATAACCTTCCGCCAGCATCGAATCTGGCGTCGCGCCTACAACCACCCAATCTCTATCTTTTACCGGCAAACGCAGTAAGGCATCGCGCACTGCGCCACCGACCAGAAACGTCTTCACTCAACCACTCCAGAGGCAGATCAAAAATTGCGTGCTGAACACGCTTGTTACTTTATTGTTGCATACTTTGGCTAAATATCGGGCACGCCAAAAAGGGCATCTTACGATCCCCTTAAATAAAAGAACAAATCTGCGTGGCGCGTTAGTTCATCCAGCGATCGTTTTTCTTGCGACGCGGCACCATATGCGGCAGTAACAGACCCAACAGCAGACCAACGCCCAGCACGCCGCCGCCATACATAAACCACTGCATGATGATGGTGCGCTGCTTGTCATCCAGCTGCACATTGGCGGCGCTGACTTTCTTCTGCGCGACAATCAGCTCATTTTTCAGCTTCTGATTCTCGGCTTTCAGGCCATCAATGGTGCCGTCGCTATTGGCGACTTTGTTCTGCATCTCGGACGTGCGCTGATTCCAGCTGTTATCGATATTCGCCAGCTTGGCCGTCAGGTCTTTAACCTGCTGCTCCAGCTGCGGCACGCGGGTACGCAGGCTCGGATTGGCGCTCAGCTGTGACAGTGGAATCCAGTTGGTTTTGCCTTCTGCATCACGAATCTGACCATATTGAGAATCGCTATTGGTCTGCAGCAAGGTCACTTCCTCTCCGGCGTTCAGCTTACCGATCAGGCGATATTGATCGCCCGGACCGCTGCGCACCCAAGTGGATAATTCATCGGAGATGTAACGCTTTTCGTCAGCAGCATGAGCAGGCGTGATGGCGCTGAAAGCCAGCAAAGAAAGGGCAGCAAGTGTGATTTTTTTCATTCGATGTCGTTTTTTCTTAATGGCGTAAAATTACCGGCACAGTCTGGAGACGCTTCTCAAAAATCTGAATGAGAACTATCCTGGTCTCAATCCGGTGCGAAAAGGGTCGTAAAAGCACAAGAAAGCGGAGACAGCGGGCTTCCGGTGCATTACTCTTCGCCAGATTAAACTCGTAAGTGCCAGCAGCGTATTGAATAAAAAATTATGACCATCGAAATCGAATTAAAGTTCATTGCTACACCGCAAGCCGCCGAAAAACTGGCTGAAAAGCTTGCCGCGTGGCCACATCAGCACTTCGCCGCGCGCGAGCTGACCAATATCTATTATGAAACCGACGACAACCAATTGCGTCGTTGGGACATGGGCCTGCGCATTCGTGGCGTTGACCAATGCTATGAAATGACACTGAAAGCTGCCGGTAAAACGGTTGGCGGCTTGCATCAGCGTCCTGAATATAATGTTGATCTCGCCGAGCCGCAGCTGGATATCGCGCGCCTGCCGGCTGAGATCTGGCCGCAGGACACCGATATCGCCGCACTGCAATCGCGCCTGCAGCCGTTGTTCAGCACCCATTTCCAGCGCGAAGCCTGGCTGGTGCAATTTGGCGACAGTGAAATTGAAGTGGCATTTGACCGCGGCGAAGTCGCTGCCGGTGAATTTAGCGAACCGCTTTATGAAGTTGAGCTTGAGCTCAAAAGTGGGCAGCGCGATGACATGCTGAAATTCGCTGAAGCGTTGATTGCGATGGGCGGCTTGCGTCTCGGCAGCCTGAGCAAAGCCGCGCGCGGTTACCAGCTGGCGCAGGGTAATTTACCGCGTCCAATCCGTACCTTGCCGTTGCAGAAAATCGCCGCGAAGGCATCGGTTGAGCAGGGCATGATCAATGCGATGACGGCGGCACTGAATCATTGGCAATATCATGAAGAAGTGTGGCTGCGTGGTAATAAAGAGGCCAAAGCGGCGGTGATTGATGCGCTGGAAACGCTGCGTCAGGCGTTCTCACTGTTTGGCGCGTTGGTGCCTCGCAAGGCCAGCAGCGAGCTGCGCCAGAAGTTAACCCGTCAGGAAGAGTTGCTGGCCGATGAAGAGAATAATGCAGAAGCCACGTGTTTCTCGTTGACCTCCGTTGAAGCCCAGTTAGCGCTTACTCACTGGCTGGTGGAGTCGCAGTGGCAAAACTGGCTCGACGACAAGAGCAAAAGTAAGCTGCAGGGATCGTTCAAGCGCTTCAGCGATATTATGCTGAGCCGCATCTCAGCCGATCTCCGTGAAACCTTCGTTGACGTACAGCTGTTCAATGAGTTTCAGGATAAAGCGACGCGCCTGAATCGCCAACTGCTGGCAGTGAACCTGCTGGCAGGTGCTTATCCGGTGGAAGAGGTGAATGTTTGGCTGGAAGGCTGGCTGGAGTTACAGCACGCCATTCGCGTCAAACAGAATCACGGCTTAATGCAACTGGTGAATCTTGCGATTAAACCAGCGCCGTTCTGGCTTAATAGCGGAATCAAACGCTAACGAAAAATCCAATCAGGGAGAGACGATGTTGTTACCGTTACCGGCGCTAATGCAGGCGCAGTTGGCTAATGTGGCAGAGCGACTTAATTTGCCACCCTCAGCGTTCACGCCAGAACAGGCGGGCGCGCTGACCTTTAGTGACTTTATCCTCGATAACCTGCAGCAGCATCCCGAATGGTGGCAGCATCTGCAACAGCAAGCGCCTGCGCCAGATGAGTGGCAGCACTATGCCAACTGGCTGAAGGATGTGCTGCAAGCCGTTGATAACGAAACCTCCCTGATGCGCGAACTGCGTTTGTTCCGTCGTCACATGCTGGTGCGCATCGCCTGGATGCAGGCGCTGCAACACGCCACTACCGAACAAAGTTTGCAGCAGCTCAGTACGCTGGCGGAAATTCTCATCGCTGCCGCACGCGACTGGGTTTGGCAGGATTGCAGCCGCGACTTCGGTACGCCATGCAATGAAGCCGGTGAAGCTCAGCCGATGTTGATTCTTGGTATGGGTAAACTCGGCGGCTGTGAACTCAATTTCTCTTCTGATATCGATCTGATTTTTGCCTGGCCGGAAAACGGCGTTACGCAAGGTGGGCGACGTGAGATCGACAATGCGCAATTCTTCACGCGCATGGGGCAGCGGCTGATCAAAGTGCTCGATCAGCCAACGGTGGATGGGTTTGTCTATCGCGTGGATATGCGTCTGCGCCCGTTCGGTGATAGCGGTCCGCTGGTGCTGAGCTTTGCGGCATTGGAGGATTATTATCAGGAGCAGGGCCGCGACTGGGAACGCTATGCGATGGTCAAAGCCCGCCTGATGGGCGACGATCACGGTCACTGGAGCCAGGAATTGCAGCAAATGCTGCGTCCTTTCGTTTATCGACGCTATATCGATTTCAGCGTGATTCAATCGCTGCGTAACATGAAGGGCATGATCGCGCGCGAAGTGCGTCGACGTGGCTTGAAAGACAACATTAAGCTCGGCGCTGGCGGCATTCGTGAAACAGAATTCATTGTGCAGGTCTTCCAGCTGATTCGCGGTGGACGTGAGCGCTCACTACAACTGCGTTCCTTACTCCCTACGCTTGAAGCCATTGGCGAGCTGGCTTTGTTAAGTCAAAAACAGATCGAGCATCTGCGTGAAGCCTATCTGTTCCTGCGTCGGCTGGAAAACCTGCTGCAAAGTATTAATGATGAGCAGACGCAAACGCTGCCAGAGAACGAACTCGACCACCAGCGCTTAGCCTGGGCGATGGGCGCGGCAGACTGGAGCGTTCTGATGGCGCAGCTGGAGCTGCAAATGGCCGGTGTGCGCGCCATCTTTGACGAGCTGATTGGCGACGATGCGCCGGATGTCGACGATCAGCCGCAGTTGGCCGAATTTGCTGGTTTGTGGCAGGACGCACTTGAAGAGAGCGATCTCATCCCGGTTGTGCCGCAGCTGGACGATGCGCAGCGTCACGCGCTTTACAACGCGTTGAACAACTTCCGCCAGGATGTGAGCCGCCGCACCATTGGTCCGCGCGGTCGTCTGGCGCTTGATCAGTTGATGCCGCGTCTGCTCAGTGAAGTCTGTCAGCGCGCAGATGCCGATGTGCTGCTGAACCGTCTGACACCGCTGTTGCTGGGCGTGCTGACGCGCAGCACTTATCTGGAATTACTTACCGAATATCATGGCGCGCTGCGTCATCTGATTCGCCTGTGCGCCGCATCACCGATGGTTGCCAGCCAGCTGGCGCGCTATCCGCTGCTGCTGGATGAGCTACTCGATCCCGCAACGCTGTATCAACCTACCGCGACCGACGCTTATCGTGACGAACTACGCCAATATTTGCTGCGTATTCCTACCGATGACGAAGAGCAGCAGCTGGAAGCATTACGTCAGTTTAAACAGGCGCAGCATCTGCGCATCGCCGCTGCCGATATTGCTGAAACGCTACCCGTGATGAAAGTGAGCGATCACTTAACCTGGCTGGCAGAAGCGATTATCGAATCGGTGGTACAGCAAGCCTGGCAGATGATGGTGCAGCGTTATGGTCGCCCATCGCATCTCACCAGCGACAACGAACGCGGTTTTGCGGTTGTTGGTTACGGCAAGCTCGGTGGTTGGGAGCTGGGTTATAGCTCTGATCTTGATTTGGTGTTCCTGCATGATTGTCCGGATGATGCGGAAACCGATGGCGAGCGCGTCATTGATGGCCGTCAGTTCTATTTACGCCTCGCGCAGCGTGTGATGCATCTGTTTAGCACGCGCACGTCGTCCGGCATTTTGTATGAAGTGGATGCGCGGCTGCGTCCTTCTGGCGCGGCGGGCATGCTGGTCAGTACTTTTGCTGCCTTTAACGAATACCAGCGCAGCGAGGCGTGGACCTGGGAGCATCAGGCGCTGGTGCGCGCGCGTATTGTGTTTGGCGAACCTGCGCTATGTGAACGCTTTGATGAGATTCGGCGTGGCATTCTTTGCCTGCCGCGTGAAGTCGAGACGTTGCAAAAAGAAGTGCGTGAAATGCGTGAAAAAATGCGTGCGCATCTCAGCAATAAACACAAAGGTCGCTGGGAAATTAAGACCGATGAGGGCGGTATCACCGATATTGAATTCATCGCGCAATATCTTGTCTTAGGCTACGCGGCCCATCAGCCAGCGTTGACGCGTTGGTCGGATAACGTCCGCATTTTCGAGTTAATGGCGTGTCACGGCATTATGCCGGATGAAGAGGCGCAGGCTTTAACGCATGCTTACGTCACGTTACGTGATGCGCTGCACCATCTGGCGCTGCAGGAATTGCCGGGCCATGTGGCAGCTGAAGCCTTTGTCGCTGAGCGCGCGGTGGTCAACAACAGTTGGCAGCGTTGGTTAAGCGGCACCGAATCTGACAGCGCGGAACAGTGAGCCTGATGGCTTATGTGGTAATATCGCGCGCATTATTTTGACCGTGTTGGAGTCTCTGAATGAAAGTAACACTGCCCACTTTTGGCAAGGCCACTGTGCTGGTCGTCGGCGATGTCATGTTAGATCGCTATTGGTATGGCCCAACCAGCCGTATTTCCCCGGAAGCGCCGGTGCCGGTGGTGAAAGTGGATACTATTGAAGAGCGTCCAGGCGGCGCGGCAAACGTCGCTATGAACATTGCTGCGCTCGGTGCAGCATCACGGCTGATTGGCTTGACGGGCGCTGATGATGCCGCGCGCGTGCTGAGTGAAACCCTGCAGAAGGTTAATGTCGACTGTGATTTTGTGGCAGTGCAAAGCCATCCAACCATCACTAAGTTGCGCGTGCTGTCGCGCAATCAGCAGCTGATTCGCCTCGATTTCGAAGAGGGTTTTGAGCAGATTGATCCGCAGCCGATTCACGATCGTATGCGCCAATCGCTGACGCAAGCGGGTGCGCTGGTGCTGTCTGATTACGCTAAAGGCGCGCTGAACAGCGTACAGACCATGATTCAACTGGCGCGTGAAGCTAATGTGCCGGTGCTGATTGATCCCAAAGGTACTGATTTTGAACGTTATCGCGGTGCGACACTGCTAACGCCGAATCTGTCTGAATTCGAAGCGGTGGTGGGTAAATGCAAAACCGTGGACGAGATTGTCAGCCGTGGCATGCAGTTAATCGCTGATTATGAGCTCTCCGCGCTGCTGGTCACCCGTTCAGAGAACGGTATGACGCTGCTGCAACCGGGCAAAGAACCGCTACATCTACCTACACAGGCGCAGGAAGTGTATGACGTAACCGGCGCAGGCGATACGGTAATTGGCGTGCTGGCTGCGGTGCTGGCGGCGGGTGACAGCCTGGAAGAAGCCTGTTTCCTTGCCAATGCTGCTGCCGGCGTCGTCGTTGGCAAGCTGGGTACTTCTACTGTCAGCACGGTTGAGCTGGAAAATGCCATTCACGCCCGTCCTGAAACGGGATTTGGTGTGATGACCGAAGCGGAGCTGAAAGCCGCTGTTGCGCTGGCGCGTCAGCGGGGTGAGAAAGTGGTGATGACCAATGGCGTGTTTGACATCCTGCACGCTGGTCATGTTTCTTATCTGGCGAACGCGCGCAAGCTGGGCGATCGCCTGATTGTGGCCGTTAACAGTGATGCCTCGACTAAGCGTCTGAAAGGCGAAACACGTCCGGTCAATCCGCAAGAAAATCGCATGATTGTTTTGGGTGCGCTGGAAGCGGTGGATTGGGTTGTACTGTTTGAAGAGGATACGCCACAGCGTCTGATTGCTGGCGTACTGCCGGATCTGCTAGTAAAAGGCGGCGACTACAAACCAGAAGATATCGCGGGAAGTAAAGAAGTGTGGGCGAACGGCGGTGACGTGCGCGTGCTTAACTTCGAAGATGGCATCTCAACCAGCAATATCATCAAAACGATTCGCAGTCATTAAGTGTAAATCGGCGGGAGTCATGCTCCCGCCGATGAGCTTACTGCGGAGTATCGATTTTCCCAGCAGGATCTGGCGTGATGATCGCCGGCGCGGGTGCTGCTGGACTTTCACTTTCCAACTTCGCCAAACGCTGCTCCAGCGCCGCTAATTTCTCACGCGTACGCAGCAGAACCTGCGTCTGCACATCAAACTCTTCACGGTTAACCAGGTCCATGCGCGTCAACTGCGCCTGCAATACCTGACGGATTTTCTTTTCGACATCATCGCCAAAATCACGAATCCCTTTCGGCATAGCTTCATGTACCTGGCGAGCCAGTTGTTCAATTTTTTTCGTGTCGATCATGATTATTTCCTGGTTACGGTGGCCGATAGCTGCGCGTGTTCGGACTCAATAGCTATTAAGTGTAATACCTGAAACGAAAAGGTTAAACCTGAAATCCGCAACGCAGGAAATGCAAAAGCATTTGCACTTTTGTCGATTGCCCGTCCAGATGATTGGCGTTATAGTTTGTTCGCTTATTCTCAGGGCGGGGCGAAATTCCCCACCGGCGGTAAATCAGCTATAGCTGAAAGCCCGCGAGCGCTTTCACAGCAATGTGAAAGGTCAGCAGATCCGGTGTAATTCCGGAGCCGACGGTTAGAGTCCGGATGGGAGAGGGTAACGACATCAGCCGGGCTTTGCCCGCGTCACGTTTTTGCCATGTGTTTTGTACGCACTCCTAAGCACGCCCTGGTTCTGGTAACTCATATTTTATAAGGTTTTTTTACCATGAATCAGACGCTTCTTTCTGAATTTGGCACGCCTGAACAGCGTGTAGAGCGCGCCATTGATGCGCTGCGCAACGGCCGCGGTGTAATGGTGCTCGACGATGAAAATCGTGAAAACGAAGGTGACATGATCTTCCCGGCAGAAACCATGACCGTTGAACAGATGGCATTAACCATCCGTCACGGCAGCGGTATTGTCTGCCTTTGCATCACCGAAGAACGCCGTCAGCAGCTTGAGCTACCAATGATGGTGGAAACCAACACCAGTGCATACGGCACCGGTTTTACGGTGACGATTGAAGCCGCAAGCGGTGTTACCACCGGCGTTTCTGCTGCCGATCGAATTACTACCATTCGCGCTGCAATCGCTGATGGCGCCAAGCCGTCAGACCTTAACCGTCCGGGCCATGTCTTCCCGCTGCGCGCGCGTGAAGGCGGCGTTCTGTCTCGTGGTGGACATACCGAAGCGACTATCGATCTGGTGACGCTGGCAGGATTTAAACCTGCGGGCGTACTGTGCGAATTGACCAATGATGATGGCAGCATGGCGCATGCGCCTGAAGCGATCGTGTTTGCTAAGCAACACGATATGCCGGTTGTCACCATTGAAGATCTGGTGGCGTATCGCCGTCAACGTGAGACGCGTCACGCCAGCTAACTGAATTGATGTAGAAGAAAGAGGCCGGATAGTGATCTATTCGGCCTCTTTTTTTGTTTTAGCGATTGGCATAAAACACATGATTACCAATCACCACGGTACGTTCAAAAGCATGGCGCCAGGTCGGTTTAACGTGGTGTGCATGGAAGAACGTTGCGCCTTTGGTTACGTCCTGTAATTCCCCTTCAACAATCTTTTTTGCCAACTCTCTAGCGCGCTGCCAGCTTTTATCTTCCTTGGGTGGATAACGATAAGGATTCTTTTTGAGAGACGTCCAGGAGAACTGCTTAGGTGCATACACCACAGGACAGATCTCTTTGACATCCCAATTGGCCCGGTTCATGGTCACCGTGCCAACCGCTATTTGTCCTTTAATCGGTTCGCCACGCGCTTCATGGTAGATATTCATTGCCAGGCACAATATTGCTCCCTGAATTAACATACATTCCAATGCTCATATTTCCAAAACCGAGTGGAGTGTAAGAAGACGATTCATTGGATGTAACAAGACTGGTCTCGCTCGGTCTTAGGTGCGGGCTATATCACTGATATGTAGAAGGAGCACGTGCAAGATTGAGACCTATCTGGTCTTAAATTTTTCCGCTGAATATCATTCAAATTCCCTGACAGAGAACATCATACTTATCAGCGTTAATCCCCCCGCGAAAGCGCGTATCGTATCGGTCAACAAAGCGACACTTCGTCAGAGGATTAATCATGAGCACTACACGCATGCCTGCGCTGTTCCTTGGTCACGGCAGCCCGATGAACGTACTGGAAGATAATCGGTATACCCAAACCTGGCAGCAGTTGGGCGCAACATTGCCGCGTCCACGCGCGATTCTCGCGGTTTCGGCGCACTGGTACACACGCGGTACGGCCGTGACGGCGATGAATAATCCACGCACCATCCATGATTTCGGTGGTTTCCCGCAGGCGCTGTTTGATGTGCGTTATCCCGCGCCGGGATCGCCAGAGCTGGCCCAGCAAGTGATTGATTTACTGGCGCCGGTCGCCGTTCATGCCGATCAGGAGTGGGGTTTTGATCATGGCTCGTGGGGCGTGCTGGCAAAAATGTATCCCGAAGCCGACATTCCGGTTGTGCAATTGAGTATCGACGCTACTAAACCAGCCGAATGGCACTACGCATTGGGGCAAAAGCTGGCGTTATTGCGAGATGAAGGTGTGATGATCGTGGCCAGCGGTAACGTAGTGCACAATCTGCGTATGCTGCGCTGGCAGGGTGCGGAAACCGCGTATCCGTGGGCGGATAACTTTGATCAGCACGTGCGTGAGAATCTGGATTTCCAGGGCGAAGCAGCGGATCACCCATTGGTGAACTTTATGCAGCATCCGGATGCACAGCTTGCAAACCCTACGCCGGAACACTATTTACCGCTGCTCTATATTCTTGGTGCGCGTGCTGCTGATGAAGCGATCTCTATTCCCGTAGAAGGTATGGAGATGGGCGCGATCAGCATGATGTCGGTGCAGATTGGTTAATTCGCGTGGCCGCCCGAAGATTGCGGGCGGCGCAGCGTTTACTCAATAAAGGTATGAGGATAGAAGCGCGACAGATCCTGAGTGATCAATGCACGATCTTCACGTATGCCGATACCGGCAGGTTGATCGTCAATCAGCCAGCTACCGATCAACGTGTAGCTGTCACCAAATTTCGGCAACTGATAGAACTGCTGGATAATCATGCCTTCCTCGCCATACGGGCCGTCCGCACGCGCGATCTCCTGACCGTTCTCAATGATGCGAATATTGGCACCTTCACGTGAAAACAGCGGTTTCACCACGTATTTATCCATCTGCGGCGCGTTCTTATCATCGGCAAAATAGGCGGGCAGCAAATTGGGATGATTGGGGAACATTTCCCATAGCAGCGGTAACAGCGCTTTATTGGAGATGATGCTTTTCCATGCCGGCTCCAGCCAGCGCACGCCCGCGTCTGCCAGCTTGGTGGAGAACACTTCGCGCAGCATGAATTCCCACGGATAGAGCTTGAACAGATTGCTGATGACCTGATCGTTTACATCGGTAAACTGGCCTCTTTCACCCAATCCAATCTCATCTATATAGAGAAACTCGCTCGGCAATCCGGCTTCGGTGGCGCAGTCCTGCAGATATTGCACCGTGGCGCGGTCTTCTTCGGTATCACGACAGCAGGAGAAGTGCAGCCAGCTGAACCCGAACTGCTGATGTAGCGTGGCGAAGCGCTCGATCAGCTTCTCTTGCAGGCTGTTGAACTGGTCGCTGCCCTGCGGCAGGTTGCCCGCTTTGACCTGGTCTTCCAGCCAAATCCACTGAAAGAAGGCGGCTTCATACAGCGAGGTTGGCGTGTCGGCGTTGTTTTCCAGCAGCTTGGCGTCACCTTTGCCATCCCATGCCAGATCGAGGCGCGAATAGAGCGACGGCTGGCGCAACTTCCAGGAATCGCGCACAAAATCCCAGGTGTGCTTAGGAATGCAGAATCGGGTGAGCAGCTCGTCACTGCTCACCACTTTCTCCACCGCTTGCAAACACATCTGGTGCAGCTCGGCGGTGGTATCTTCCAGCTGTTCAACCTGCGCTAGCGTGAATTGGTAGTACGCATCTTCACACCAGTAAGGTTCGCCATACATGGTGTGAAACTGGAAACCATACTCAGCTGCTTTTTCACGCCAGTCTGGACGTTCAGGGATTGCAATACGTTGCATGCTGCGGCTTAGCCTCCCAGCGAGCGGCTGCCGGTGCCAGAGGCACTGCTGCGCTGCATGGTGTTTTGTTTTGCCACGCTGTCACCAAAGCCGCCACGCGTGATAGTGGAAGTGGTGGCGGGTTTCGGCGCCATGGCTGTTTTCGGCACATTGATGGTTCGGCCTGATGTCGCATTGCCGTAGTTTTTACCCGACGCGTCGACAAATTTTCCGTTTGCCGGGCTGTTCGGATTTTTTGGCGAGAACAGTGGCTGCTGGGCAAAGCCTGCGCCGCCGCTCATCATACGTCCCATCATGTAACCGGCCATCAATGGCATCCAGAAGCTCCCGCTTTGCTGCGCTTCAGCATTATTAGCGGTCGTGCCCACGCCCGCTTGTGCAGGCGTTTGCTGGCACTGATTCTCACCAAACTCAGCCACACAATCTTCGCGCGTGGCGTATTTTGGCGCGGTACGTTCAGCTTCTTTCTGTGCGTTGTTATATGCAGTGGTACATTGCGCGCTCTGGCCCGGATTGGCTTTGGCGCAATCATCTGCGTTTTGATAGAGCGACACCGTCTCATCACTCTGCTCGCAGCCTGCCAGCATAAACACTGCGCTAACGGCAAAGGCGACTGGCGTTAAGTGGCGTGCCTGCCAGCTTTTACGAAAAGCGGCATGGCGAATATTTTTCGTCCGTTTCATTATTTTCATCCTGTGCCCAAAGGTGCGGTAAAGGATAGGGGATGAGCGGTGGAAAATGAAGCGCGGAGCCAGATGGGGAAAGCATCTTTACGTAGCTATACGATTGAATGCGAAAGGGGCCGCATGCGGCCCCTTGGGGAATTAATTACCGAATGGATTTCCGCTGCTGCGTGCGGCAGCTGGACGGGCTTGTGCGGCGGCTGAAGGCGAAGACGCTTTCGGACCGTTATCCACACGCGCGGCCTGCTGGTTATTTTCCGGCGCCACCACTTCTGGTGTCGTGGTGATCTCTTTGCCCAGCGTGCTGTTCAGCTGCTGCAGATCCTGCTCATTCAGCGTACCCAGCGCATATTTGATATTCAGCTGGTTGATCAGATAGCTATAACGCGCATCAGACAGCTGCTGTTTAGCGTTGAACAGCGTGGTGGTCGCATCCAGCACATCAACGATGGTACGCGTACCAACCTGATAACCGGCTTCCATCGCATCCAGTGAACTTTGTGCAGAGACCACAGCCTGCTTGTAAGCATCGATGCTGCTAATAGAGGCATTCACGTTATTGAATGAAGAACGCACCGTCTGAACTGCGCTACGATGCGCGCCTTCCAGCTGTTCGCTGGCCGCGACATAGTTGTACTGCGCCTGTTTAACCTGAGAAGTGACAGAACCGCCGCTGTACAGTGGCATGGTGAAGCTCAGGCCAACCTGGTTAGAACCGGTGATCGAGTCGGTGCTGCCGGCGCTCTGATTAGCGCGGCTGCCGCCATATTTGCTGTTCGACATACCCGTTGACGCGGTCAAATCCAGCGTTGGCATGTGGCCGGTTTCCGCTGAACGAATCTGCTCACGTGCCAGATCCTGGCTCAGACGCGCAGACAGCAAGGTCAGGTTGCGGCTTTCTGCTTCTTTCAGCAGGCTGGCAACGGCATCTGGACGCGCGGTTTTAAAACGATCGATATTCAGAGAAGCCAGCGACAGATAATCCATCCCGGTAATCTGACGCAGCGATTCCACCGCATTATCGAGATTGTTACGTGCGGTCACTTCGTTGGCCAGCACGGTGTCATACTGTGCTCGGGCGTTCTGCACGTCAGTGATCGCGACCAAACCTACATTGAAGCGCTGAGTGGTTTGATCCAATTCGCGGTAGATCGACTGTTTCTGTGCTTCGGTGTAAGAAAGCGTATCGATCGCCTTCAACACGTTGAAATAGGCAGTTGCACTGTTCAGAATCAGATCTTGCTGAGCAACCTGATAGGTGACGTCCTGAATACCGGCTTGTTTTTCCTGCAGCGACAGCGCACGCCATTTCGACATATCGAAAATAGTTTGAGTTAATTGCAGAGAGGCGCTGGTCGTGTTGGAATGAAGTCCGCTGCTGTCACGGTAGCCGTTGTTATAAGTGTAATCAGCGCCCAAGCCTAACTGCGGCAATAAAGGACTACGCGCTTCATTGATTTTCTCAAATGCTGCGTCGCGGTTAGCGGCAGAGGAGCGCAGATCGGGGTTGCTAAGGCGCGCCTGCTGATAGACCTGCAACAGGTTTTCTGCCTGGCTGGCAAGGCTGAATCCGCCCAGGCTCAGTCCAATAAAAAGTGGGAGCAGTTTTTTCATTTGCATTCCTTTTGTTGCAGCAAAATGCACTGGTAGTGCTGCAGGTAAGCCAAAAAAATAATCGCCGATTCTACAGAGGCGGCGTCAGAGATAAGTTGGCTGAACGTGCCTTCTTCCCCTAATTTACGTAAATAATTCAAAAAGAACCACTCGGACGGAGCGGTAGACTTGGCTTTTCTTTGCTCCATCCCAATCTGCATAAGGAATCAGACGATGGCGAGTGCAAAAAAATCCCCTGTGACTTTCACAAAAAACGATGTAGAAATTATTGCACGCGAAACGCGTTACGATGGTTTTTTTTCCATCATCAGCTACCGTTTCCGTCACCGTCGTTTTAATGGCGAAATGAGCGGTGAAGTGGTGCGCGAAGTTTTTGAGCGCGGACACGCCGCCGTGCTGCTACCCTATGATGCCTTACGCGATGAAGTGGTGCTGATCGAGCAGATCCGCATTCCCGCTTTTGATTCCAGCCCAACGCCCTGGCTGCTGGAAATGGTGGCTGGCATCATCGAACCTGGCGAAACACCAGAAGATGTCGCACGTCGTGAGGCGGTAGAAGAAGCTGGCCTCAAGGTTGGCCGCGTCAAACCGATAGTGAATTACTTAGCCAGCCCCGGCGGAACATCTGAACGTTTATCGGTGCTGGTGGGCGAAGTGGATGCCAGCCTGGCAGAGGGAAATCACGGGCTGGAGGAAGAGAATGAGGATATTCTTGTCCATGTGGTGAGCCGCGAACAGGCTTATCGCTGGGTGGAAGAGGGGATTATTGATAACGCGGCATCTGTCATCGCCTTGCAATGGCTGGCGTTGCACCATGAAAAACTACGAGAAGAGTGGAAGCTAAAATGAAACAGCGCTATACCCCTGACTTTCCCGAAATGATGCGCCTGTGCGAAACCAATTTCGCACAACTGCGTCGCCTGCTGCCGCGTAATGACGAGGCAGGTGCATCGGTGATTTATCAGGTGAATGGCGCCAGCTATCAGCTCACCATCGAGGAATCGACCCGTTACACCACTTTGGTTGAAGTGCGTCAGGTGGCACCCGCGGTGAGTTACTGGAGCCTGCCTTCGATGTCTGTGCGGCTCTACCATGATGCGATGGTCGCTGAAGTGTGTTCCACTAAACAGATCTACCGATTTAAAGCGCGCTATGATTATCCTAATAAAAAACTGCATCAGCGCGATGAAAAACATCAGATTAACCAGTTCCTTGCGGATTGGTTACGTTACTGCTTAGCGCATGGCGCTGTGGCAGTACCGGTTTGCTGATAGCGTAAAAAAACGCAACGATGGCGTGGAGATTAAGGAAACGCTTTGGATAGCCTGCTAACTCTTCCTGCACGAGATGGGTCTGATATCAGGATTTTACAAATCACGGATACCCATCTTTTTGCCGGAAAACATCAATCGCTGCTTGGGGTGAATACCTGGTCGAGTTTTGATGCGGTGCTGGATGCCATTGAGGCACAACAGCAGCATTATGATCTGATTATCGCCACCGGCGATCTCGCTCAGGATCACACCGTCGAAGCTTACCAACATTTTGTAGCGGGCATTAATCGTCTGCCGAAACCTTGCGTCTGGCTGCCGGGAAATCATGATTTTCAGCCGGCGATGGTGGATACGCTGGCCGATGCGGGTATTAAGTCAGACAAGCATGTTCTGCTAGGCGATCACTGGCAGCTGGTGCTGTTAGATAGTCAGGTATTTGGTGTCCCGCACGGCATGTTGAGCGAATACCAGCTTGAGTGGCTGCACACCGCGCTCAGCAAGTATCCGGAACGTCACACCTTAGTGCTGCTGCATCATCATCCTCTGGCTTCCGGTTGTACCTGGTTAGATCAGCACAGCTTGCGTAATCCACATCAGCTGGAAGCAGTACTGCAACACTTCCCGCGTGCGCGCAATCTGGTGTGCGGCCATATTCATCAGGAACTCGATCTCGACTGGCATGGTCGCCGCGTAATGGCTTCGCCATCGACCTGTGTCCAGTTCAAACCGCATTGCACCAACTTCACTATTGATACGCTGGCGCCAGGCTGGCGCTGGTTTACTTTACAGGTAGACGGGACGCTGCAAACCGAGGTGAACCGCCTGCAAAGCGACATGTTCCGCCCCGATCTTGATTCCGAGGGCTACTAAGCAATGGCGGCGCTGATTTATCTGCATGGCTTCAACAGTTCCCCGCAATCGGCGAAAGCTACCCAGCTACAGCAATGGCTCAACGAGCAGCATCCACACATCAATGTGATGGTGCCGCAACTGCCGACGTTTCCGGCCGACGCCGCCAGCATGTTGGAAGAGCTGGTGATGCAGTATTCCGGTGAACCGCTGGGATTGGTGGGATCGTCGCTGGGCGGCTATTTTGCTACCTGGCTGTCGCAGTGTTTTATGTTGCCAGCGGTGGTGGTCAATCCCGCCGTACGGCCGTTTGAGCTGCTGGTGGATTACCTCGGCGAAAACCGTAATCCCTACACCGGCCAGCAATATGTGTTAGAGTCTCGCCACATTTACGATCTGAAAGTAATGCAGATTGACCCTCTTGAAGCGCCTGATTTACTTTGGCTGCTGCAACAAACCGGCGATGAAATACTCGATTATCGCCAGGCGCTGGAGTATTACAGCGCATGCCGCCAGACGGTTGAAGAGGGCGGCAATCATGCCTATATCGGATTCGAACGCCATTTCGCACAGATAGTTGATTTTCTGGGATTAAACGCTCAGTAGCTTTGCGAAGTGGGGCCATTTTCCTATTGCTAATCAGACATTTACGATGAGCCAATCAAGCTATAATGCCGATGCCATTGAGGTCCTGACCGGCCTTGAACCGGTGCGTCGTCGTCCGGGGATGTACACCGATACCACGCGCCCGAACCATCTGGGCCAGGAAGTGATCGATAACAGCGTCGATGAGGCGCTGGCTGGTCACGCCAAACGTGTGGAAGTGATTCTTCATGCCGATCAGTCATTGGAAGTTATTGATGACGGTCGTGGCATGCCGGTGGATATCCATCCGGAAGAAGGCGTGCCTGCGGTTGAGCTGATTCTTTGTCGCCTGCATGCGGGCGGAAAATTCTCCAATAAAAACTATCAGTTCTCAGGCGGCTTGCACGGCGTCGGCATCTCGGTGGTCAACGCCTTATCGAAGCGCGTGGAAGTTACCGTGCGTCGTAACGGCGAGATCTATCAGATTGCCTTCGAAAATGGCGATAAAGTGCAGGATCTTACGGTTACCGGCACCGTCGGTAAACGCAACACCGGCACCAGCGTACATTTCTGGCCAGATGAAAGCTTCTTTGATAGCCCGCGTTTCTCGGTTTCCCGTTTATCGCATCTGTTAAAAGCCAAAGCCGTGCTCTGTCCGGGCGTTGAAATTGTCTTTAAAGACAAGGTCAACGATACCGAACAAACCTGGATGTATCAGGATGGCCTGACCGATTACCTGTGTGAGGCGGTTGACGGCTTGCCGACGCTGCCGGAAAAACCTTTTGTGGGCAGTTTTGCCGGCGATGTGGAAGCGGTGGATTGGGCGCTGCTGTGGCTGCCGGAAGGCGGTGAGCTGCTAACGGAAAGCTACGTCAACCTGATCCCAACCATGCAAGGCGGCACGCACGTCAACGGCTTGCGTCAGGGATTGCTGGATGCCATGCGTGAGTTCTGCGAATACCGCAATATTTTGCCGCGCGGCGTGAAGCTCTCGGCGGAAGATATCTGGGATCGCTGTGCGTACGTACTGTCGGTGAAGATGCAGGATCCACAGTTTGCCGGTCAGACGAAAGAGCGCCTGTCGTCACGTCAGTGTGCGGCGTTCGTCTCAGCGGTGGTCAAAGATGCTTTCAGCCTGTGGCTGAACCAGAACGTGCAGGCGGCTGAAATGCTGGCCGAGCTGGCGATCTCCAGCGCACAGCGCCGTATGCGTGCCGCCAAGAAAGTGGTGCGTAAAAAACTCACCAGCGGACCGGCGCTGCCGGGCAAACTGGCTGACTGCACCGCGCAGGATTTGAATCGAACCGAACTGTTCCTCGTCGAAGGGGATTCTGCGGGCGGATCCGCCAAGCAGGCGCGCGATCGTGATTATCAAGCGATCATGCCGCTGAAAGGCAAGATCCTCAACACCTGGGAAGTCTCTTCAGACGAAGTGCTGGCCTCGCAGGAAGTGCATGATATTTCCGTGGCGATCGGTATCGATCCCGACAGCGAAGATCTGAGCCAGCTGCGTTACGGCAAGATCTGTATCCTCGCGGATGCGGATTCCGATGGTTTGCACATTGCCACGCTGCTGTGCGCGCTGTTTGTGAAGCATTTCCGTTCGCTGGTGCAGCACGGCCATGTATATGTGGCCATGCCGCCGCTGTATCGCATCGATCTCGGCAAAGAAGTCTATTACGCCCTAGATGAAGATGAGAAAGAGGGCGTGCTGGACCAGCTCAAGCGTAAGAAAGGTAAGCCGAATGTGCAGCGCTTTAAGGGCTTGGGTGAAATGAACCCGCTGCAGCTGCGCGAAACCACGCTCGATCCAAACACGCGTCGTCTGGTTCAGCTGACGATCAGCGATGAAGATGTCGACCAAACGCTGCGTGTAATGGACATGCTGCTGGCGAAGAAACGTTCGGAAGATCGCCGAAACTGGCTGCAAGAGAAAGGCGATTTAGCCGACCTCGAAGTGTAGAAAAAGGGACGCCTCGGCGTCCCTTTTTTATTGCTGCTGCAGCGCCTGCTTAATCCGCGCAACTACCGCGCTCCACTCTTCATCCTGCCCGCGCGCAAACAATCTCATTTGCGGATACCACGGCGAATCGTCGCGATTGGCTAACCAGCGCCAGTCGCGCGCCCAGGCAGGCAACATTACCCAGCAAGCTTTCCCCATCGCTCCCGCCAGATGAATCACTGAGGTATCGACGCCTATCACTAAATCTAATTGGGCGATAACGGCGGCAGTGTCCCGATAACTGCTAAACAGCGCACCAAGTGGCTGCACGTGCGGGAAATCAGTAATGTCCTCTTCACCTGCACCTTTTTGCAAACTAATCCAGTTGTTATCAGGCAGGTCAAACAAAGGCGCGAGTTGTGATAGATGTGCAAGCGATCGCTGACTATCATTCTTATGTCCGGTGGATCCTTTCCAAACGATACCAATTTTTTTCCCGCTCCCCAGAATCGGCCACTTTGCCTGCTGTTCTTTGGGGCTGAACAGATAGGGATGATGCGCGCCAAAGGGTTGTGTTGAGTTGAGGAAATGCTGCGGTAAATCCAGTAATGAGCACCAATAATCTGCCTGTGGCAACGCGTGCTGTGCTTCTTCACGCGTAAGATAATGATCGAGATGCGGCATCGAGAACATTAATGGTTTCAATGGCTTGCTTCCCAGCATGATCACGCTTTCTGCCTGCTTTTCAGTTTTCAGACGTGGGAGAAAGCGACTGAATTGTATCTCGTCGCCCATTCCTTGCTCAGTCCGCACCAACAGCGTTTTACCGCACAGATCTTCTCCTTTCCAGTAGCGCATTGGCAGTTTAGGCAAAGTAAAGAAGCGATCAGGATTGTCCGGCGCATAACGCGCCTGATAGTTTGACCAGCCCGCAGAAAAGTTGCCTTGCTGTAGTTGCACCATGCCGAGCGCATTGCGACAGCGTAGATCGCTGCGACGAACATGTAACACTTGTTGCATTTGGCTTTCAGCTTCTTGCAACTGGCCCATGTGTGCCAGCAATGTACTCATGCCATAGCGGGCTTCGGTATAATCGGCCTTGCTCAGCAAAGCTAATCGATACTGTTCTAAAGCAAGGTGGTAGTGACGCTGTTTATGCAGCAGAATGGCATAATTATTGTGACAGGCGGCGTAGCCCTCATGTGATTTCAGTGCAGCCTGATAACAGGCTTCGGCCTCGCTCCAGCGTCCGGCGTCATAATGGGTAAGGCCGAGACCGTTGAGTAATCCCGCATCTTGTGGCGCAAGCTTCAGCGCCCGCTGATAATAGCGCTGCGCCAAATCAAGATCGCCACTGCGCCGTGCAAGCCTCGCGGCTTCATGCAGAAACCAGCCATCGTAAGGGACAAGTGTCAGATGCGCGCGGATTTTACGCCAGGCTTCTTCCTGTCGGCCTTGCTGCAGTAACTGGGTTACCGCTTGCTTCTGGCGTAAACCGCTATCGGTCCGAGGTTTATGGCGCATTGTGATATCCTGCCGCTGATAAAGTGGCGTAATTTAAGTCGAAAGTGTCAGAAACCGCGCTAAGACAGGTCTTGTTCTCTGAGGATGGAAATTTGAAAATCACACTGGAAGAGTTGCGTGCCTGGGTTGCGGTGGTGGATACGGGATCAATCACGTCAGCTGCAGAGCAACTCGATCAAACCAGCTCTGGTGTGAGCCGTGCACTTAGCCGCCTGGAAAGCAAGCTGCAAACCACCTTAATGCATCGCACAACGCGTCGGCTGGCATTGACCGAAGAGGGGATGATTTTTCTCGATCACGCACGGCAGATTCTCGCTTCAGTCGAACAGGCCGAAGAACAAATCGCACAGCGCCGGGATATTCCTTCCGGACGCCTACGCGTCAATGCTAATACGCCATTTACCCTGCACGTTATTGTGCCGCTAGTGGCAGAGTTTCGTCAGCAGTATCCGCATATTCAACTGGAACTGAACACTGACGATATCGTTATCGACCTGCTGGAGCAGCAAACAGACATCGCCATTCGCATCGGCGAGTTACGTGATTCGACACTACGCGCGCGTGTTCTTGGAAGCAGCGCCATACGCTTATTGGCCAGCCCGGCTTATCTCGATAAATTCGGCACCCCTGAAAGCGTGGAAGCGCTGGCGAATCACCAACTGCTGGGGTTTAGTCAGCTCGATGCGCATAACGTCTGGCCGGTATGGCAGCGTGAGGGGGAGTTCCTGCGTATTAAACCCACGCTATCTGCCTCCAGCGGTGAAACGCTGCGTCAACTGGCGTTGGCCGGGCAAGGTATCGTGCGTTTATCCGATTTTGTCAGTCGGGATGATCGTGTTAACGGGCGTTTAATCCCGGTTTTAGAAACCGAGACCCGTGAACAACGTCTACCTGTCCACGCGGTCTATTATCGCAATCAATCCCTTACCTCACGCATTACCTGTTTTTTGGATTTTTTACGCAAAAAAATTCAGGAAAATCATCTGTTATAGTCCTATTTTAATTCAATTACTTCCCATCTCTTATCACATTATCAGCCATAAAAACTCACAATTTCAGTTGGTTAATTAACTAACTTACCTTTTGGTAATGTTGGGAAGTTTTTTATGCCCTAACGGGACATTTCTTATGTCTCGGAAATCTCTCTTTCCTGATTATGTCGCTCACTTTGAGCCCACACTGCTGGGCTAAGCCAGGGAGATTGCTGCTCTTGCTTGCAAATGCGCAATCAAAATCAAATGTTTTAAAGGGATTAATCATGAACGTTTCGCCCGTAAGTGTTGCGGTTATCGACAAAAAAACGATAACAAAAGCAGAAGTCATGCGTGCTGGCAAAGATGGAAAATCAGCAAAAATTCAAGCTATTACCAATGGCAAATATCTTCTTACGCAGGGTAATGACGGCGTTGCGCCAGAAAACATTACCGTTAAACGCGTAGGAAAAAACTTGTTAGTCATGCTGGAAGGTTCAGATAGCAATAACCCAGATTTGATCATCGAAGACTTCTTCGCCAAATCGGGTTCCCTCGTAGGGAAAGCAGAAGATGGCGAAATGCATGAATACGTTGCAACCGATGGACATGCTGACCACGAAGCTGCAGCCCTTGTCGATGGCGAAACCGCCGCGCTAGCTCTGAGCGAAGGCACTGTTGATACCGATTCTGGTTATGCGCTGGCCTCGGGCTTTGAATGGTCACCAGCGCTGATTGCTTTGGGTGGTTTGGCTGCTATTGCCGCCGCCGCAGGCCTTGGTTACGTAGCCGCGAAAGAACAGTATCAGGACAGCAACAATAGCGGTAAGAGTGGTAAAGGCGGAGACGGCGGTAAAGGTGGCGATGACGGCAAAGGTGGCGGTGACAACGGTGGCGGTAATGTAAGCGTTCCGGTGGTGAATGGCATATTCGACGATGTAGGTAGCATCACTGGGCTGATCGCTAAAGGTAGCCGAACTGATGACACCACGCCAACTCTGAATGGTACTGGTACCAAAGGAAACGTGATTGAAGTATGGGATGGCACCATCAAAATTGGTGAAACGACCGTTGGTGAAAATGGCACCTGGTCTTTCACACCAGGAAAAGCCTTGGGCGCAGGTAGCCACAGCATTACTACCCGTGAGCGCAATGAAAAAGGCGTAGTGGGCGAATCAAGTGAAGCATGGGGTTTTGTCATTGATCTGACTGCACCAGCAAAAGGTACCATTGGTGGCATGTTCGACGACAGTACGAATCCACCAAAAGAAATTACAAAAGATGGCGTGACCAAAGACAGTACGCCAAGTCTTTCAGGTAAAGCTGAAGCTGGCTCTACGGTTGAAATCTGGAAAAATGGTCAATTGCAGGGCACCGCGAAAACGGATAGTGAAGGTAATTGGAAATTCACCTGCCCAAAATTAGCCGACGGAAAACATGATTTCAGCATTGTGGTCGTTGATCAGGTAGGTAATAAATCTTTGCCGTCAGATGCCTGGATCGTTGAGATTGATACCATTGCGCCTGAAAATAAAGGTATTGGTGCAATTAAAGATAGCAATGAAAAACCGATTGAAAACAGTGATGAAACTGAAGACAGCACGCCGACGTTTTCTGGTGTGGGTGAGAAAGGTGATATCGTCAAAATAATCGACAACGGCAAAGTTATAGGAAGCACCGTTATTGATGACAAAGGCGAGTGGACCTTTACACCGGAAAAAGCTTTAGAAAACGGTAAACATGAATTCCAAATCATCGTTGTTGATCCCGCCGGTAATCAATCTCAGCTTTCTGAAAAAGTCGTCGTTGATATCAATGATCCAAATGCACCCATCGATCCCGTACCCGGTGATGAAGTTATTCCCGATCCAAATGTGCCAGTAACCGGTGTGATTGGTGATGTTTATCGCGATGAGAAGTTGGAAGGTGGTCAAAAATTCCATATCGGTAAGACACCTATTGCGAGCGGTGAAGCAGTAAATGATTCGACCATCTTTGTTGGTGGTACCGGAGTTGCCGGAGATATCGTTTATATTTGGATAAATGGGGCTGATAACCACTTTTATCTTTCTTCCACAGTCGATGCTAAAGGAAAGTGGAGCATCGCAACACCAGATCTTCCAGACGATAAATATAGCATTGAGGCTGCTTTCAAGGATGCAGAAGGTGTTGTAACGTCTAAAACGCCTGCATTTGAAGTTAAAATTGACACTATACCGCCAGGAGCTGTTGATCCAGGTGATCTTTTCCCTGATTCAATAGGTCATATTAATATTGCTGATCTACTTTCAGATCAACAAGACACACTGTTTGGCGAACCCCAGGAAGGAAATGTGCTGTCTCAACATCTTGATGAAAGTGCTTTAAATAACATTATGTCTGATTTTAATGTCAATCATTCCACCCTTAATGGAGTGGTTTCATTAGATGTCTCTTCAGTTGATAATCACCTGGAATTTCGTGACTTATCTGAATAATCACCACACTGCTAATTTTAATTTGGAATAAAAGAAAGTGCCATTTGGCACTTTCTTCCAGGGAGTTGTAATGAAGATTAAACGTATTGCTATTGTCGCTGTTCTTGCATCATTGTCCGTAACGACGGGAATTCAAGCGCAAACTGTTTTTGGGAAATCATGGCAATCAATGCCAGCAGCGGCGTCCGATCAAACCAAAGTTGTGTATTATCGCACTGCTGATAATAATAAAAAAGCTGCACATATCTATGTGGATGGTGAATTCCAAACCGCCCTTTTATCGGGAGGATACACGGTGTTTTGTCTTAAGCCAGGTATGCATTCATTAGGAAGCTACACCGATGATGCGCCACGCTATCGAGGTAAACAACAACAGCAGTGGCGGGATTCATTGGCTGCGGGAAAAACCTACTATGTCACTGCAAGTCTTGATGGCTCTGGCCGCCCACATGTTGTAGAAACCTCTGTGGCGCAGCAACAGTTGATGGGTGCCCGGCAGCAAGCGCATTTGCTTTCCCGTGCCTCGTCCGTTATCTCATGTAAGGTGGACGCCGCTCAATCTTACGATAATTACGAGTTTTCATCTGATCTGTTATTTAATTTCGCCAGTGCCAGCGGTAACGATATTTCTGCTCAAGGCCATAACGCTATTCAGCAATTCGCGCATCAAATGAAACGCAATGGTAAATTGAATCCGCATATTATCGTTACAGGTTTTACCGATCCTATTGGTGATAATGAGAGTAACCTAAAATTAGGCCAACGCCGCGCTGATACAATTAAGAAATTATTAGTCAATAATGGTTTAAGTAGTGACAATATTCAATCGCAAAGTATGGGTGAAAGCCAGGTTTCTAAACAGTGCTCTGGGTCATTAAAACAGCAGCGTTTGTGCTATGCAAGCGAGCGTCGAGTAATAATCAGTGTAGAGAATAAATAATTTATTCTTTCCTGTAATTATTACGCGGTCTAAAATTTATTGATTCGAACCATTTTTTAAACATTTGTATTCAATTAATTGTTATTTATTCCCAATTAATTGAGACATGTCCTGTGTTAGCTATTTCACTAACTGGCTCAGAATGTTTGAGTTCCGGGAGGGAACCGGAACCTTAAACCGAAATATCATAAAAGGAATGTTATCATGGCTAATAGCAGCATCAATGAAATTGCAGTGCAGAAAATAGAGACCATCAACAAAAAAGATTTTGGCTGGAAAGATATCACTGCTCCAAAAGGTGAAAATGGAAAAGCTGAAATTATCATCGACGGCGTTACGACTTATGTGAAAGTTGACGCAGAAGGTAAGTGGTCATTCACTCCTCCTGAGTGGGCTGAAGGCATGCATACCGTTCAAATCACCATTATTGATGAAGCAGGTAACCGTGGACCGGCAACTTCATCAATTGTTAATCTGGATACCAAACCGCCAGTAGCCCCCGAAATTTGGCGTGTAGCAGATAACACCGGCAGTGATAAAGGTAATTTGAATCCAGGCGATATTACTGATGAGGCTCAACCAGTACTTTCAGGTGTAGGAGAACCGGGTTCAACCGTTTATATCTACGATAATAACGGCACAACTCCAATTGCTTCCGCGAAAGTGAATGGCATGGGTGCATGGACCGTTACACCAGATCTGGCCGATGGCGACCACAGCCTGACCGCTACCGTAAAAGATGCGGGTAAACATGAAAGTCCCGCATCTGCAGCTTTTAATCTTAAAATTGAAGCGGGCATCGTGGTCATGGCCGAAAATTCAGCGTCAGAGGTTGAGCATCACATTGAGCCAGCAGCAACCACTAACGATTTCGGCACTTTCGCAAACGCGTTTGAAAGACACCAAAAGAGCAACGTGATCAGTATATCTCGTACCGCCGACCCTTATGACACGATTGAGATCACGATTAACAATACCGTAACCCTCATCGAAACAGGTGCAGATGGAAAATGGTCATTCAGCTCTGATGCACTGCCTGATGGCGTCTACTTCTTCCAGTATCGAGTGCGTGATGATGCAGGTAACTGGGGTCTTATACCAACTCAAATGATTTTCCACATTGAAGCTGAAAATCCTGAAGCACCACAAATTTTGCGCGTCATTGACGATGAAGGCCAAATTGACCATTTAACGTCAGGTCAATATACCGATGACAAAACGCCAACCTTGTCAGGCGTTGCTCAACCGGGATCGCTGGTATTCATCTATGGCGCCACTGCTACCCCAATTGGCAGTGTTACAGCAGGCAATGATGGCCGCTGGAGCTTTACCCCAACGCTGACTACTGATGATACTTATGTCTTCAGCGCGGCATACGAGGATAGCTATGGTCGTATGAGCCCGAAATCTGACAACTTCATCCTGAAGCTGGATGCAACGGCACCCAGCGCACCAGAGATTAGTGAAGCTTTTGATGATTTTGATAAAACCGCCATATTGCATTCGGGAGATAAAACCGATGACACCACGCCTAAGCTCTCTGGCGTAGCGGATGCCGGTTCCATTGTGCGTATTTGGGATGGTAATCAACTCATTGGTAGCACTGTTGCTAATAGTCGCGGTCAATGGAGCTATGAGGTGGATCAGGAACTGGCTGAAGGCTCACACTCCCTGCGTGTAGACTCGGTCTCAAAAGGGGGGAGTGCTTCTGCTAAATCCGATGAATTTATTCTGATCGTTGATACTTCATCTCCACCACCAGCGGAAATCAGTGAAATTGTTGCTAACAACGGGAGTACCGAGCGTCCTCTGGTTAGCGGAGATGCAACCAATGATGATACGCCTGTACTGCGCGGAACCGGTAAAGAAGGTGAGATTGTTCACGTTTATGACGGTGATGATGTTATTAATTCAACGGTGGTTAAAGCTGACGGCACATGGGAAATCGAACTGGATCCGCTGGATGAGAGTTCACATGAGCTGAAGATTAAAATCGAGGATCCTGCAACCGGAAAAGAGTCTGATTTCTCTACTCCAGTGATTATCGTGGTGGATCTCACGCCACCAAATAAACCGGGTGTACCTGAAATTATTGATAATACCGGTGGGGACAATGGCCCGGTGCAGCCAGGAACGCCAATTGACGAAACCAAGCCTGAATTCAAGGGGGGTGGCGCTAACCCGGGTGATACCGTTGAAGTCGTTATCATTGACGAAAATGGAGATGAGAAAGTCATTGGAACCGGCATCGTAGATGCAGGTGGCAACTGGACAGTGACACCAACGGATCCAATTGATGATGGTGAATATGAGGTAGTCGTTGATATCACCGATCCAGCAGGTAACACATCCGATCGTTCAGACCCCATTGATCTGATCATTGATACCCAAGTACCAGATGAAATTGTCAATTTTGAACTGTGGGATGATGTTGGCATCGAAACCGGTGTAATTCATGAAGGTGGTTTCACCGACGATAAATCCCCAACCGTGCGCGGTACTGGTGAAGAGGGTTCTAAAGTCATTATCTGGGATGGCAACACAGAAATTGGTTCTGCCGTGGTCACCAATGGCGAGTGGAGCTATGAGCTGCAAGATCTGACTGAAGGCGCGCATAACATCCGTGTTCAGCCTGTCAGCGCATCAGGCGTTCCTGGCCCAATTAACGCTGGTATCAACTTTGAGGTGGATGTGACTCCTCCTGGCGGTGGTAGCTTCCTGGACGGTACTTTCGTTGACAAAGATGGATTTACTAAACCGTTGGATTTAACACCCAGAAAAGACGGTACCTTAACACCGGTTAATGGCCAGGTGCTGACGCTGAACGGTAGCGGTGTAGAAGATGGCACCACTGTTGTACTTTATGGCGATGCTGCGCGCACTTTAGTACTCGGCAGCGCTGTAGTGACTAATGGCGAGTGGAAACTGGAGACCATTGAGCTTGAAGAACGCAGTTATGACTTCTCCTTCGGCTACCGCGATTTAGCCGGTAATGAAACTGCGGGTAGCGAAACGTTCACGCTGGTCATTGACGTTACGCCTCCTGGCGCTGTTGATCCGGGCGATCTGTTCCCGGATTCAGTGAATGACATTCTGATGACTATGTCTCTGAATGACATCCTGGGAATGAGCGATGATTCCCTGTTCATTGACAACGGTAAAACCCAGTTGATGATTGCTGACGCAGGTAAAGAAGTTGCTCTGGAAGACATCTTGCCGAAAGGTGAAGAAGTGAGTAACTGGAGCCAGGCAAATGGCACCGTAACCGTGGCAGGCGTTGAATATAACGTTTACCAGAACAACGCTGGCGATGCTGAAGTAATGGTTCCTCAGCACCTGATTCAAGAACAGCACTAATCCCTGATGAGCTGCTAAACAAAAGCCCCGGTCGCGAGATCGGGGCTTTTTTTATGCATGATGCTGAGCGACAAACTAAATCGACTTATTTAGCCGCTTCCAGCACCAGAATCTTCACATCCACTACGTCATCTTTAATCAGTGCGCGATGCGCATCCATATGTGGCATCTGCTGATGCTGCTCCAGATGGCGCAGCGATTCCCACAGTTCCAGCATGAAAATCGAATCGGGTGAATTCTGTTTCCACGGCACTTGTGCCTGATGATCCACTAATGCGTCATATTGATGGCAACCATCTTCTTTCAGCACGGTTGGAATCAGCTGATTAATCGCATCTAGCACCACCTGACGGCGGCCCGGTTTGACACAAATTTCTGCAACGACGGTTAACATAGCGCTTCCTTTTTTCCCTGGGTGCTTACAGTTAAGCAAAGATCTGGCTGAGATGAGTCCGATAACGTTCGATATCGCGCGGCACGTCCGGCATTTTAATCACATCGTTACAGATAAAGGTTGGCAAACCTTCCATACCGAGGAACTGGTTGGCTTTATGGAAGTGCAGATATAAGCCATCCACGCCCACGCCTTCGAAGAACTGCTCAGGATCGTTAAAGGCTTCCAGCGGCGCGTTCCAGGTCAATGACAACATGTATTTCTTGCCCTGAATCAGGCCGCCAGAACCGTACTTTTTACCGGCATCGCTACGCGTGCGGCCATCGCTGGCGTACAGTGAACCGTGACCTTCAGTGAAGACATCATCGATGTATTTTTTCACCGTCCACGGCTCGCCCATCCACCAACCCGGCATCTGATAAATCACCACATCGCTGTCGAGGTACTTCTGCACTTCTTCTGCCACGTTGTAATTGTTATCAGCGATAGTCACCTGTACCTGATGACCAAGGTCGCGCAGCTGGCTGGCTGCAACGTCAGTCAAAGTATGGTTCAGCTCGCCTTTCGAATGGGCGAAGGTTTTGCCGCCATCGATAATTAAAAAATTCATCTAATCCGCTCCGTTTCTGGTTGATGCCGCACACTCTACGCGCGCGCAGGAGCGAGAAAAATGCGTGATTGATCACAACACTTTTGCTAAGAAAGCAATAATGCGGATGATTATGAAACAATCCGCATGCAAACCAACATCAACTCATAAAAGAAGAAACCATGAAAACCGCGATACTGAGTGCATTACTTCTGGTGACTGGCGCTGCTCAGGCGCAATCCCACCTTGATGACATCCGCGCAAGCAAGACCTTAAAAGTTTGTACCACCGGCGATTACAAGCCTTATAGCTATTTGCGCAGCGATGGCCAATACGAAGGATTGGATATCAGCATGGCGCAATCGCTGGCGGCGAGCCTTGGCGCGAAAGTGCAGTGGGTGCCAACAACCTGGAAAACCCTGAGCGAGGATTTTGTCGCGAAGCAGTGTGATATCGCACTGGGCGGCGTATCGGTCACGCTTAAGCGTCAGCAGATTGCCTGGTTCGCCCAGCCGCTCGGCGTCGATGGCAAAATTCCGCTGGTACGCTGCGATGACAAAGCGAAATACCAGACGGTTGAGCAGATCAACAAGGCAAGCGTGAGGGTTATAGAACCAGCGGGCGGCACCAACGAAGCCTTCGTACACAGCCATTTACCACAGGCAACGCTGCAGCTGGCTGACAACGTGGGGATTTTCCAGCAGTTAGTCGATAACAAAGCGGATGTGATGATCACCGATGCGTCTGAAGCGCTGTTCCAGCAGCAGCATTATCCCACGCTGTGCGCCATCAATCCGGACAAACCGATGCAGTACGGCGAGAAGGCCTACATGATCCCGCGCGATGATATGAGCTGGAAGCTGTATGTCGATCAGTGGCTGCATCTCAGCACCGCCACCGGCGAATACGCCCAGATTACTCAGAAATGGTTAGGCGAGAAGTAGGGTCGCCATTTATGGCGACCTGTATACATGGTGCGCAAACTGCGCACCATGAAACTAAACTCAACGATACAAACTCGCCTTACCCAACCCGCCAAACAGATTCATCTTGTAGCGAATCACTGACTTCGCCGCCGCAATCGCATCCGGATAAATCACGTTCGGATCCCACCAGGTTTCGCGCGCCAGAATCTCACGCAGCTTGTCGAAATAGGCGAACTTCATGTCGCTGGAAATATTGATTTTGCCCACGCCCAGGGTCACCGCTTCCGCGATCTCAGCATCAGGATTGGCTGAACCGCCGTGCAGCACCAACGGAATGGGGGTGCGCTGTGAAATGTCTCTGAGAATATGCATCTGCAGCTCAGGCTTCATATTTTTCGGGTAGATGCCGTGCGCGGTGCCAATCGCCACCGCCAGCGTATCTACGCCGGTACGCTGCACAAAATCCTCTGCCTGCGCCGGTTCGGTGTAGATCACTTTACTCACACCGCCTTCCACTGAAGTGCCGGTATCGCCGATGGTGCCAAGTTCTCCTTCTACCGAAACGCCCACCGCGTGCGCCAGCTTTACCACTTCTTTGGTCAGCGCCACATTTTCTTCATAGGGCAGCAGCGAGCCATCGATCATCACCGAAGTAAAGCCGCACTGAATGGCGCGCAGCACCTGAGCAATGGACGCGCCGTGATCGAGGTGGATGGTGAACGGCACTTTGCTTTTCAGGGTGCGTTCGCGCACGTAGCCAAAGAACTCATCGGTGACAAATTCCAGTTCGCTCGGGTGAATGGAGATAATCGCCGGGGTGTTGGTCGCTTCGGCTTCCTCAACCACTGCACGGATAAAGCAACTGTCGGCCACGTTAAATGCGCCAATCGCGTAGCGGTGTTCACGAGTCGGTGCCAACATCTCTTTCATTGAAATCAACATGTTAATATTTCCTCAGCGTGATTTTTACTGGAGCCGACGCACGCGCCGACCCGATAGTGGATATGAATGTGAAATTTACAAAACGATGTAGGGTCGCCATTCATGGCGACCACCAGCTAACCCGATGGCTAACCCTTGCCCGCCGATCCCGACCAGCTCAGATACTCGACGACCACTTCACGGCAGGCTGATTCCATCAGCCTAAGCAAGTCGGCCAGTTCAACATGCGGATGCTGCTTCAAGGCCTGCACCACCGCCATTTTCCCGGCATCAAACACCGCCGCACCGACATTGATCTTGGCGACGCCAAACTCACTGACGCGGCGGATATCCTCGGTCGGCGTGCCCGATCCACCATGTAGCGCCAACGGTCGCGTGGATACCGCATGCAGCGCCTGCAGGCGCTGAAAATCGATTTTCGGCTTCACCCCAGCCGGATAAAGTCCGTGCGCGGTACCGACCGAGATCGCCAGCAGATCAATGTTGGTCTGTTCGATAAACGGCAGCACATCGGCCACCTGCGTCATCTTCACTGAAGCATCGGCCAGCTCGTAGGTTGGTGCATCGGCGATGTGCCCCAGCTCGCCTTCCACACATACACCAGCGGTATGCGCCATCTTCACTACGGCAGCGGTCTGGCGAATGTTCTCGGCGAGCGGCTCAGACGAGGCATCGATCATCAAGCCGGTAAAACCGGCGCGAAACGCCTGACCAATCAGCGGAAAGGCTTTGCCGTGATCGAGTGCCAGCGCCACCGGCACGCTGGCGGCATCGGCCAGCGCTCGCACTAACGGCACCGCGACAGCAGGGGGAAAGTGCGCGCTGTGTCCCTGATACACATTGAGGATTAGCGGGGCGCGCTGCTGTTCAGCGGCCTGAATGGCGGCGCGCGCGGTTTCCAGGTTGAAGCAGTTGATCGCCAGCACCGCATAACGCTGTTGGGCAGCGGCCTGAATCAGGTCGTTCATCATGGCAAACATGGTGGCTCCTTATTCCAGAGTGAATTTGATCTCTTCATCGCGAACGCCGGGGGCTTCCACGTCATCGAACTCTTCATCCGCCTGCGTAACCGGCTTTTTCAGTACCGACAGCATCACGCCGCACACCGTGGTGCCAATGCCGAGCGCTAAACAGAACAGCCAGGGTTTGGTGAACAGCGGCACCACAAACATGCCGCCGTGCGGCACCGGTGCGCCAACGCCCCACACCATAATCAGTCCACCGGCGATAGCGGAGGCCACCACGCAGCTGCCGACCACGCGGAACAGGTCGCGCGCCGCAATCGGAATCACCCCTTCGGTAATCATGCAGATGCCCATCGGGAAGGCGGCTTTCAGCGCCTCTTTTTCCGCTTTGGTGTATTTGTTGCGGCTCAGCAGATAAGAGAGCGTGATGCCGAACGGCGGAATCATCGAGCCGACAAATTTCACCGCTTCCGGCCCGTAAATGCCGTCAACCAGCATGCCGTCGGCGAACAGCGACATGGTTTTATTCACCGGACCGCCGAAATCGAAGGTGGCCATCGCGCCGAGAATCGCGCCCATCACAAACTTCGAGCCGCCCTGCATCGACTCCAGCAGGGCAATCAGCGCCTTCTGCAGCCAGACAATCGGCTGGCCGATAAAGGTCATCATTAGCAGCCCGGCGATGATGGTGCTCAGCACCGGCAGCACCATAATCGGCATTAAACCCTGCATCGATTTCGGTAACTTAATGGTGCGGCGCAGCAGCAGCACCGTATAACCGACCAGGAAGCCACCGAAGATGCCGCCGATAAAGCCGGTACCGATCTGCCCGCAGATAAACCCGACGATCAGGCCGGGCGCGAAGCCGGGACGATCGGCAATGGAGTAGGCGATCGCCGCGCTGATCAGCGGCACAATTAAGCCCATGCCCCAGCCGCCGATCTGGTTGAGCATCCAGGCGACAGTGCCGGTCTGTTTGCCGACATCCGGGCCGCCAATCACCTGGCCGAGCGCGATGCAGATCCCGGCGGCGACGATCAGCGGGATCATCCACGAGATCCCGGTGAGCAAGTGCCCTTTGATCTCCTGGCCGTACTGACGTTTATTGTCACTCATGATGGATCTCCTCAGGCGCGCGCCAGTGAATCCGCCACTTTTTCGAGGAATTTCACCGGTGATTTGATCACCACTTCGGTTTTCACTCGCACTATGGGTTTGCCCTGAAAGCGCTCCTCGCCTTTGATCTTCACGTCAACGGCGAGGATCACCACGTCAGCGGCGGCGATCTCTTCCTGCGTCAGCGCCGTTTCGGTGCCAATGGTGCCCTGGGTTTCAACGTGGATGGTGTGGCCCAGCGCGTGGGCCCCTTTAATCAGTTTTTCGCGCGCAATATAGGTATGCGCGATGCCTGCCGTGCAGGCCGCTACACAGACGATATTCATGTGTCACCTCAAAGAGTTAGGGTGTTAACAGAGGTCGGTTTCGGCGTACTGACTAAACAGCCGGATGATATTGCTGGCATCATTTTCGACCAGCAGTTGGGCTATCACCTCATCATCGGCCAGCGCACTGGCCACCTGCGACAACAGGCGAATATGGGTGGTGTTCTGATCTTCCAGTCGCACCGCGAACAGAATGATGCAGCGCACCTGGCTGCCATCGAGTGTTTCCCACGGAATGTCGTGTTGGGTGCGGCCGATGGCGAGCGTGGTTTGTTTCACCGCCGCAGATTTACCGTGCGGAATGGCGATGTGATTTTCGAAGCCGGTGGAACCCTCGGCTTCCCGCAGCCAGACGTCTTCGATAAAGGCGGCGCGGTCGCTGATGGCGCCGTCTTGGTAGAGCAAATCGGTCAGCTCATGAATCGCTTGCTCTTTGGTGGTGGCGGTCAGCGCCAGGTTAACGCGGCGTGGCGTCAGAATGCGCGAAATATCCATGATCAATCCTCATTCAATTAATGTTCAGCCAAAGCGCAGGAGGCGCCGTCGGGCAGTTGGCTGCCAATCATGGCGTCTGTCACCCGCCGAATATCGTCATCGTTAAAAAAGGCACTGACATACACCGCCGGAACCGATCCGGCATTGAGGTGAATGGTGGTGATCACCAAATCCACCGTTTCTCGCTGGCAAAACGCCGCGTGATTGCTGGCGGAAACCACGCCGACAATCGCCCAATCCGGGAAGGCGCGCAGAATGCGACTCTTTAGCAGATGCGAGGTCCCCACGCCGCTCGAGCACACCACCAGAATGCGTTTGTGGGCAATTTGTCGCTCCAGCGCCGCCTGGAAATGCACGCACAGATAACCTATTTCATCATCCGCCACCGATGAAAGTCCCTGACTGCGCGCGGTTAATTGCATCGCCTGTTGAGTTAAGGAAAATATTGCCTTCATCTCCTGCTGAATATCCTCCAGCAGCGGATTACGAATATGAATATGATATTTGAGTCGATTTAATAATGGCTTTATATGGACTAATAAGCCTTCAAATAATAATCGGTCCTGTGCTAAGTCCTGCTGAATAAATGAGGCGAAGCGATCGATTAATTCACAAGTTATTTTCACCGATTCAGCGGTGGAAAATTGATTATGCAGCGGTGCATTATCGCCACGCTCTTCCACCACAATGCCGGACGAAACAATATATTGATAAATAAAACCCACTTCATCGGCCGGCAATGCGCAGCACATGCGCTGTTCAATCTGCACCACCATCTGCTGGGCAATGTTCAGAATGCGCTGGTCGAGATCCTGCGCGCTGGTCAGCGTTTCCAGCGCCAGCGCGTTACCTTGCGCCATGCGATGCATCATGATCAGAATATGGGTACAGAGATTGAGGTACCACGCATCGCCGAGCGGATAACTCAGCTGCTGCTCCATTTGCTCCAGCAG
Organism: Pantoea trifolii; assembly: GCF_024506435.1. Classification (NCBI taxonomy): domain Bacteria; kingdom Pseudomonadati; phylum Pseudomonadota; class Gammaproteobacteria; order Enterobacterales; family Erwiniaceae; genus Pantoea; species Pantoea trifolii. The sequence goes on along the minus strand of NZ_JANIET010000001.1, from coordinate 3,560,458 downwards.
CGCCTGCACAAAAGTCACATCCTCATCGCCAAAATAGTGCACCAGCGCCTGTTGGCTGCCTGGATCGAGCCGCGGTAGCAGCGGCGTGCCGGCGACGTTCTGCTGCATCACATCATTAATCAGCGATACCATCGCCTGGCGTAGCGTCTGCTCGTTGCCTTCAATATGCGTGCCGCCGGGGCCGCGCTGTAGCATTAATCCCAACGGCTGTAGCCACTCTTCAATCACCTTCAGATCATTCACGATCGACGCATGGCTGATGAAGTAGCGCTCCGACAATTTACTGATTGAGGTGGCGCGTGGCGCATCACTCAACAGCTGCGAAGCAATTTTCACCCGTCGGCTATTGTGGCTCAGCGCATCCGAACGGCTTTCGTCGCCGTTGAGCTGCTGCTCCAGTTGCAGACACTGCTGCAGATCGTCCACCCGCAGGCGCACGCCGCGTCCCGGCATTTTTTCCAGCTGTAGCGACCAGTCGCTCAGCCAGCTCTCCAGCCACTGTAAATCGCGCTGAATGGTTTTCTCCGACACGCCAAGCTGTAACGCTAATTCTTTTGTTGGCTGCGGCGCGGCATGATGCAGCAGCAATTTTACTAATCGGTGTTGTCGCGAAGTCAGTATTTGCATTCGTTCACCCTTATTTTGGCAAAACGTTTATGGCTAATTGATGTTTATATTTATCCCATGCCAGAAATCAGACGCGCAAAAATGTGGTGCTGGTGGAGTATGAATTTAGGAGAGTAATCAGTAGGCAACAATACTAAATGTTGTCCCGGCTTGCGGACACGATTAATACGCCAGGCGCATCGGGATATTAATTGCGACGTTACTCACAGATTATGGGCGATATTCACTGTGACAGGGCTCCCATTCCGTTTTAATTCTCTGACCAATATCACGCTATTTAATGCAAGACGATTCTGTTTGCTGAGCGGGCTTCTCTGTGACTAAACCGCACGAATAAGGTAATATCCTCGCCAAATGACCGCCGGATGTCCCGCCGTTGCGGGCCACGAAGTGAGGATGCGAGCTGAATGAGCGAATTGACGCAGGATGGTGCAGAGCGTCTTGCCCTGCACACGTTTACGGAAAACGCGTACCTGAACTACTCCATGTACGTGATCATGGACCGCGCGCTGCCGTACATCGGCGATGGCCTCAAGCCAGTGCAGCGCCGTATTGTGTATGCCATGTCGGAATTGGGCCTCAATTCCAATGCCAAATTCAAAAAATCGGCGCGTACCGTCGGTGACGTGTTGGGTAAATACCACCCGCACGGCGACAGCGCCTGTTATGAAGCAATGGTATTGATGGCGCAGCCGTTCTCTTACCGCTATCCGCTGGTGGATGGTCAGGGAAACTGGGGTGCGCCGGACGATCCGAAATCCTTCGCCGCGATGCGTTACACCGAATCGCGCCTGTCGAAATACGCTGAAATCCTGCTGGGTGAACTCGGCCAGGGCACGTCCGATTACATTCCGAACTTCGACGGCACCATGCAGGAGCCGAAGATGTTGCCGGCGCGTCTGCCCAACATTCTGCTGAACGGCACCACCGGCATTGCCGTGGGTATGGCGACGGACATTCCGCCGCATAACCTGCGCGAAGTAGCGGAAGCGGCGGTCAAGCTGATCGACAACCCGAACACCACGCTGCATGAGCTGCTGGATATTGTGCAAGGTCCGGATTACCCGACCGAAGCGGAAATCATCACGCCACGCAACGAAATCCGTAAGCTTTATGAAAGCGGACGGGGTTCGATTCGCCAGCGCGCGGTGTGGAAGAAAGAAGATGGCGATGTGGTCATCACCGCGCTGCCACATCAGGTGTCGGGCGCCCGCGTGCTGGAGCAGATCGCTAACCAGATGCGCAATAAAAAGCTGCCGATGGTGGAAGATCTGCGTGATGAGTCCAATCACGAAAACCCAACGCGTTTAGTGATTGTGCCGCGCTCCAATCGTGTGGATCTCGAGCAGGTGATGAATCACCTGTTTGCCACTACCGATCTGGAAAAAAGCTACCGCGTTAACCTGAACATGATCGGACTGGATAACCGTCCGGCGGTGAAGAACCTGCTGGAAATCTTGTCTGAATGGCTGGTGTATCGTCGCGATACCGTGACGCGCCGCCTCAACTATCGTTTAGATCGCGTGCTACGCCGCCTGCATATCCTTGAAGGTATGCTGGTGGCGTTCCTCAATATTGATGAAGTGATCCACATCATCCGTACCGAGGATGAGCCGAAGCCGGTGCTGATGTCGCGCTTTGATATCAGCGAAACCCAGGCCGAAGCGATTCTCGAACTCAAATTGCGTCATCTCGCCAAACTGGAAGAGATGAAGATTCGCGGTGAGCAAGCGGATCTGGAAAAAGAGCGCGATCAGCTGCAGGCGATTCTGGCGTCCGAACGCAAGATGAGCAATCTGCTGAAGAAAGAGCTACTGGCCGACAGCCAAACCTACGGCGACGATCGTCGTTCGCCGCTGCGCGAGCGTGAAGAAGCCAAAGCGCTGAGCGAAACCGAGCTGGTGAGCGCCGAGCCGGTGACCATCGTGCTGTCGCAAATGGGTTGGGTACGCAGCGCCAAAGGTCACGATATCGATCCAGCGGGCCTGAGTTACAAAGCGGGCGACAGCTATCTGGCCGCCGCACGCGGTAAGAGCAATCAGCCAGTCGCCTTTATCGACTCCACCGGACGCAGCTACACGCTGGATCCAACCTCATTGCCGTCCGCGCGCGGGCAGGGCGAACCGCTCACCGGCAAACTGACGCCACCACCGGGCGCGGTGATTGAGCAGGTGCTGATGGAACCCGATGATCAGAAGCTGTTGATGGCCTCTGATGCCGGTTATGGCTTTATCTGTACCTTTGCCGATCTGGTATCGCGCAACCGTGCCGGTAAAGCGCTGCTGACGCTGCCGGAAAACGCCAAAGTGATGACGCCAATGGCGGTGCATTCGGGCGATGATATGCTGCTGGCGATTACCCAGGCCGGACGCATGTTGATGTTCCCGGTTGGCGATCTGCCGCAGATGTCGAAAGGCAAAGGCAACAAGATCATCTCGATCCCTTCAGCGGAAGCCGCTGCGGGCACCGACAAACTACAATGGTTGCTGATTCTGCCGCCAGGCGCCTCGATCACCGTGTATGTCGGTAAACGTAAGCTGATCATGCGTGATGAAGATCTGCAGAAAGTGCGTGCCGAGCGCGGTCGTCGCGGCAGCGTGGCGCGTGGTCTGCAACGTATCGATAGCGTAGAAGTGAATGCACCAGCGCGTCCGAAAGCCGACGCGAGTGAAGAGTAACGCTGTTATTCAGGCGACGGAATGCCCAATTTGAGGAATCTATGTTACTAATTTTACGAGCAATTATTGTTATTGTTTATTCGATTCTGGTTTGTATCTTCGGCAGTATTTGGTGTCTGTTTTCACCGCGCAACCCGCGTCATGTTGCGACGTTCGGCCATATGCTTGGTCGCCTGTCGACGGTATTTGGTCTCAAGGTGGAACTGCGTAAACCGGCGGAAGCCGCGCATTACGGTAACGCGATCTATATCGCGAACCACCAGAACAACTACGACATGATCACGGCAGCCAAAATCGTGCAGCCGACCACCGTGACCGTGGGCAAGAAAAGCCTGCTGTGGATTCCGTTCTTTGGCCAGCTCTACTGGCTGACCGGTAACCTGCTGATTGACCGTGATAACCGCTCCAAAGCGCACGGCACCATCGGTGAGCTGGTGGATCAGTTCAACAAAAAGCGCATCTCGTTCTGGATGTTCCCTGAAGGGACGCGCAGCCGCGGACGTGGTCTGCTGCCGTTCAAAACCGGTGCGTTTCATGCGGCGGTCGCGGCTGGTGTGCCGATCATCCCGATCGTGGTGTCTAACACCCACGACAAGATCAAGCTGAACCGCTGGAACAACGGCTTGGTGATTGTTGAGATGTTGCCGCCGGTTGATACCTCGCAGTTTGCTACCACCTCGGTGCGCAAGCTCGCCACGCACTGCCGTGAATTAATGTCGACTAAACTGGAAGAATTGAACGCCGAAGTCGCCGAGCGCGAAAAAAGCGGTAAACTCTGACCAGCCAAAATGGGGCAGGTGATCATCTGCCCCGTTCTCAAGCCACACAGCAACTCATCATTAATTAAAACAACATGGACACGGCGTCCTCACGCCACGCTCAAAAGGTCTGAAGTTTTATGTCTTGCAGCAGACGTCAGTTTATTCAGCTTTCTGCCGGTGTCGCACTGGCTTCCGGCGCTATGCCTTTCGCCGCCCGCGCCGCCGCGCCATTGGGCGATACGCCACTTCCTATTCCACCGCTGATTGAATCCCGTCGCGGTCAGCCGCTGTTTCTCACCTTGCAGCGCAGCCATTGGTCGTTCAGCGGCAACAGCAATAAAGTGCCGGTGTGGGGCTTTAACGGCATGTATCTCGGCCCAACGGTGCGCGTTTACAGCGGCGACGATGTGAAGCTGATCTACAGCAATCGCCTCAACGAACCGGTCTCAATGACCGTCAGCGGTTTGCAGGTGCCGGGCGCATTAATGGGCGGTGCGCCGCGCATGATGTCGGCGGGGGCCGACTGGGCACCGGTGCTGCCGATTCGTCAGGGCGCGGGCACATTGTGGTATCACGCCAACACGCCAAACCGCATGGCGCCGCACGTTTACAACGGACTCGCCGGTATGTGGCTGGTGGAAGATGACGTCAGTAAATCGCTGCCGCTGCCGAAGCATTATGGCGTCGATGATTTCCCGCTGATCATTCAAGACAAGCGCCTCGATAACTTCGCCACGCCGGTTTATAACCCGCCCTCCAGCGGCGGTTTTATCGGCGATGTGCTGCTGGTGAACGGCGTGCAAAATCCGTATGTCGAAGTGTCACGCGGCTGGGTGCGCCTGCGTTTGCTGAACGGATCGAACGCGCGGCGCTTCGATCTCAGCTTCTCCGATAATCGTCCCTTTACGGTGATCGCCAGCGATCAGGGCTTCCTGCCTGCGCCGGTGGCGGTGCAGCTGCTGACGCTGGCACCCGGCGAGCGTCGCGAAGTGCTGGTGGATATGTCGCAGGGCGATGAAGTGTCGATTACGGCCGGTACGGCGGCGGGTTTGATGGATCGCCTGCGCGGGCTGTTTGAGCCGTCATCAATTCTGACCAACACGCTGGTGCTGAGCTTGCGCCCAACCGGTTTGTTGCCGCTGGTCACCGACAATCTGCCGATGCGTTTGCTGGCGGATCAGATTCTTGATGGCGTAGCGACTCGCACGCGTGAATTCCGCATTGGCGACAGCGAGCCGGGCATTAACGGCGTGCTGTGGGACATGAACCGCATCGATACCACTGTGCAGCAGGGGACCTTTGAGCGCTGGATTATCCACGCCGATCGCCCGCAATCGCTGCATATTCAGGGCGTGATGTTCCTGATTAAGAACGTCAATGGCGCGCAGCCGATGGGTGAAGATCGCGGCTGGAAAGATACCGTGTGGGTGGATGGCAGCGTGGAGTTACTGGTGAGCTTCCCGCAGAGTTCATCGGATCACTTCCCGTTTGTTTATTACAGCCAGACGCTAGAGATGGCGGATCGCGGTACGGCGGGGCAGTTGTTGGTTAACTCGGTGTCCTGATGTCCCTCATCCTAACCTTCTCCCACAAGTGGGAGAAGGGACGTTTAGGTGGATTTCAGCTTTACATCAGCGCTCAATCTGTTCCCTCTCCCGCCTGCGGGAGAGGGCTAGGGTGAGGGGAAAAGCGCACCATCCTACCCGTTAAACGCTTCCGGATCCGGCCCCAAACGGTTACCGCTATCCAGCTTACTGATCTCACTCACTTCAGTTTTATCCAATCTAAAATCAAACACCTGGAAATTCTCACGAATACGTTCCGGGGTAATCGACTTCGGAATCACCACCAAACCGCTATCCAGATGCCAGCGGATCACGATTTGTGCCGGCGTCTTGCCATACTTTTTCGCCAGCTCGCGGATAATCTCCTGATCGAACACGCCTTTCCCGCCTTGCGCCAGCGGGCTCCAGGATTCAGTTTGAATCTGGTGCAGCGCATTCCACGCATGCAGCGTGCGCTGTTGCAGCATCGGATGCAGCTCAATCTGGTTCACTACCGGCGACACACCGGTTTCATCGATCAAACGCTTCAGGTGCGCCTCGTGGAAGTTACATACGCCGATGCTCTTGGTTAAGCCCTGTTGCTGCAGCTCAATCAACCCTTTCCAGGCTTCGACGTAGTTGTCTTTTTCCGGGCACGGCCAGTGCATCAGATACAAATCCACCTGCTCCAGCTGCAACTTCTTCAGGCTGGTTTCCATCGCCTGCTGCCAGTTGGTTTGATCGTCGTTCCACAGCTTGGTGGTGATAAAAATGTCTTCACGCGCCACGTCGGTCTCTTGCAGCGCTTGCCCAACCGCTTCCTCATTTTTGTAGATAGCGGCGGTATCGATGGAGCGATAGCCGACTTTCAACGCTTCCAGGATGGCGTTACGTGCATCCTCAATGCTCGCTTGCCACACGCCGAGGCCAAGCTGCGGCATCATGTTGCCGTCGCGCAATTTAATAATGGGTTGCTCTGCCATAGTTGCTCCTTATCTGTTGCAGTGACTTACCGTAGAAAAGATGTGCTTAAGTCTAGTCAACAAACCTCACCTCAGGATCATTGTGGCAAGCGGGCGGCACTTTTGCCTGATGGATTTCTGCAAGAATCTTGCCTGATTCTCCAGGATGGTGGAGCTTTGCACAGCCTTACGGCAAACTGACTTTTTTGCTGCCCGAGAGAGATGCATGCCAAACGACGCCCTTTGCCGCCAGCTGGCGCAGCGTGTAGTCGCGCTGATGAGTGACCTGCATAAGCCGCTGTGCGCGGTAGAAAACGTCAAGCTGATTTACGCCTGCGAAACCTTGCCGCGTACGCCGATGATGTATCAACCCGGCATTGTGATTCTGTTTCAGGGGCGTAAAACCGGTTATCTCGGCAGCACGGTTTTCCACTACGACGCTACCAAATATCTGATGCTCACCGTGCCGCTGCCGGTGGAGTGCGAAACCGAAGCCACGCTGGCGGAGCCGCTGGCCGGCATGTGTTTGAGCGTGGATGTCGCCAGCCTGCAGGATCTGCTGATGGATATCGGCGATGACGAGCAGTTCCAGCCGCCAGCGCAAACCTCCGGCATCCATTCGGCGTTTATGAGCGAAGAGATGCTGTGTGCGGCCGAACGCTTGCTGGATGTGATGAACAATCCGCGTGACGCCCGCGTGCTCGGTCCGCAGCTGGTGCGCGAGATGATCTATTACGTGTTAACCGGACCGATTGGCGGCGCGCTGCTGTCGCTGGTCAATCGCCAGACGCAGTTCAGCCAGATTGCGCGCGCGCTGCGTCGCATCGAAAGTCACTTTGCGGAAAGTCTGAGCGTCGACATGCTGGCTGCTGAAGTGAACATGAGCGTTTCGGCGTTTCATCACAACTTCAAAGCGGTGACGCAAACCTCGCCGCTGCAATACCTCAAGCGCTATCGCCTGCATCAGGCGCGCCTGATGATGCTGCAGGATGGCATGAAAGCCAGCGCGGCGGCGGTGCGCGTCGGCTATGAAAGTCCGTCGCAGTTTTCGCGTGAGTTTAAGCGCTATTTCGGCGTGACGCCGGGAGAGGAGGCGAGCCGCGTGCGTCAAACCTTACCGTTTGACGCCGCGTCGTAATCAGGAAACTTTCTGGCGGCGTTTTTTCCAAATCACCACAATGCTGCCGGCCAGGCCGATAAACAGCAGCGCGATTGGCAGAATCATCAGGATCGCCATCACCTGATCTTCGTGGCGCTTGATAAAGGGCACATGGCTGATGCCGTAGCCCAGCGTCACCACAATCCCAACCCACAACAAACCGCTCAGCCAGTTAAACAGCTGGAAGCGGCCATTGTTCAAACCGGAAATGCCGGCCATGGTGGGCAGCAAGGTGCGCACAAAAGCGAGGAAGCGGCCAACCAGCAACGCCATCAAACCGTGGCGGTTAAACATATTCCACGCGCGCTGGTGATATTGCGCGGGCAGATGCAGTAACCAGCTTTTCACCAGTCTGGTGTTGCCGAGCCAGCGACCTTGCAGATAGCTGAGCCAGCAGCCGAGACTGGCCGCCGTGGTCAAAATCACAATCGTCGGCACGAAATCCATCACACCTTTGGCGACCATCGCGCCCGCCAGTAACAGCAGGCTGTCGCCCGGCAGGAATGAGGCGGGCAGCAAACCGTTTTCCAGAAACAGCGTTAAAAACATCACGCCGTAAACAATCCAAACGACATCCGGATTGCCGAGCGCGGCAAAATCCTGATGCCAAAGCGCCTGGACAATCTCATGTAAAACACCCATCAGCTATTCCATCGAGTCACAAGGAGTCTAATTTTAACCTTCTGTGGCATCACATACGTTGATCTCTCATCGCCGCCACAGCGTGGTTTATCTTCTGTTTAACTTCTTAAACGTGCAAAACCGGCTTTAAGGTCATCCAACAAGTCGTCGACATGTTCGAGGCCGATATGCAGACGCACCAAAGTGCCGTCAAAATCCAGGCCGCCCGCCGGACGAATCGCCGCCAGCTCTTCAGGCTGGTTTGCCAGAATCAGGGATTCATAGCCGCCCCACGAATACGCCATGCTGAAATGGTGGAAGTGATCGAGGTAATTCGCCAGCTGCTCACGGCTCAGTTTTTCATGCAGGATGAAGGAGAACAAACCGCTGCTGCCGCTGAAATCACGCTGCCAGAATTCATGGCCTTTACACTGAGCCAGCGCTGGATGATTCACGCGCGCCACTTCCGGCTGCGTTGCCAGCCATTCGGCAACCTGCAATCCGCTCTCTTCGTGCTGACGCAAACGCGTGCCCAGCGTACGAATGCCGCGGCTCGCCATATAGGCGGTATCGGCATCGACCATCTGGCCCATCAGATAGGAGTTCTCGCGCAGCTGTGGCCAGCAACGTTCATTCGCTACCGCCGTGCCAATCATCGCATCGCTGTGACCAATGATGTATTTGGTGCCGGCCTGAATCGAAATATCGATGCCATGCTGCAGCGCGTTAAACAGCACGCCCGCCGCCCAGGTATTATCGATCATGATGATCGCATCCGGCGCTTTGGCGCGCACGGCGGCAACAATCGCCGGAATATCCTGCACTTCCATGGTGATCGACGCTGGTGATTCCAGGAACACCACGCGCGTATTCGGCTGCACCAGTTCGCCAATTTCGCTGCCAATGCAGTGATCGAAATAGCTGGTGGTAACGTTCAGCTTACTGAGAATTTTCGAGCAGAAATCCTGCGTCGGTTCGTAGACCGCGCCGCTGACCAGAATGTGGTCGCCAGCTTCGACAAAGGACAAAATGGCATTGGAGACCGCCGCCGCACCGCACGGATAGAGCGCGCAACCTGCGCCGCCTTCCAGCTCGGTCATGGCGTCTTGCAGCGAGAAATGGGTGAGGGTGCCGCGACGGCCATAAAACAGCTCGCCTGAAGCGCGACCGGCGGTAGCACGTTTCTTGTCGGCGACCGTGTCAAAAACCAGGGATGAAGCGCGTTGAATTACGCTGTTAACTGAGCCTTGAGTGTAACGTTTACTGCGTCCCGCGCTGACAAGCGTGGTGTCTATTTTCTTCGTTGCCATCACTGCCTTTCCTGACATTTCCCACAAAACATCCACGTTACCACGAATCAGCGTAGTGGGTTGAGCCTGATTGCGGATTATCAGAGTGAGGCCAGTATTGCGCATAACATCCGCTAAATTGTGGAAATTGCTGGTCTCTTTGCTTTGTAAATAGTAATGAGAACCACTATCACTTCGGGCGTTTTTTTTGCTATGATCCGCGCTTCAATCGTGAACTGTGCAACAGAAGTTGGAGATGCAGCGTGGTAGCCAGTGATTTGATGCAAACGGATCTCTCTGTTTGGGGCATGTATCAGCATGCCGATATCGTGGTAAAGATAGTGATGATTGGCCTGTTACTGGCTTCCGTTGTCACCTGGGCAATTTTCTTCGGTAAGTTTGCTGAGCTGAGCGGGGCGAAACGTCGCCTGAAACGCGAGCAGCAAGCGCTGGGCGAAGCCCGCTCGTTAAACGATGCTTACCGTGCTGCTGAAACCTTCAAAGCCAACAGCCACAGCGCTGTGCTGCTTAACGATGCGCAGAATGAGCTGGAGCTGTCTGCCGGCACCGAAGATCTGGATGGCATTAAAGAGCGCACCAGCTTCCGTCTCGATCGCCGCGTGGCCGCATTCAGCCGTCATGCCGGTCGCGGCAATGGTTTCCTCGCCACCATCGGTTCGGTTGCGCCGTTTATCGGTCTGTTCGGTACCGTATGGGGCATCATGAACAGCTTCATCGGTATCGCTAAAACGCAAACCACCAACCTCGCAGTTGTTGCGCCCGGTATCGCCGAAGCGCTGCTGGCCACCGCGATTGGTCTGGTTGCAGCAATCCCAGCAGTTGTTATCTACAACGTCTTCGCGCGTATGATTGCCAGCTACAAAGCGTCGCTGGGCGATGTCGCCGCGCAGGTGATGTTGCTGCAGAGCCGCGATCTGGATCTCGGCAACGTCGATACTGCGAAAGAAGCCAACCGTCCAGCGGCGGCACAGAAACTGCGCGTAGGATAAGTATTATGGCGATGCGTTTAAACGATGACTCGGTCGGCGATGGCGAAATGCACGAAATCAACGTGACGCCGTTTATCGACGTCATGTTAGTTCTGCTGATCATCTTTATGGTCGCCGCGCCATTAGCCACCGTCGATGTGCGCGTAAATCTGCCAGCATCGACCAGCGCGCCGCAGCCGCGTCCGGAAAAGCCGGTTTATCTCTCCATCAAGGAAGATAAGCAGATCTTCATCGGTAACGATGCGGTCACCAAAGAGACACTGGTGAACGCGCTGACGGCACAAACCGAAGGCAAGAAAGACACCACCATCTTCTTCCAGGCGGATAAATCGGTTGATTACGCTACTTTGATGGAAGTGATGGATCAGCTGCGTGAAGCTGGTTATCTGAAGATTGGCTTGATGGGCATGGAAACGGTCAAAAAGTAACGTTTCTCAGCTCAATCGTAGGGTCGCCATTCATGGCGACCTTTTTTTATATCTGATACTCAGTTTGTTAATTTATTGTTACCATTGGTCTTATTTTTGTAAACTGCAATGGTGAAGAGGATCACGTTTATTCCTGGCCCGGCACGTTAAAACGGAAGAAAAAACCAGGAAGGACAATATGAGCTCGAGTCACTCTTTACAAAAGTCGTCGCAAGGCGGTGCCAAAACCATCTTTAGCGTTACCAGCGGTAACTTCCTTGAGATGTACGATTTCATGGTATTTGGCTATTACGCCACCGCAATCGCCAAAACCTTTTTCCCCGGCGATGATCCCTTTGCCTCTCTGATGCTCACGCTGATGACCTTCGGCGCAGGCTTCCTGATGCGCCCGCTCGGCGCGATTATTCTCGGCGCTTACATCGACCATCATGGTCGTCGTAAAGGCTTGCTGTTAACGCTTGGTCTGATGGCGATCGGCACCTTAACCATTGCGTTGGTACCCGGTTACGCCACGTTGGGTGCTGCCGCGCCGATTTTGATTCTGCTTGGTCGTTTATTGCAGGGCTTCTCGGCGGGCGTTGAACTGGGCGGCGTGTCGGTTTATCTGGCTGAAGTGGCGCCGAAAGGGCGCAAAGGCTTTTATGTCAGCTGGCAGTCGGGCAGCCAGCAGGTGGCGGTAATCTTCGCCGCGCTGCTCGGTTTGGGTCTGAATCATCTGCTGGCGAAAGATGCCGTCACCGAATGGGGCTGGCGTATTCCGTTTGTGGTGGGATGTATGATCGTGCCGTTCCTGTTCTACATTCGTCGCATGCTGGAAGAGACCGAAGCCTTCAGCCAGCGCAAACATCATCCTTCCATGAGCCAGATTATGCGTTCAGTCGGGCAGAATTGGGCGCTGGTGCTGGCAGGGATGTTGATGGTGGTTACCACCACCGTGATGTTCTATATGATCACCGCGTTTACCCCGACGTTTGGCAAAACCGTTCTGATGATGAGCGATAAAGAGAGCTTCCTGGTGACGCTGTTTGTCGGCATCTCCAACCTGTTCTGGCTGCCAGTGATGGGTTCGTTGTCGGACCGCATTGGTCGTCGTCCGCTGCTGATTGTTTGCACTATCTTGATGATTCTAACCACCTGGCCGGTGCTGCATTGGCTGGTGGGCGCGCCGACCTTTGCCCGTCTGGTTGAAGCCGAACTGTGGCTGTCGTTCCTCTATGCCAGCTACAACGGCGCGATGGTGGTTTACCTGGCTGAGATCATGCCGGCAGAAGTGCGTGCTTCGGGCTTTTCGCTCGCTTACAGCCTGGCAACCGCGCTGTTTGGCGGCTTTACGCCAGCGGTGTCGAGCTATCTGATTCATGCCACCGGCGACAAAGCGATGCCGGGCGTGTGGCTCTCTTTTGCGGCAGTGTGCGGGCTGGTTGGTACGCTGCTGATTGGCCGTATGGTGAAGCAATATCAAGCGCAACACCGTTCCCCTCACCCTAACCCTCTCCCGCAAGCGGGAGAGGGAATGTTTAGGTAACCGCTCGATCGGCTCCTTCTCCCGCTTGCGGGAGAGGGAATGTTTAGGTAACCGCTCGATCGGCTCCTTCTCCCGCTTGCGGGAGAGGGAATGTTTAGGTAACCGCTCGATCGGCTCCTTCTCCCGCTTGCGGGAGAGGGAATGTTTAGGTAACCGCTCGATCGGCTCCTTCTCCCGCTTGCGGGAGAGGGAATGTTTAGGTAACCGCTCGATCGGCTCCTTCTCCCGCTTGCGGGAGAAGGCTGGGATGAGGGACAGCGCGCACCCACCTAAAACGACACATCCACCACCACGCTATCAGTATAATTCCCCGCCGCGGGCGTATTCTGCGTCGTCAAAATCTGCGCCGTATAAGTAAAGTTGCGCGTCACGGTATCCGCATTCAACGAGGTCGAGGTGGTGCTGCTCCAGCGATCGGTGCCAGTCGGTCCCCAGCGCGAGGTGGTGGTGGTGCCTTTGTAGATGTCATACGCCAACCGATTCGCCCCGCTCGCCATCTGCCGCGTGGTGCCGCTGTAGTAACTGCCGTTGCTCAAACCCACGGTGTAAGTACTGCCTTTTGAACACACCACGTTAATCGTCTGCTGCACCGTTGAGAAACTGCCCACCAAAGGTGCACTGCCGAAACTAACATTCGGCGCAGTGATGGTGGTGCAATCGTTGGTAACCACCAGATTCACGGTAATCGGCATCGCCGTACCGGTGCTGCTCTGCACCGTTCCCACGCACAATCCTGCCACGTTCAACCCGGCGCACACCGTATAACTCACGGTCAGCGTGATGGTGGTGGTATAGGTGCCAGCGGCAATCACCTGCCCGGTAAGGGTGCGGAAGTAGAGCGGAATGTTGAAGTTGAGGGTGTTACCCAGCGCCAGCAGCGAGGCGGAACTCCAGCGATAGCTGCCGCCCTGCTGTAATTCAGTGGCGCAGGCGCTATCGATACACAGCTGGATCGGAATGTTATCGGTGCCGCCGCTGGCGGTTTTCAACACGGCGCGCGTGCCGCTGAGGTTAGAGGCGGTGGTAAAGGCATAGGTGATGTTATCGGAGCCCAGCAGCGAAAGCGTACCTGAGCCACAGTTAACATTGGTGGTACTGGAGGTGTTATTCACCGTTGAAGCCACCGAAAATGTGGTGACCGAGCCAAAGGTCGCAGTCGGCGCCGATAAGCTACAAAGCGCATAGCTGGTGCCCGGCAGTAAAAACAGCGCCAGCAGGAGCAGAAGCTTTCTCATGGTGAAATCCCTGACTGTGAATTATCCGCGCTGCTCACCGCAGAACCTTGCGGCGGCGGTGGCAGCGGGCAAGTAAGCGGTCCGTAGGTTTCCAGCGCTTTTGGCTGGCCGTCGGCGATCTCCAGTTGCGTATCGCAACTGCGTCCATCTGGCGTCACCACGTGAATCGGGTTGCTGGCAGCCAGATCTTCCATCCATACAATGCCGTCCCAGCCGACATATTCGGTGGCCTGATTCGGACGTAACACCTGGCTGGAAATCGGCAGCGGCTGATGATTGCTGTCGTGCAGTACAACGCTGGCGGCGCGCAGGCGCTCGACCGGGAAGTTGAGCAGATAGCCGCTCTTACGCTTCACCGCAAAGCGCTGTTCGACCTTCGGCGCGGTGCGATCGGCAGGCAGATCCAGCGTATCGATATCGTACTTCGCGCCGTAATAGCTGCTGATCGATGGCACCAGCAGATAACCTTGTTTATCGGTGCGGCCCATGGTTTGGTTCTCATAACGCACCGTCACGTCGGGATAATCGGTTTTCACCACCACAAAGGCATCGTTGATATCGTTGGCAGCGAACACGCGGTTATCCATCAACACCACCGAACCGGTGAAATCAGCCCATTGCGTGGTGTTGTCGTTATCGCCGTAGAAACCGGCTGAGGTATCGATTTTATTGTTGCGATAACGCAGGCTGGCCTGGCGATAATCGCCGCTGTCGCTGGCCTGATTGGCCCACGCGGCATCGTATGAGAAGCCACCGTCAGTTGGCATTGCGCGCGACACATATAGTCGCTGGCTGTTATTGCCTTGCTGATCGCGTTCGGTGCTGACCGAGGCGCTGCTCTGCTCGCCAAACGGGATGACCAGCGAAATCGCGCCGCTCCAGTTTCCCTGTTCCTGATCGCGGCTAGCGGAGATGTACAAACTGCTGTTACCCCACAGATTTTTACTCCACGACAGATTGAGTAACCGTGTACGGTCACCGTTGCCGCCGGAGATATCAAAATAGGCCAATCCCAGGCTGCCGTAATCATTCAGCGATACGCTGGCGGTGTACTGCGCGCTGCGCCGAGCCAGTGAATAGCTGGTGTTCGCGCTGTCGCCGCGACTGCCAACCAGCGCGAGGTTGCCGAAATCGGCGCTGCGAATTATGTGCTGAGTTCCGAGGCTGAACCAGCTGTTGTTGTACTGATAGCCCCAGCTGTATTGCGTACCCGGATTGCCGTCCATCTGGCTTTGTGCCAGCGCACCATTCACCACGCCAAAACTGCCGAGCTTCACCAGGCCACCTGCGCCGCCCATCGCCACGCTGTCGCTGCCTTCTGCGTGACTCTCCAGCGTTAGCCAATCGTTGATACCGTAGCGATACGAACCGCTGGCCGCCGCCGCGCCATAATCAAAATTGTTGATGCCGTAGTTTTCGCGAATGGCACCAGCGGAAAAGGAGTAATCGGATAGCCCGGTTTTCAGCAAACTGCTGGAGACGTAAAACGGCAGCGTGGTGGTGACTTGTCTGCCCACTGCATCGGTGGTGGTGATCACCGCATCGCCTGCGCCGTTAACGAAAGGTACGTTAGTGAGCGACCACGGACCCGGCTGCACATCGGCCTGGGTGCTGCGATAACCATTAATAAACAGATCGACCGACGAGGGCACCGCCGCCTGACCGGAAAACGCCGGCAGCGGATAGGTCACCAGATCCGGACGCACGCTGAAGTCGCGGCCAATCTGCACGCCACCCAGCCGCACGCTGTTGCTCCAGCTCAACGCATCAGTAACCAAATCCCCGGCGCGCCAGCTAATTGCTGCGTTCTCGTTTTCATTACTGAACCAGGTATCGTAGCGGATATAGCCTTCCTGCTGACCGGCAACGCCACCTTCCAGTTGCTGCACATAAACACCGTTGGTCGAAAACTGCCCAACCGGGCCAAAGAAGCGCAATTCATTCCAGCTGGAGAGGCGCGAACCGGCGTTATCGGTGCGCGTGGCGTAGAAGTCATAGTTGAGCAGGGCGCCATTGCTGGCGCGGCCGGGAAAGCGCGGCGCATTCTGCAGCTGGCCAATGGTTTGGCCCGGCAGCCAGGCGGGCGGCACCGTCAGTAACAGGCGCTGGCGTCGTTCGTCATACTCCACTTTCGCTCCGCTCAGTTGATTGACATCGATCTGCTGCCCTTGCAACTTCTCGGCCGGAATACCGGCGCGTTGCAGATCGCCGCGTCGCAGCCAGAAATCACCGTTTTTGCGTTCAACCGGCACGATGTCGCCACGTTCGCCCTGATTCACCACCAGTTCCAGCATGTATTGCTGACCGCTGGCGTTATTCTCTAGCGCAGGCGGCGGTGGCAGTTCGGAGAAGGTCTCCGCACTGCTACTCATCGGGCAAATACAGAGCACGCTGGCAACGGCCAGCGCGCAGGGATGCGGCGTTAACTTCATCAACGCGCGGCAGCGCTGCTCCAGTGGCCTTTGTTCATTTCGGCCGACAGTTCACCGCTTACGCTGCGGGTTAACGGCCAGCGATGGCTGCTGTTGGCCAGCACGTAGCCAAACAAGCCGTTGCCCATTTTGTGCCCGCCAATGGTCACGTTACTTAAACGCGCGTGGCCGTTACCGTGATTGGTCAGCTCCAGCCAGCGCTTGCCGCCGCTGTTCACTTCCTGCCAGCTCAGCTGCGGTTTCGCCGTGTCGCGTGTTACGCCGTTGCCGTAAACAAACAGCGGCACCGAATAGCGCATCTGGAACGTCAGCCCGGCCTGATTCTCGCCCGGCGTGCGCGGCGTGGGGATCTCATCCAGCACCACGCGATAGGACATCTCACGTCCGGCTTCAGGCGGCGTTTGCTTGATTAAACGCACCAGCTGCTTTTGCCCTGGCTCAAGGCGTACCATCGGCGGGCTCGCTACCACTTGCTGCTGGGTTTGATACTGCTCCTGACCGTTGACCTGCTGCCAGCTGAAGATGCGCACCTGCATCATGGTGGTGGCATTGCCGCGATTCTCCAGCCACAGCTCGCTGGCTTTATCTTGTGGATCGATTGCCGGATCGATTGGCCACACCATCAGTGAATTGGCGGCATGCACCGCAGGTGTTAGTGCCACACATAACAACAGAATCAGGGCGCGCAGGTTCATCATCATTCATCCTTCTTATTGGCGCCGTCACCAACTCAGCGTGACGGTTAAGGTGTCGGTATACGTCCCGGCGCGCGTGGGGCCGAGCAGCGTTAATAAGCCGTAAATCGGCAACGTGATGTTATTGGCATTGCTGTAACTCAACGCCATCGGGCTGTTCACTGGAATCGCCGTGGTGTGTGCCGCATTGGTATACAGGCTGTAGGCCACGGTATCGGTGTTGCTGGTATGCTTGAGGTTGCGCGTGGAGGTGTAATTGCTGCCACCGTTAATGCTCATGCTGACGGCGGTGCCTGGCGTGCAGGCGAGAGTGATAGTGGTGCTTTGCACATAGCTGGCGCTGACGCTGCTTGCAGCCACGCCAGATTGGGTACCAAAGTTAAGCGTGCCAAAGACCCCGGTATTGGTACCGGAAACAACACAGCCTGCCACTACTGATGCTGAAACCTGAAACGTTGCTGTGGGCAACCCCCAGGCGGAGACGCTCCCTATCAGCAGGGCAAGGCCGCCTGCACTGTGCATCAACCGCTGCACCACGGCCACCCTGATTATCCTTTCCCTCAGTAATTCACCGCCACGTTAATGGTGTCGGTGTAAGTCCCTGCGGGAATCAACGGGTTAAAGCCGCCGCCGACCACGCGACCATAAATGGCGTAGTTGGTACCCAACGTTGGATCCGTGGTGCCACTGGCGGCGATATTGGTGTTGTTGGCGATAGCAGTGGTAAAGGCGGCATCGCTATACAACGTATAGGCAATACCCTGCGTATTGTTGGAGCCGAGGATCAGATAGCGTGGCTGCCCACTCACCGTGCCGTAAATGGTCGCCGGAGCGGCATTACTGCTGGTGACCTGCACGTTGAAGGTTTGTCCGGTGGTGCAGCGGACAAAGATGCCGTTACCCGAGGCACCGACCAGCGTGGCGTTGAGCGTATCAAAGGTGGCGGCACTGCTACCAAAGTTCAGGGTACCGAAGTTAACCCCCGTCGTTGCAGACTGGCCGTTTACCAAACAACCGGTGGTCAGCGTCAACGTCGCATTGATGGTTCCCGTGGTGGTGGCGGCAAAAACAGCAGTAGGGGCTAGCGCGGCGCTTAGGCTAGTAGCCATAAGAAAAAGCTTGAGTTTCATAATCATTCCTTACTGATTATCCAAGGTCAGTGCTTTTTCACCTGGTCAGACATTTATGGAAATACATCCGAAATCAAACAAGAGCCGCAATGGACTCGACAGCGTAAGCGCCTGCCATCTAAGAAAATTCCTAGATGACGGATTAATGATTTATATCAGTTTTCTTTACTATAGATCAGCAAATCGGCACTTGTACGCCAGGGGTTCAATTTTTCCCTAATCAATTCACACTTTTCGCCGATAACTCAGTAAACACAAGGGGTAGCGAGCGGTTAGAAAAACTAAACAGCCGATGATTTCTCCCTCTACCGCACGCTACGGTTCAATGTTATGTTCGTGCATTAATCAGATATTATTAATTTTTCGCTTAACGACTGACGATGAAAATAAAAAAAATCCGCACCATGACTCAAGATTTGTCTGGATCGGTTCTAAGTTGAACTTCGCCGCAGGCGGTCATGAATCGCCCTTGATCGGCGCTTTATCATCCTTGTTCTAATTTGACGACACCGCACCTGCTCCGTAGCGGGTGGAATTTAGGAGCGCACATGCTACTGGTTACCTGGGATAGCGTTCTGGTTACCGTTTCACTGATCGTGGCCTTCATTGCCGCGTTTACCGCCTTAGATACCGCCGGGCGCGTAGCCGTTTCACGCGGCTGTCTGGCAAAACTGTGGTTAATCGGCGGAGGCACCGCGATGGGCATCGGCGTGTGGGCGATGCACTTTATTGGCATGCTGGCGATGATGATGCCAATGACCATGCGCTACGACGTCGAACTCACCGCCATCTCATTACTGGTGGCGATTGTCACCGCCATCTTTGCCTTTGCGCAGGGCGTGCAGGGCAGCCATCTTACCCGGCGACGCTTAATTCGCGGCACCCTGATCATGGGCAGCGGCATCATTGTCATGCATTACCTCGGCATGAACGCGCTGATGATTGAAAGCCCAATTGACTGGAATCTGCCGCTGGTGGCGCTCTCGGTGCTGATTGCCTATGCGGCATCAGGCGCGGCGTTGTGGCTGGCGTTTCATCTGCGCCAGGGCGAAAGCCTGTTATTACTGCGCGCCTGCGCAGCGTTAGTGATGGGGATTGCGATTGCCGGCATGCATTACACCGGCATGGCGGCAGCAGAGTTCGTTATGCCGGTAAGCATGCAACATCACGGTGCCAGCGAAGAGGGACTGGCGGTGTGGGTCACCATTATCACGCTGAGTATTCTGGGATTCATGTTGCTGATCTCGATGCTGGATGCGCAGATCCGTGCCGCGCGCCTCGCCGCTAAACTCAAGCGCGCCAACAGCGAGCTGCGCCAGCTGGCGATGCATGACAACCTCACCGCGCTGCCAAATCGCGTGATGCTGGAGCAGCAACTCACCACGGAGATCAAACAGGCGACGCTGCAGGATGAGAACTTTGCGCTGATGTTCATGGATCTCGATGGTTTCAAAGCCATTAATGACACATGGGGCCATCACGTCGGCGATCGCTTGCTGATTGCGGTGGCTGAGCGTTTACGAAGTGAACTCGCTGAAGAGATTCTGCTGGCGCGTCTGGGCGGCGATGAATTCGTACTGCTGTGTCCGCAATTCCATCTGCATCAGGCCACCAAACTGGCGCAGCGGCTGGTGCAGGTCATTGATGCGCCTTTCAATCTCGATCGCTATTCGCTGCGCGTCTCCCTGAGCGTTGGCATTGTGATCTTCCCGCTGCACGGCCGCAGCCAGCAGGAGCTGATGTTTAACGCCGACTCCGCCATGTATCACACCAAACACAGCGGCCGTAACGGCTGGTGCCTGTTTGAACCGGCGATGAGCGCGGTGGCGCAGCATCAGCTGGCGCTGGCCAACGATTTGTGGAACGCGCTGGAATATCAGGAGATGCGCCTGTTCTACCAGCCAAAATTCCGCGCGGGCGGCACGGTATTAATCGGTTTTGAGGCGCTGTTGCGCTGGCAGCATCCGCGTCGCGGACTGCTGATGCCGGATATGTTTCTGGCGCGCGCCGAGAAAACCGGGCAAATTGTCGCGCTGGGTAACTGGGTGATCAATGAAGCCTGCCGCCAGCTTAAGCAGTGGCACGATGAAGGCAATGGTGACTGGACCGTCTCTGTCAATCTCTCGGCTCTGCAGTTCCAGCAGCGCGATTTGATTGAGAGCGTGCGCCAGGCATTGCAGCACCATCAGATCCCGGAAGGGGCGTTGATGCTGGAAATTACTGAGAACATCGCGATGCGCGATCCGCAGTTTAGCCAGCAGCGCATTGCCGAGCTGCATCGTCTTGGCGTAAAAGTGGCGATCGATAACTTCGGCATCGGCTACGCCAACTTGCTGCATTTGAAACACCTCGAAGCCAGCGAGCTAAAAATCGATCGCGCCTTTATCAACAGTTTGCGCGCCGGTAGCGAAGACGCCACGGTGGTCACCGCGATGTTGACGCTGGCGCAAACGCTCAACCTGCGCATGGTGGCGGAAGGCGTCGAAACCGAGGAGCAGCAGCGTTTGCTCACCGGTTTAGGCTTCGACACGCTGCAAGGTTATCTGCTCGGCAAGCCCACACCCGCCGACCGCATCGGTGAATTTACCGCTGCGCTTAACGTGCCGCTGGCGTATAGCGATAACCTGGTGCCGCTGGCAGGCGCGCAATAAACAATTTTTAGTTTCTTCCCCATCGGAAGGTTTCATCGTTCAAAAACTCAGATCGGCAGTGATGCTGCCGATAATTCCTACAATAAAACCCATAGATCTCACTTTTAATCACAACACCACAGCTGACTCAAACCGGCTTTTACTTGGTAAATCACTATGTTAGTGACTTCGTACGACTCGTTTACCGTCATCGTCTCGATTCTGGTGGCGATGCTGGCCTCGTTTACTGCACTTGATATGGCAGGGCGCGTGGCTTCCTCAACTGGCAAGGTGGCGCTGGTTTGGTTATTTGGCGGTGGATTCGCTATGGGCGTCGGCATTTGGGCGATGCACTTTATCGGCATGCTGTCGATGAGCCTCGACATGGTCATGAGCTACGATCCCATGCTCACCGTCACCTCCATGGTGGTGGCGGTATTAGCCTCGGTATTTGCGCTGTGGCTGGTGTGTTCAACGCCGACGTTACCGTGGCCGCGACTGTGCGGTGGTGCCTTGGTGCTGGGGTCCGGCGTGGTGGCGATGCACTACACCGGCATGGCGGCGCTGATGTTTGCGCCTGGCATTACGTGGAATTGGGGTTGGGTGGCGGCATCGGTGGCGATTGCGTTGGTGGCGTCGGGTGCCGCGCTGTGGCTGGCGTTTAACCTGCGAGAAGGCCACGGCCGCGTCACCGTGTTGCGTTTGGGTGCCTCAGTGGTGATGGGCTGCGCGATTGCGGGCATGCACTACACCGGCATGGCGGCGGCCGACTTCCCGATGCACAGCCACGCGACGCAAATGGGCGTTAACAGCAACTGGCTGGCGATTGTGGTGACGGTGGTGACGCTGGCGATCCTCGGCATTACCTTGCTGGTCTCGATGCTGGATGCGCGTTTGCAGGCACGCACCTCGATCCTTGCGCATTCGCTGGCGGAGGCCAACCGCGAACTGGCGCAGCTGGCGCTGCACGATAACCTGACGCGCTTACCCAACCGTATTTTGCTGGAAGATCGCCTCGAACAAGCCCTCAATAAAGCCAATCGCGAGAAGTCGCAGTTTGCGCTGATGTTTATGGATCTTGACGGCTTCAAAGCGGTCAACGATGCCTTTGGTCATCACGTGGGCGACAATTTGCTGATTGGTGTGACCGAGCGCATGACCGAACAGATGAAAGGGCACTATACGCTGGCGCGCATGGGCGGCGACGAATTTGTACTACTGCTGGAAATCGATGAACCCAACGATGCCGCAGCGGTCGCCGATACGCTGGTTAAAGCGGTGGATCGTCCGTTCGATATCTCGCGCTATGAGCTGGTGGTGTCGCTGAGTATTGGTATTGCGGTCTACCCTGGCGATGGCAAAGATGATCGCGAGCTGATGTTCAACGCCGATGCCGCCATGTATCACACCAAAAACAACGGTCGCAACGGCTATACCTTCTTTCAGCCGTCGATGAACACGCTGGCGCAGTCACAATTGCAGCTGAATAACGATCTGTGGCAAGCGCTGGATAACGAAGAGTTACGCCTGTTCTACCAGCCAAAATACTGCGCGCCGAGCGGCCCGATTCTGGGCTTTGAAGCGCTGCTGCGCTGGCAGCATCCTTCACGCGGTTTACTGGCGCCGGACGCCTTCCTGCCGATGGCGGAAAAGACCGGCATGATCATTAATATCGGCAACTGGGTGATTAACGAAGCTTGTCGCCAACTGCGTTCCTGGCATCTGCAGGGCCATCCGCACTGGTCGGTGGCGGTCAATTTGTCGGCGGTACAGTTTGAGCAAAGCAATCTGGTGGAAACCGTTACCGAGGCGCTGGCGCAGCACCAAATTCCGGCTGAGCTGCTGACACTGGAAGTCACCGAAACCACGGCGATGCGCGATCCGGAAGAGAGTGTGCGTATCCTCACCGAACTCACCAACATGGGCGTAAAAGCCTCGATTGACGATTTCGGCACCGGCTACTCCAGCTTGTTATATCTCAAGCGTTTACCGGCCAGCGAGCTGAAAATCGATCGCGCCTTTGTTAACGAGTTACAGGCGCACTCCGAAGATGCCACCATCGTTTCCGCGATTGTTGCGCTGGCGCAGTCGCTGCACCTGAAAGTGGTGGCTGAAGGGGTAGAAACGCAGGATCAGCAGGCGTTTCTTACCGGTTTAGGTTGCGATACGTTGCAGGGTTACTTGTTGGGAAAACCGGTGCCGCCGGAACGTATTGAGGAGCTGCCGAATTTTTTTGCGGCGGTGGAAGAGGACGAACGGGAAGTGGAGCAGATGCCTTAATTCTGCGGCACCAGTGCGGTTAATAAAAAAAGGCCGGTTGTTAATCCGGCCTTCAAGGTGGTGATGTCAGCAATTACACCAGTTCGGTTTTCACACCTTCCTGTACCAGCAATTCGGCTTCGCCATTGCTGTAAACCTGATATTCGCAGCCGGCGATGGTGACGGTGCCCGCCAGCGCCGTCCAGCCGCTGGTTTCATTGCCTGCTGGCAGAATATCGTCCAGTTGCAGGATGTCATCCGCTTTACCGTTGACCATTAGCTGGGTTTTACCGTCATCGATATAAAGATCTTTTTGGCCGGATGCCAGCACGTCGGAAATGTTCAGTGATAACGGGTTAGCGTCGTCAATAATGAATAATGCACTGTCACTGGTATTATCTTTTAAAATTTGATTGGGGTTTATTAACGGTAACCATGTCAGGTTATCGATGAAAACTCCACCCAGGTCATCAACATCTATAACTACCTTGCCAATTGGTTGGTTATCGACATTAAGCGAAATATTTTCTAAAAGGTATCCAGTTGCATAGTTATCAGTTAATTGGTGACTTACGCTTGATATAAGGTTATTGGATGTGTCGAATACCGATATATTAAGGTTGCCACCATTACCAAGGCCGACGTCAAAGGAAAATGTTCTGGTATCGGTTAAATTAAACTCAAGTTGACTATTATTTTGTGCCCATAATAGCATGGATTTATCAGGGATCGGAGTAAGAACGGGGAAATGAAACTCTGCGTTTCCCTCTAATAATGTTAATGAAATGTCCCCGGTAAGATGACAGGGTGTATCTGTAACTAATTTTTCACCAGCTATTTTCCCATTAAAACCATAATAGTAAGCTTCACTGTCATCCTGCACGACAGATAAATTTATTATTTCTTCTGAGTGACCATACACGCGTTTGACTTTGAATTCCCACATGCCAAGCGTTAAATCTTCGGGTGTGAAGGTCCACCTACCACTGGAATCAGCAACAACGTATTGTTCAAAATTACTAGTGCCCGATTTGTATCTGATAATGACCTCGCTGTTGGCTTCAGCTATGCCTGTCAACGTGGGTGTCGTATCATCCGTTATTGCACCATCCTTTTTTATAAATCCTTGTATCTGCCCTGCATCATCAATGAATCCTTCAATGGTTGGGTTAAAGCTGGTATAAGGCACAATTTTCAAGCCAAAGCTTTTCGCATTGGCATCATGAATAGCACTTCCCTCCGCGCTAAATTCATAATTTCCCATCTCCAGCATTTCAGGTTCATAGTGCCACTTACCATCCGCCCCAACCGTGACGCTCTCCAGCAATACCCATGCGCCCTGCAGATTAAGCCAGTGAATATAAACTATGGTGTTCGCTTCGCCACGACCGTGCAACGTTGGCGTGGGGTCATCGGTGATCGCGCCGTCACCGAGTTCTCCAAGATACCTGTAGGAATTGTCGTAAGCGTGCGTAATCTCGTAACGATCGCCAGGTGTCAGATCAATGTCCAGTCTGAACTCCCAACTCCATCCTTTTCCGCTATTGGCGCGAAATATGTATTTTCCTTCAGGCAGCGCTGGGCTTGGTGTCCAGGTCCACTCCGTACAGTTTAATGTTGCCAGGCCGCCATCAATCCAGTTGCCGTCTTCTGCACGATATTGTATGCGTACAGCGCTACCAGCTAAGGCAGTGCCGTGCAGGGTAGGAGTGGTGTCATCGGTGATGGCACCATCAAGCAGCATGCCCGTTATGCTACCCGCATTATCCATGGCGTAGGTGAAGGTTGCCTCGCCAGCAATCGGTGGCGGGCTGTCAGGATAAATCATTAGGCTAAATGCATCAGACGCCTTGCTGGTGTGGCCCGTACGATCGGTGCTGGTTACCGTGAAACTGTGCGTCCCCTCTGGCAGTTCGGTTGCTGGAGTAATTTCCCAGCGGCCGTTTTGATCGGCCTTGGCGCTGCCAATTTCAACGCTGCCGTCGTACAGGCGCACAATCGAACCGGCTTCAGCGCTGCCACTCAGGACCGGTGTTTTATCATCGGTTTTGGCACCCGGCATCAGCCAGCTTTGATGTAAACCTTCATCATCCACAACGCGCAGAATTTCAGGTTTGGAAGGCGCCGTGGTATCAACGTGAAGAATTAACTGCGTGGGATCACCATAATTGCCCGCGTCGTCAATCACCCGGAAGGTGATGTTATAGGGCCCATCGGCGAGTGCGGCATCCGGTGTCCAGCTCCATGTGCCCGTCACCTTGTCAATATCCGCCTTGTAAATGGTGCCATTCAGCACGATTTCCATAATCCCGCCTTTCTCCTCAGGAATGGTCGTGCTGAGAGAGGGTTTAGGATTCGTGGTCCATTTTTGCACTGTTTCTTGCATGATAAATATCCTTGTCTATCTGATGTTGGGTAGGCCTGAAAACCCGTGATATTAGTGAGGTTGCTAACGTTGGCTTAGCAGAAATGTCTTGAAGTAGGAAAACTCTTAGAGCGGACAAGCGGCCGCTGAAAAATCAGCAGTGGGTGGCCAGGCTGCACAGGCAAAAGGAAGCACGAATGAGGACGCAGGATGAGAAATGGCCGTTGCTGCGGCAGGGGCAAGACAGTGCGGTTTATAAAAAAAGGCCGGTTGTTAATCCGGCCTTCAGGGTGGTGATGTCAGCAATTACACCAGTTCGGTTTTCACACCCTCCTGCACCAGTAATTCGGCATCGCCATTGCTGTAAACCTGATATTCGCAGCCCGCAATGGTGACGGTGCCCGCCAGCGCCGTCCAGCCGCTGGTTTCATTGCCTGCTGGCAGAATATCGTCCAGCTGCAGGATGTCATCCGCTTTACCGTTGACCATTAACTGGGTTTTACCGTCATCAATATAAAGATCTTTTTGGCCGGATGTCAGAACGTCGGAAATGTTCAGTGATAACGGGTTAGCATCGTCAATAATGAATAGAGAATGGTCGTTATTATTTACATCTAAAATCTGATTAGGATTTAATGCGGGATACCATTTCAAATGATCAATGAAAAAACCAGGGTCAGTGTGAGTTATTTCTATTTTTCCAAGTAATTGGTTGTTGAAATTAAATGTGAATTGGTCATGTTTTTCAGGGCCCATTACTGCGTTGTCTTTTAATACGTATGTTGTTCTTGATAGAATTTTGTTAGATGTATCGTACGCTATTACAGTAGCAGTGCCGCCGTGCGCACCAGCGATAGAAAAAGAAAACTCTCTAATATTAGATAATTGAAATTCAATCAAACTATTTTTGCCTACGTGTAATGTCCCTTCACCAACATTATAGTGATCACCTGCACCTCCTCCCATGAATGTTCCATCTCCACTATTTATTTTTAAAGAGACGTCCTGAGTCAGGGAGTAGAGTTTGCCTGTAATCAAATCTTCACGTTTTGTTTTATCATCAAAACCGTATGAGTAAGCCTCGCTGTCATCCTGCACAATAGATAAATTGAATGCATTTGATAAAAAGTCACCTTCCGGGCGTTTAACGTTGAATTCCCATAAGCCCTGCGTTAATTCGTCGGGTGTAAAGGTCCACTTGCCACGGAAGTCAGCCACAACGGAGAAAACAAGGTCGTCACTACTTGTGTCAGATTTGTATGAAATCACCACCAGGCTGTTCGCTTCAGCCGTGCCTGTCAAGGTGGGGGTGGTATCATCTGTTAAAGCATTATTTTTAATAAATCCCGCTATCGGTCCTGCATTATCAATGGCGCCGTCAATGGTGGGGGCAAAGCTGCCTTCAGGCACAATTTTCAGACCAAAGCTTTTCGCGTTAGCATCATGAACGGCACTGCTCTCTGCGCTGAATTGATAATTGCCCACATCCAGCAAATCGGGATCATAGCGCCACTGACCATCCGCGCCGACGGTGACGCTTTCCAGCAATACCCACGCGCCTTGCAGATTGAGACAGTGAATATAGACCACGCTGTTCGCTTCGCCGCGACCGTGCAGCGTTGGTGTGCGGTCGTCGGTGATCGCGCCGTTGCCGAGTTCACCGGTATAAGAACCGAAATCATCGTAAGCGTGCGTAATCTCGTAGCGATCTTCGGGCGTCAGATCAATCTCCAGTTTGAACTCATCGCTCCAACCGCTGCCGTCATTGACACGGAATTCGTATTTACCTTCGGTCAGCGCCGGGTTGGGTGTCCACGTCCAGTCAGTGCCGTTCAGTGTTGCCAGGCCGCCCTCAGTCCAGCTGCCGTTTTGTGCGCGATATTGTATGCGCACATCGCTGCCTGCGTTGGCCGTGCCGTTCAGTGTCGGGGTGGTGTCATCCGTGATGGCACCATCACCCAGCATGCCCGTAACGGTACCCACATCATCAGTGGCATAGGTAATAGTTGCGTCGCCCACAACGGGCGGAGACTCAATTATTAGGCTAAAGGCATCAGACGCCTTGCTGGTGTGGCCCGTACGATCGGTGCTGGTTACCGTGAAACTGTGCGTACCCTCGGACAGTTCGGTCGCTGGAGTAATTTCCCAGCGGCCGTTTTGAGCAGCCTTAGCGCTGCCAATTTCATTGCTGCCGTCGTACAGGCGCACAATCGAACCGGGTTCAGCGTAGCCGCTCAGGACCGGCGTTTTATCATCGGTTTTGGCACCCGGCATCAGCCAGCTTTGCTCTGAACCTTCATCATCCAATACGCGCAGAATTTCAGGTTTAGAAGGCGCCGTGGTATCAACGTGAAGAATTAACTGCGTGGGATCACCATAATTGCCCGCGTCGTCAATCACCCGGAAGGTGATGTTATAGGGCCCATCGGCGAGTGCGGCATCCGGTGTCCAGCTCCATGTGCCCGTCACCTTGTCAATATCCGCCTTGTAAATGGTGCCATTCAGCACGATTTCCATAATCCCGCCTTTCTCCTCAGGAATGGTTGTGCTGAGAGAGGGTTTAGGATTCGTGGTCCATTTTTGCACTGTTTCTTGCATGATAAATATCCTTGTCTATCTGATGTTGGGTAGGCCTGAAAACCCGTGATGTTAGTGAGGTTGCTAACGTTGACTTAGCAGAAATGTCTCGAAGTAGGAAAACTCTTAGAGCGGACAAACGGTCGCTGACAAACCAGAGGCGTTCAGGCGTCAGCGATTTGCGCTAAAATAGCCGCCAAATCCTCTACATCGGAGTTCGGGTGGCGAAATATCAGCAGTTGGTAGACAGGCTGCGCACGCAAATGGAAGCGCGCATCTGGCCGCCGGGTGAGAAATTGCCTTCTCTGCGGCAGCAGGCGGAACAGAGCGGATTAAGCCTGATGACGGTGATGCACGCCTATGAAGTGCTGGAGAGCCAGGGCTGGATTGTCTCAAAGCCGCAATCGGGCTATTACGTCGCGCCGCGCGCCGCCGAAAGTCGTCCGCGCTTGCCCACCCAGGAGATCGCCAAAACCGACCAGGCCGATACCAACAGCTTCGTGTTTGATGTGCTGCAAGCCACGCGCAATCCCGCCATCATGCCGTTTGGTTCGGCGTTTCCCGATCCCGAACTCTTCCCGCAGCGCCAGCTAATGCGCTCGCTGGTGAAAGTCTCACACAACCTGAAACCCACCGATGCGCTCAACAACCTGCCGCCAGGCAATGAAGCGCTGCGTAAAATTCTCGCCCAGCGCTATGCGCAACAGGGCATCACGCTGTCGCCGGATGACATCGTCATCACTAACGGCGCGATGGAAGCGCTCAATCTCAGCCTGCAAGCCGTTACCGAACCCGGCGATTGGGTGATCCTTGAAAATCCGTCGTTTTATGGCGCATTGCAGGCTATCGAACGCCTTAAGCTGAACGCGATTGCCATCGCCAGCGATGTGGAACACGGCATGGATTTGGATGAGCTGGAGCAGGCGCTGCAGCGTTGGCCGGTGAAAGCCTGCTGGCTAATGACCAACCGACAAAATCCGCTCGGCTTTACCCTGAGCGCCGAGCGTAAGCAGCAGCTGGTGGCACTGCTGGCGCGCTACAATGTGGCGATGATTGAAGACGACGTGTACGGCGATCTGTATGAAGGCCATGACAAACCGCTGCCGGCCAAAGCCTTTGATCGTGACGGCAACGTGCTGCACTGCGGCAGTTTTTCGAAGAATCTGGTGGCGGGATTTCGCGTCGGTTGGGTGGCGGCGGGACGTCACGCGCAGCGCGTGCAGCGCATTCAGCTGATGAGCACGCTGTCGACCAGCGCGCCGATGCAGCTGGCGCTCGCCGATTTCCTCAGCACGCGCAGCTACGATACGCATCTGAAGAAGCTGCGTCAGACGCTGGCAAAACGTAAACAGCTGGCGCAACAGGCGCTGCGCCGCCTATTGCCCGCGGATGCCAGCATCAGCGATACGCCGGGCGGCTATTTTTTGTGGATCACGCTGCCAGCGCAGATCAACACCACTGAGCTCTACCACCTGGCCTTGCAGCAGGGGATCAGCATCGCGCCCGGCCAGCTGTTTTCCAGTAGCGAAGGTTTCAGCCACTGCTTCCGCTTTAACACCGCCTGGCCGTGGGATGCACGCGCTGAAGCGGCGGTGGAGATGTTGGGAAAACTGATTGCCGGATTAAACCATTAAACGTGGGCTGCCTGCTGGTGGCCCCAGGTGAGATAGTAGACGTCGTAGAAATCCACTTCCCCTTTCTGCTTCATCAGACGATCAATGCCGCTGCGCACGCGATCCGGCGTATGCGGATTATCAAGAATTTTGTCCAGCGCCTGCTGCGAAACCGGCTGCACGTAATACCACTCGCCGTTGTAGCACACGCGCAGATCCAGCGTATCGATATCTTCGAAGCGGTATTTCGGGTTGATATCCATCAGCATCAGCACGCTCATCACCACCACAAACACCGTGGCAAACCAGAACGCGGGCCAGCCGAGCATCTCGGTTGAGAAGATCAACGCCACACACAGCGCGTAGCATAAGTACATGATGGCCCAGAGTCCCGGATGGGTTTTAAGGAAGGAAAAGCTAAAGCGCGGCAAATTATCACGCTGTCCTTCACGGTTCAGCGTGGCGATTTCGTCGAGCAGGATTTGTTTGATCGCGTCCATTGTTCACCTCTAATTATCACTGCCTGCCAGTAAAGCACATAACAGTGAAGCGAATTAGAGACAGATTCGGTGTGTTTTTTTATAACAGTTGGAATCTACTGCTCAAGATGGCACTCCATGCGTTGTGATTGGGCACCAGCGGGAACACGATGCGCTTTTTCAGGATGAATATTGATGCGACATCATGTGCTGCGCGCTAAGGAACTGAGAAATAACATGACGCCAGCAGAGCGAAAGCTCTGGATTCTGCTGCGCGCCAGACAATGTGGTGGCTTGCGATTTCGCCGCCAGTATCCTTATGGCCCGTATATCCTGGATTTTGCCTGCCTGGAGAAGCGGCTAGCGATTGAACTCGATGGATCGCACCATGGCGAAACTGTCAGATATGACGATGAACGTACGCAACGGTTAAACAGACAGGGCTGGCGTGTGCTGAGGTTTTGGAATCATGAGGTGATGCTGCAGCCGGACACGGTTTTTGCAGTGATTATGGCGGCGTTGATGGGATAGTGCTGGCTGTTAGAATTGGGTCGGTGCTCGCTGTCCCCCTCCTCGGTCGGTGCTCGGTGTCCCCCTCCTCGGTCCTCCCCCATGAATGGGGGAGGAGGATGCTGCCATATGTTAGTTCTGAAGCTGCATGTGGCAGCGTCTCCTTCCCCCGCTAGCGGGGGAAGGCCGGGATGGGGGACCAGCGAGCACGTTCCAAGACAGCCAGTACGCTCTAACTCACCTGACCCACAATCTGCAAATTCGCCTCATCGGGCACTTCGTTATACGACAGCACATTCAACCCATTGGCAAACAGACGCGCGTAGCGCGCAATCAGCGGACGCAGCTGCGGCGTGACCAGCAGCACCTGCGTCAGGTTCTGCGCTTTCAGCTGCTCCATCATCACCGGCAGCGTGCTTTGCAACTGCGTCAGGATATTCGGATCCACCGGGAAGCTATCCAGTGCCACTTTACCGGCTTGCTGCGCCTGATTTAGCGCCGCCAGCAGCAGGTTCTCCAGACTGTTCTCCAGCGTATACGCCGACAGCGGTTTATTATCCGGCGCAATCGCTGCCACCATCGCACGGCGCAATGCATAGCGCACATCGGACGTCAGCAGGATCGGATCTTTGGTGATCGCCACGCTCTCCAGCAAAGTCGTTGCGATGGTGGTGATGTCCTTCAGCGAGACCTGATCGTTCAGCAGCAGACGATACACTTTCAGCTGCAAGCTGTAGTTCACCGCCGCATTCACATCTTCAGAGAGTTTAGGTGCCACGTTCGCCAGACGCTGATGCAGCTGGGTAATGTCATCATAGTTAAACAGCTCGGGCAGATTCTCACGCACCACTTTATTCACATGGGTGGCGACCACGCTGGCGCAATCCACCACCTGATAACCGAGGTTCAGCGCTTTGGCTTTCTGCTCGGGCAGGATCCACGTCACCGCCATGCCGTAGGCGGGATCGGTATCCAATACGCCATCGATCTCACCGTACTGTTCCGGCGTCGGGATCGCCATTAAACGATCGGCATGCACTTCGCCGACGGCGGTGCGCACACCGTTGATCTTGATCGCATACTGCGCCGGTTTGAGGTGGAAATCCTCGCGCAGCGCAATTTCCGGCAGCAGCACGCCGCTGGTTTCCGATACCACCTGGCGCACGCCGCGCATACGCAGCGTCAGCGGCGCGCCTTTGCCTTTATCCACCAGCGTCACCAGCTTGTAGCCGAGATTCAGGCCGATGGGCTCAACCATCGGGATATTGTCCCAACCGATGGCGGGCTGCTCTTCCGGCTGCATCAGCGCCTGATTGATCGCTGCCATATCGTGGTGATCTTGCGTCGGTGCTTTCACGCCACGGCTTTGACGCCAGGCGGCAAACAGCAGCATGGCGGTAAAAATCAGGAACACCAGATGCGGCATGCCCGGCACAATCGCCAGCACAAACATTACGGCGGCAGCGGTGTACAGCGTACCCGGTCGTGCCAGCAGCTGCGTCTTGATGTCATCGCCCATGTCCGCGCCATCACTGATGCGCGTCACGATGATGGCCGCGGCGGTTGAAAGCAGCAGTGATGGAATCTGCGCCACCAAACCATCACCGATGGTCAGCAGGACATACTGTTCAAATGCTTGTCCCGCCGGTAAACCGTGCTTGAACACGCCGATCAAAATCCCGCCGATCACGCTGATCATCAGGATCATGATCCCGGCGATAGCATCACCGCGCACGAACTTAGAGGCTCCGTCCATCGCGCCGTAGAAGTCGGCTTCGTTGGCAACGTCTTTACGGCGCAGACCGGCCTGTTCCTGATTGATTAAACCGGCATTCAGATCGGCATCGATCGCCATCTGCTTGCCCGGCAAGGCATCGAGGGTAAAACGTGCCGAGACTTCGGAAATACGCTCGGCACCTTTGGTGACCACCACAAAGTTGATCATCAAACGCGGCGGCAAAAAGGCGCACCATGCGCATCATGGCGGCGCGTGGAAAGTGGCGTTTGCCGACTTTACGTTGGCGATGATGGCGTTGTTTATGGTGCTGTGGATTATGGGCGCGGTGAGCGAAGAGGAACGTAAAGAGATCGTCGCGCAATTGAACGGCACTTCCGTTTTTACTGGGACCAACTTCAATCCCTTTGATGTTGAGAGCGCGGGCTCATCGGCGATCATTGGCGAAACCATGGCGGTTTCTCCGCCGACGCAAGCTGCGACCGTCAGTTCATCTCAGGATGACATCAGCCTGAACGCGGGCAACCAACCGCAGGAAGATTTAGACAGTGTGCTGTCGCGTTCGGATGCGGAACTGGCGCTGTTACATAGCCAGCTGCAACGGATGATCAACAGCTATAACGCGCAAAATTATCTGATGCTGGAAACCTTGCCACAGGGGCTGCGCATTCTGATTCAGGACGATCAGGATCGCATGATGTTCCCACGTGGGAGCGCGGTGTTAACCCCGTTCTTCCAGAAATTGCTGACCGAACTCGGTCCGGTGTTTAACCGTATCGACAACAAAATCATGATCAGCGGTCATACCGATGCTGCGAAATATAGCGGCCAAGCCTCCTACAACAACTGGAACCTGTCTGGCGATCGCGCGCTGGCGGCGCGCCGTGCGCTGGAGCGTGGCGGATTAGAGAGTGCGCGTGTATTGCAGGTTAATGCCATGGCATCACGTATGCCACGCGATCGAGACGATCCGATGAGTGCGCGCAATCGTCGCATCGAAATTCTGGTGTTAACCGATGCCGCTGCTGAAACCTTATTCCAATTTTATGGCCGCGAAGGGGAGAACGTTGTGAAGCCCATCGCTGAGCGCCTGCGATAACCTGTCAGTGCCTTTGAATCGTTTTTTTGATTCGGCCGGTGGCGAAATCCACCGGTTTTTTTTCGCCTAAAATTCCTGCACTTTGCGGCCGGGTCACCATAAATGGCGACCCTACAAAATCGTGATAATGCATCGTAGGGTCGCCATTCATGGCGACCACTCATTTCCCGCACGCGATGTTAAAAATGTTACCAATAAATTTGGCTTTAGTTAGCTAAATCATTCTTTTTTGTGAATTTTGTCGCCGGGCGCACATTGCAATGCCGCTTTGGTAAGCCACAATTAAGCATCGTGATTAACCGGAGAAAGAGTATGACTGCCAACCACTCCAGCCTGCTGTTACTGATGTCTTTCGCCGCCGGCACCTTTTCTGCTGGATCCTCCAGCAATCCGCAACATTTGATGCTGTCGCTGCCCTCCGGCGGCGTGCCCAACAGCCCGTTACCGTTGATCATCTGGCCTGGCATCGTGCCGTATGACGCTGAAAATCCCACCGAAGACAGCGCCGTCTGGTTTGAAACCACCTTTACCCGCAACGGTTGGCCTGCCGCGTGGCGTGCGCCGATTTTCCCGTATACGCATTACCATCCGAACACCCATGAAGTGCTGGGCGTCGCTGCCGGTTGGGCGGAAGTACTGTTCGGCGGCGACAGCGGTCGCATGGTGACGTTGCGCGAAGGCGACGCGGTGTTGATCCCCGCAGGCGTTGGCCACAAACAGGTCTTTGCCTCAGAGGATTTTTTCACCGTTGGCGCCTATCCTGAAGGCATGTCCCCGGAAACCGTGCGTGATGAGCCGTCGCGTTTACGTGCGTCGAAGGAGACGATCCAGCATGTTCCCCTGCCGCACCGCGATCCCTTTACCGGTGGCGAAGGCGCGATGACGGAGATCTGGCTGCCAATCGCGCAGCAGCTGATGCACCAGTAAAGTGCATAACAGCCATTTCCGTAGACGCGGCGCGTGTGACATGCCGGGGGCAAGCCTCTGGCACAGTTTGTGCAGGAGAGAAATATCTCTAGACAAGCGCCGGGTAAATCATGAAAGAAAGCTACCAGATAGCATCGCACTTCTATGATGAGATGTTGTTGAGCGATGGCCAACACCGCGCTCACTACCAGCAATACTGGGAATGGTTACAACAGGCGGACGTCGATGCCGTAGCGCGCAAGCGTGAAGAGGCGGAACTGCTGTTTCATCGCGTCGGCATCACCTTCAACGTTTACGGTGATGATGGCGGCGCGGAACGTTTAATTCCTTTCGACAGCGTGCCGCGCATCATTCCTGCCAGCGAGTGGGCGATGCTCGATCGCGGCATTCGCCAGCGCGTGCAAGCCCTCAACGCCTTCCTGCACGATATCTATCATCAGCAACTGATCCTCAAAGCGGGCATCGTGCCTGCCGAACAGGTGCTGGTGAACGATCAATATCAGCCCTGTATGCAAGGCGTCGATCTGCATCGCAATATCTACGCGCATATTGTCGGCGTGGATATGGTGCGCAATAACGATGGCGAATATTACGTGCTGGAGGACAATCTGCGCACCCCGTCTGGCGTCTCCTACATGCTGGAGAACCGCAAGATGATGATGCGCCTCTATCCGGAGTTGTTCGCCGGGCAGCACATCGCGCCGGTTGAGCGCTATCCCTCGCATCTGCTGCAAACCCTGCGGGAAAGCTCGCCGGTCAACGATCCGGTGGTGGTGGTGCTGACGCCGGGCCGCTTTAACAGCGCCTATTTTGAACATAGCTTCCTTGCGCAGCAGATGGGCGTTGAGCTGGTGGAGAGCGCCGATCTGTTTGTGAAAGATGGCGCAGTGATGATGCGTACCACCGCCGGGCCCTGCAAAGTCGATGTGATCTATCGTCGCGTGGATGATGCCTTCCTCGATCCACTGGCATTCCGCCCGGATTCTATGCTCGGCGTGCCGGGCTTATTATCGGTATATCGATCTGGCAACGTGGTGCTGGCGAACGCGATCGGCACCGGCGTCGCCGATGACAAATCGATCTACCCGTATGTGCCGGACATGATCCGCTTCTACCTCGATGAAGATCCGATCCTCAATAACGTCCCAACCTGGCAATGCCGCAAACCGCAGGATCTTACCTATGTGCTGGCTAATCTGGCGAAAATGGTGGTGAAAGAGGTACACGGCGCGGGCGGTTACGGCATGTTGATTGGACCGGTGGCGAGCCAGCAGGAGCTGAGTGATTTCCGCGATCGCCTCAAAGCGCGGCCGGAAAACTACATCGCGCAGGACACGCTGTCGCTCTCGACGTGCCCGACCTTTATCGACAACGGCCTCGCGCCACGCCATATCGATCTGCGTCCGTTTGCGCTGTGCGGCGCGGATATTCGTCTGGTGCCCGGCGGTTTAACCCGCGTGGCGCTGAACGAAGGTTCGCTGGTGGTGAATTCGTCGCAGGGCGGCGGCACCAAGGACACGTGGGTTCTGGAGGATGACGCATCATGCTAAGCCGCACGGCCAGTGGCCTTTATTGGATGGCGCGCTATCTCGAACGCGCAGAACAACTCGCACGCGTGTTGGACGTGACCAACCGTTTGTCATTAATGCCGGTGCGCGGCAGCCAGGGCGATGAGCTGCTGCTGCCGCTCAATCTCACCGGCACACGTGAACTGTTTGAAACCCTGAATGGCCGCTGCACCATGCCGCAGTTGTTCAACTTCTTCGCGCTCGATGACCGCAATCCGTGCAGCATCTTCAGCTGCTGGCAGGAGGCGTGGAACAACGCGCATGCGGTGCGCGGCAGCTTGTCGTCGGAAGTGTGGGAGAGCATCAACTCGACGTGGATTGAGATGCGTAACACGCGGCGACGCGGTATTACCAGCGCTAACGCCGACACCTTTTTCGATTGGGTGAAAGAGCGTTCGCACCTGTTTCGTGGCGCGATGTTCGGCACCTTGCTGCGCGGCGATGCGATGAGTTTTATCCGCATTGGCACGCTGATGGAGCGCAGCGACGGCACTGCGCGTTTGCTGAGTGTGAATCAGCAATTGCTGGAGCAGCAGTCGGATTCGGTACGCGAATATTATTGCCTCGACACCTTGCTGCGCGCGGTTTCAGCGCGTGAAGCTTACAACGCCATCTTCAAGCAGCAGCTGTTGCCCGATCTGGTGAATGAGATGCTGATCCTGCGCAGTGAAAGTCCGCGATCGCTGCACTCCTGTATTGATGAGATCGCCACACAGTTAGAGAACATCGGCAGCAGCGGCGAAGATCGCCCGCGCTATTTGATCACCGTGCTGCTGGCCGAAATGCGCTTCAGTACCTGGGAAAGCCTGACTCAGGAAGGCTTGTATCACTGGCTCAATGCATTCCTGACGCGCCTGAATGCGCTGGCCGACAGCATCAATCACACCTATCTGGAGGCGAAATGAGACTGAACATCGAGCATAAAACCCGTTACGCCTATGAACATCAGGTGACACTCAGCACCCAATATCTGCGCCTGACGCCGCAAAATTCGGTGCATCAGCAGATACTCTCGTGGGAGCTCGAGCTGCCGTGTGAAGCCACCTGCACGCAGGATGCATACGGCAATGTGATGCATGTGCTGACGCTAGATACGCCGCATCAGCAGCTGGATATCGCCGCGCGTGGCGTGGTGGAGATCCTTGATGATGGCGAATGGGCACCCGATCCGGAATCATTATTGTCGCCGTTGGTGTTTCTGCGCTCA
The DNA here is from genome assembly GCF_024506435.1 of Pantoea trifolii. Lineage (NCBI taxonomy): Bacteria > Pseudomonadati > Pseudomonadota > Gammaproteobacteria > Enterobacterales > Erwiniaceae > Pantoea > Pantoea trifolii. The sequence goes on along the minus strand of NZ_JANIET010000001.1, from coordinate 3,523,393 downwards.
TCGCCGCTGACGCAGCCGGACGGTGAGATCCGTGAGTTCGCCAAGCGCTACTGGCGACCGGAAAAACCGCTGGCCAGCCTGGAAAAACTCATGGATGAACTGCTGCTGAAGATGCCGTATCGTCCGGGCAGCACGTTGGTTACTGATGCCGCCACGAAAGTATTTGCCGCCGGCAGCGGCGTTTGCCAGGATCACAGTCACGTGTTTCTCGCCTGCTGTCGTAGTCTGGGGATTCCGGCGCGCTATGTGAGCGGCTATCTCTATACTGAAAACGTTGAGCACGTCGCCACTCACGCCTGGGTTGAAGCCTGGCTGGATGGCAGTTGGCACAGCTTTGATATCACCAATAATACTCGCAGCACGCGCCAGCATTTACGTCTGGCGGTCGGTGTGGATTATCTCGATGCGTGTCCGGTGCGCGGTATGCGGCTGGGCGGCGGCGGTGAAGATATGCTGGCGGTGGCTGCGGTGCTTCAGGTGCATGCGCAGCAGTAATCAGAACAGGCGTGACTATGACTTATTGTGTGGCAATGCGTTTATCGTCAGGGATGATTTTTGTATCCGATTCACGCACCAATGCGGGCGTCGATCATATTTCCTCGTTCCGTAAATTGCATGTATTTCAGGTCGATGATGAACGCACGTTGGTGCTGCAAAGCGCCGGCAATCTGGCCACCACGCAGAGCGTGCTGAGCCTGCTGCGACGCAACAACGGCGATAGCGATCAACCGAATTTGCTCAATGGGCGATCGCTGTATGACATCGCGCTGATGGTGGGTGAAACGCTGCGCGAGGTGATCAAGCGCGATGGCGAGGAGTTTGGCGGCACGCTGCTGCTGGGCGGGCAGATTCGTGGTGAGGAGCCGCGTCTATTCCAGATCTATCCGCAGGGCAACTTCATCGAAGCCAGCGTCGATACGCCTTATTTTCAGATTGGTGAGAGTAAGTACGGTAAACCGATTATTGACCGCGTGCTGCGCTATGAAACGCCGCTGAGTCAGGCGATGCAGTGTGCGCTGATTTCGATGGATTCGACGCTGGCGAGTAATATTTCAGTGGGTTTACCGCTGGATGTGATGGTCTACCGTACTGACAGTTTCAGCGACAGCGAGCAATATCACATCACCGAGCACCATCCCTATTTTTCACAAATTCGTCAGCTGTGGAGTAAAGGGCTGCTGAGCGTTTTTTCGCAACTGCCTCCGTTGAAGCTATAAGCTGAGCGTTATGAAAGCGAAGCTGGATATTATTACGTTATATCTAGCTATTCGCTTCCATCAGAATATAAGGAAGCAAGTAATCATTTTTCATGCTTGTAATTTTCTCTTCAGAGAAATCTTTGAAGACTTCTGGTGTCCATGAATTATGCAGTGAAATAATGCCACATTTACACTTTGCCAGTTCGCTGGAAAAATCCTTCTGCGATTTTGGCATGAAATAGTATGACAAATAGCGTTCCCATGGCTCTTTCTCAGGTTGCCTGGCCTCTAAAATATTTCCCTCTTCAACGGCATCCAGAATATGAAGGTAATCATCATACTCACCACTTTTGATCAGGGGATCTAAAATGCCGTTGCCGACATAGTTCCATGAAATTTCGCCTCTAATGTTATTAAGACGCGCGATGATCCCCATGAACCACGCGGCAGTCAGTTTGTTTCTTTTATTAGCAGATAACACGGCAAGATGAATGCCTCGCGATGCTGGATAGCCAAAAGTATACAGTTTATCCCCTTTGAGAAAATTCATATCACTGATGTTTTTTGTGATTATGGTGTCGGCATCAATAAAAACACCGCCTAACATGGTTAATACCCATGCTGAAACCATGTCTGATTGCATTGCTAAAGAGAACTGGAAGAAAACCGGCGGCAGTATCTTTTTAGGTATGAAATCATAGATATTTTTATGATTAATGATTTTTATTTCCAGGTTGGGGATGTTGTTTTTCCAACTCTTCATACATAAATTAAGATAGGCCGGTTTGGTTTTCCCTGGCAGGTCAACCCAATAGGTGTAAATAATCATTTCGTGTCTCCTGAGTGGCATGAAAAGCTTAGGCGACACGCTGTGAAAAAACTTAAGTGGCAGGGTTCAAAAGAGCACCGATCGATTACACCAGTTCGTTGATCTTCGCTGTCATATTAATCCCGCTTATCCCTTTCAATCCAAGCTTGTGCAAGATTTTTATTTTATAAGTACTCACAGTTTTACTGCTCAGCTGCAATTGGGAGGCAATCTCTTTATTACTCATTCCTGATGCGAGCTTAACTAATACCATCAATTCCCGGCGTGTGAGGCTCATCAATTTTTCACTTTCAATGAACTCATTCATGTCTGCAGCCGTATGCGTGACAGGATAAAAGCGGTTTCCGCGCTCAACCTCTTTAATTGCGCTAAGAAGCATCTCTAACTCTCCGCGCTTGTAAACATATCCTTCCACACCCAGTTGCAGGCAACAGCGTTGATAAAAAAGGCTTTCTGAAGCAGAAAAGACAATGATTTTTTGCTCTGGCATGGCGCGCTTAATATCTGCAATTAGCGGAATTCCCGCGCGGCCTGGCATGGTGAGATCGAGTAAAAGGACATCCGGGCGTGACTGATGAAGCTGAGTAATCAAAAGATCGCCTTTTTCGGCTATTCCGACAATGGTGTAGTTAAATGACTGTAACAGCGCCTGGATACCCGTACAGATTAATGGGTGATCGTCCACAATAAAAACTGAGTGAATCATATGTGTAGTCCAAAGGAGAAAATAAAAAATAAATGCAAAGTTAAAACACCAATGACTAAACACTAAATAGTGGTGTGACCAGATTAATTCACGCTGCTTAAGAATAAGCTTTAAGCCATGTCTTGAATTTAGGATTTTAAGGTGAGTTGCTGTTTTTTATGCGTTAGAACAAAGCAGGCTGCTGCTTTTTACGCTCTGGCTGTAGAGCAGTCATAAATCTGAAAACAAGCCGTTTTAACGTCGAGGCGATAAACCGCTGCGCATAAAAAGGTGAATGATGTTTTCAGTTGATCAGCTTCTCGATACTTACTGGCCTGGCCATCAACCGGCGAACTGGCAAAAAAGCGTCCTGAAATGGGCGGTTCGTGAACATGAATTCCAGGCGTTTGCCGCCCGCTATCGCCACCTTAAAGGCGTGGATATGGTGGAGCAAGTACTGGAGCACCTGGATGTGCGTTGTGAACTGAGCGAACGCGATTTGGAGCAGATCCCAACGCGCGGGCCGGTAGTGATTGTTGCTAATCATCCGCTTGGTGCGCTGGATGGCCTGGCGCTGCTGGCGGCGGTTTCGCAGGTGCGGCGTGATGTGAAAATTGTCGCTAACCGCATGTTGATGATGCTGGAACCGATCAACAACATGATGCTGCCGGTGGATAATATGGGCAACCGCACCAGCCGCGAACAGCTAACGCATATGCAGCAGCATCTGGATAATCAGGGTGTACTGATCATCTTCCCTGCGGGCGAAGTGTCGCGCCTTTCCAGCCGTGGCGTACGCGATCGTCACTGGCACCACAGTTTCTTACGCCTCGCCGCCCGCGCTCGCGCGCCGATCGTGCCGGTGCACGTGGTGGGGCGCAACAGCCTGGCGTTCTACGCCGCCGCTAAAATAGCCTCGCCGCTGGCGTTATTAATGCTGGTACGCGAAATGTTTCGCCAGCGCGGTACGCGCATCAAGCTGCACATCGGCGAGCAGATCCCCTTTGCCAACTGGCATGATGGCCACACGCCGGGCAAAGAGCTGGCGAAGCGGCTACGCAAACATCTGTATCGCATTGGACAAGGGCGGCGCGGCCTGTTCCCGACCGAAGCGGCGATTGCGCGTCCGGAAGATCGCGCCGAGCTGAAAAAAGCGCTGATGGAAAGCGAGCGACTGGGCACGCTGCCGGATGGCAAGCAGATCTACCTGTGGCGACGCAACGGCGCCAGCTGGGTGCCGTTGCTGCGTGAGCTTGGACGTTTACGCGAAGTGGCGTTCCGCGCAGTAGGCGAGGGCAGCGGGCGACGTCGCGATCTCGACAAATACGATGACGATTACTATCACCTGATTCTGTGGGATGACGATGCGCTGGAGATCGTCGGTGCCTATCGCTTTATTCCCGGCGCTGAGCAGCTGGAGCGCCGCGGGCTGGAGGGCATCTACAGCGATAGCCTGTTCCACTACGACGAGCGCATGTTGCCGATCATCAATCAAGGTCTGGAGCTGGGCCGCAGTTTTATTCAGCCCGCCTATTGGGGTAAACGCGGCCTCGATTATTTGTGGATGGGCATTGGTGCCTACATCGCCAGGTATCCCGAAACCCGCTATCTGTTTGGTCCGGTCTCAATCTCGGGCGGCATGCCGCTGGCGGCGCGCGATCTGCTGGTGGCGTTCTATCGCCTGTATTTCCCCACCGAACTGCCGCTGGCGACCTCTCGCCGCCCTTATCCGGCCTCGCTGCCGGAAGTGCTGGCGCAGTTCACCGGCGATAACTACAGCGAAGATTTACGCCGCTTGAAGCATCTGCTGGCGAATCTCGGCACTGCCATTCCCACGCTTTACAAGCAATATTCCGAGGTGTGCGAGCCGGGCGGCGTGCAGTTTATCGATTTCGGCAGCGATCCAGATTTCAATAATTGTATCGATGGTTTGGTGCTGGTGGATCTGACGCGGGTGAAGCTTGCGCGTTATGAGCGGTATATCGGCATGCACCTGTGAATTGGTCGCCATTTATGGCGACCTGGCCCAATGTCATGGAATCGTCATCACAGTGTCGTAGGGTCTTAGCCGGACTGTTAGCGAAAGGCCAGAAACATGGCATCAATCACACTGCGCGGGCTGCGCAAATCCTTTGCGGCGCAGCCGGTATTGCAAGACATCTCGCTGCAGATTGCGCAGGGAGAATTCATCGCCGTATTGGGTCCGTCGGGCTGCGGCAAAACCACTTTGCTGCGCCTGCTGGCCGGATTTGAAACCGCCGATGGCGGAGAAATTCACGTTGGCGATCGCTGCTTCGCCGCGCCGGGCGTGCATCTGCCGCCGGAAGATCGTCAGCTTGGCGTGGTGTTCCAGAGCTACGCGCTGTGGCCGCATATGACGGTGACGGAGAATGTCGCCTACAGCCTGAAAGTTAACGGCGTAGCGCGTGCCGAACGCGAGCGCCGCACGCAGCAGGCGCTGGAGCTGGTGGGATTAGAGGCGTTCGCCGCACGTCGTCCTGCCGATCTCTCTGGCGGCCAGCGTCAGCGTGTGGCACTGGCGCGTTGTTTAGTGGCGCAGCCAACGCTGGTTTTGCTCGATGAACCGCTCGCCAACCTTGATGTCCACCTGCGCGCCACCATGGAAGAGGAGTTCCGCCGCTTCCATCATCACAGCCGCGCCACCTTGCTCTACATCACCCACGATCAGCATGAAGCGATGGCGCTGGCCGATCGCATCGTGGTGATGGATGCTGGCCGCGTGATGCAGTTCGCCACGCCGCAAACGCTGTGGCGCGAACCGGCGAATGCCATGGTCGCGCGCTTTGTTGATGACGGCAAAGTACTGCCGATCAGCGATATTGAACCACTCGGCGATGGCCGCGCCTTTGCCACGCTGTGCGGCCTGCGCGTGCCGTTACGCTGCGCGCGGGATCAGCGCCCGCAGCCACAGGCGCAAGCCAGCTTTCATGCCGTCGATTTCCAGTTAGCCGCGCCGGGCGAACCGCAGTTTGCCGCGCGCGTGCAGCGGGTGATTTATCGCGGCGGCCACCATCAACTGAATGTCACGCCGCTGGATGCGCCCGAGTGCAGCATCACGCTGCTGCTGGCCGATCAACCTTTACCCGCTGTCGATGCCACTGTCGGTGTGGCACTGCGCGACGGCTGGATTCTTCCTTCTTAACTTCTTAACCCTTCAGGGAAATGCTATGCGTACGTCGTTCAACGTGTTGATGTTAGCCAGTGGATTATTCGTTTCTGCCGCCAGCCTTGCCGATGAGGCACCGGCGGGAAGATTGGTGGTTTATACCTCGCAGGCACCGGAAATTGCCCAGCAAACCATGGATGCCTTTAAAGCCGCCTATCCCCATGTGCAGGTCGAATGGACGCGCAACGGCACCACGCAGTTAATGAACGTGCTGCGCACCGAAATGATGAGCGGTGAAGCCAAGCCGGATGTGTTGCTGATTGCCGATGCCATCAACCTTGGCGCGCTGAAAAACGAAAACCATCTTTATAGCTACAGTGATGCGCCGCTCAGCCACATCAATCCGTCGTTCTACGACAAAGACAAAACCTTCTTCGGCACCAAAATCATCGCCACGGTGATTGCTTACAACACCCAGCACGCGCAGCCGATTGATAGCTGGAACGCGCTGGCGGTTGATGCCAATAAAGGGCAGATTGCGGTGCCAAGCCCGCTCTACTCCGGCGCGGCGCTCTACAAGCTGCACACCGATATCAATACGCCGTCGATTGGCTGGAGCTTCTATAAGAAGCTGGCGGCCATCGGCGTAGCGCCGCAGGGCGGCAACGGCCCGGCGCTAAAAGCGGTCGCCAGCGGGTTGGATAAGTACGGCATCATCACCGACGCTGACGTGATTCTGGCGAAGAAAAAGGGTTCGCCGGTGGATCTGGTCTATCCGAAAGAGGGCGTTTCCTACGTCACCGAGCCGGTTGCCATTATGAAAACCGCGCACAACTTGCCGGCCGCCAAAGCCTTCGTCAACTTTATGCTGTCAGAGCAAGGCCAGCAGCTGGTGGTCGAGCAGGGCAACCGTCCGGTGGACGATCGTGTCTCAGCACCGGAAGGTTTCACGCCGATCAACAAAATCAAGCTGCTGTCGCCGGACGTGGCGAAAGCGATCAAAGAAGATGCGGCAGTGCGCGATCAGTTCACCGCGCTGTTCGGTGGCTAAGCATGAGCGTGTTGAGCAACGAATGGCGCAGTGCGGCGCGCAAAGCGCCGCGCGTTAACAGCGAGCGGTTGATTCTGGCGCTGATGGTGCTGCTGATTGGTTTGCTGTCGGTCGCTCCGCTGATGCGGCTGGTGTGGACCGCCATCGCGCCCAACGGCGTACCGGATATCGCGCGCTTAACGCGCCTGCTGGCGAGCGATCGCGTGTTGATCGCCAGCGGCAATACCTTGCTCATCGCGCTCAGTTCTACCCTGATTTCCGTGGTGCTCGGCACCGCCGCCGCATGGCTGGTGGCGCTCAGCGATCTGCGTGCTAAAACCGCCTGGGTGTTTGCGTTTATCCTGCCGCTGATGATTCCGCCGCAGGTGACTGCGCTGGCCTGGCTGCAGGCGCTGGCACCAGGCAGTCCGCTGGCGCTGCTGTTCGCCACGCTTGGATTGCCATGGTTTGCCCCCGGCGAGCAGCCGCTTTACTCCTTAACCGGCATTGTGCTGCTGCTCGGCACGCACAATGCGCCTTTAGTGTTTCTCACCGTGCGCGCCGGTTTGCGCCGTTTGCCTGCTGATTTGGTGGAAGCGGCGCAGGCCAGCGGGGCGTCTCGCGCGCGCATCCTGTTCACCATTGTGCTGCCGCTGGCGCGCCCGGCGATTTTTGCCGGAGCCGCGCTGACCTTTGTCGCGGCGGCGGGCAACTTCGGCATTCAGGCGATGCTGGGGATCCCGGCGCGCGTGCCCACGCTGATCACGCTGGTGTATCAGCAGCTGAATGGTATTGGCCCAGGCGCGCTGCCGAACACGGCGGTGTATGCGTTATTGATTGCGGTGATCACGTTAGCGGGCATGGCGGCCAGCGCCTGGTTGGGCGGACGCCATGATGTGCGCGTCAACGGTGCACCGCGCCTGTGGCAGCAATCGCTGGGGCGCGGGCGTATAGCGGTTGAGGGCGTCGCCTGGCTGTGGATGGCGCTGACCTTGCTGTTACCGCTCAGCGCGCTGCTAATCACCGCGCTCACCAGCGGTTTTGGTCAGGCGCTCAGATGGCAAACGCTGACGCTGGAGAACTTCCATGCCGCGTTGTGGGGCTATCCGGCGGTGCGGCACGCGTTTTTCACCAGCCTCGGATTAACCACGCTGACGGCGCTGATTTTGACGGTTTGCGCGCTGTTTCTCGCCTACTTCCTTAGCTGGCGGCGTACCAAACTGGTGCGCGGTTTGTGGCTGGCGAGTGAACTGACCTACGCGCTGCCAGGCATTGTCACCGGCGTGGCGGCGATGCTGTTCTTCCTGCGCCCGCTGCCGATCGTCAATATTTCGCTGTATGGCACGGTGTGGATCATTCTCGCCGCCTATCTGGCGAACTTCCTCGCGCTGGTGTTGCGCCCCACGCTGGCCGGATTTGCCCAACTGGAACCGGCACTGGATGAAGCCGCACGCTTGTGCGGCGCCGGTTTTCTGCGCCGCATGCGCGACATCTTGTTGCCGCTGGCGGCACCCTCCGCGCTGGCAGGCAGCGTGCTGGTGTTTCTCACCGCGCTGAATGAAATCCAGGTTTCGGTGCTGCTGGTCACCTCGCAAACGCAAACCATCGGGCCGACCATTGTGTTTCTCGATGAAGGCGGTTCCGCTTCGCTGGCGGCGGCGGTCGGTTGCCTGATGATTGTGGTGGTGTGTTTATTAATGGCGTTGGCCACATGTCTGACCCGGCGCCTGCCGCACGGCACTTTGCCGTGGCAAACGTAACGCCAGCCTGCCGTCAACGCATCATGATTTATAAAGTATCCCGCTGAACATTTTCTCGCCACTGCCGATAACTGACCTACCAACATTTGTCTGCGGATGAATAGCGCTTGTCAGCGCTGCGTATTTGCGCTTAAGTCTGCATGATAATTAAGAATTTTCTTAATCAACTTGACGATACCAGGCCAGCAATAGGCGAATAACAATGAATAATAACTCTGACGTCATGTACCGACTTTTGGTACAGAGCGTGGTGGATTACGCCATTTACATGCTCAAACCCGATGGCACCGTGGCGAACTGGAACGCCGGCGCGCAGCGTGCCAAAGGCTATACCCCCGATGAAATCGTGGGGAAGAATTTTGCGCTATTTTACAGCGAAGAGGATCGTAAAAACGGCGCGCCGCAGCGTGGGCTGGCGACAGCGACGGCCACCGGACGCTTCGAAACCGAAGGTTGGCGCTATCGTAAAGATGGCAGCGCGTTTTGGGCGCATGTGGTGATCGACGCTATCCGCGATGAGTTTGGTGAGCTGCTGGGTTTTGCGAAAATCACCCGCGACTGCACCGAGCAGCAGGAGCAGCAGCGTAAACAGCGTGAGCAGGAACAGCGTTTCCGCATGCTGGTGGAAGGCGTCAGCGATTACGCTATCTACATGCTCGATCTGGACGGCAACGTTGAAAATTGGAATGTGGGCGCACAGCGCGCGAAGGGCTACGTGGCCGAAGAGATCGTTGGACAGCACTTTTCACGCTTCTACAGCGCGCAGGATCGACTCAACCATATCCCGGAAAAAAACCTCACCACCGCCTTTAAAACCGGTCGTTTCGAAGACGAAGGCTACCGTTACCGCAAGGATGGCAGCGCGTTTTGGGCGCATGTCATCATTGACGCGATCCGCGATGATGCGGGCAAACTGATCGGTTACGCCAAAATTACCCGTGACTGCACCGAACAGCAGGCGCTGCTGCGTAAACAGCACGAGCAGGAGAAGAATTTCCGCCTGCTGGTGGAAGGCGTGCGCGATTACGCCATCTATATGCTGGATGTGCAGGGCCGCGTAGTGAACTGGAACAATGGGGCGCAGCGCGCCAAAGGTTATCTGGCTGACGAAATTGTCGGTCAGCACTTTTCAGTGTTTTACAGTTCAGCGGAACGTAATGCCAACACGCCGGAAGCCAACCTTGGCATCGCCTTGAAAACCGGCCGTTACGAAGATGAAGGCTGGCGCTACCGTAAAGATGGATCGGCGTTTTGGGCGCACGTTGTCATTGAGGCAATCCGGGATGAGACCGGCAAACTGATCGGTTTCGCCAAAATTACCCGCGATATCACCGAACGCCGTGAAAACGAGCAGCAGCTGCTGCGCGCGCGGGATCTGGCGCAGTCGCAGAGTGCCAAAATGTCGGAGCTGTCGGGCTTCCTCGACACCATCATCAGCAATATCCCTTCGTGCGTGATTGTGGAAGATGCCATCAGCCGTGAAATCCTGATGGTGAACGACAAAGCCGAGCAGCTGTTTGGCGTCAACAAAGCGCTGATCATGCATAAACGCCCGCACGAATGTATGTCGGCGGAGCTGGGCGATTACTTTAATAGCCTGGCGGATGTGGCGCTGCGCAGCGAGGGCATTCACTCGCGCGAACAGCTGCTGCTGACGGCGGGCGGCGAGCGTATTCTGCATACGCGTGCCACCACCATCAGCGGCAAAGATATGCGTCAGAACTACGTGATGCTGATTGTCGAAGACGTGACCGACCAGCGCGAAGCCGATGCGCGCATCCGTCATATGGCGCATCACGATAATCTCACTAGCCTGCCGAACCGCGTGCTGTTCCGCCAGAAACTGAGTGAAGCGCTGCGCGTGGATAATCAAAATAATCAGGTTAGTGCCACGCTGTGTCTCGATCTCGATAACTTCAAAAACGTTAACGATGCGCTCGGCCACCAGATTGGTGATGACCTGTTGCGCGTGGTGGCGAAACGCCTGCGCAGCGCGCTGCGCGATCACGATACGCTGGCGCGTATTGGCGGCGACGAGTTTGCCATCGTGCTGCCCAATGTCCGTTCTGCTGATGAAGCGGCGGTGGTGGCGCAGCGGCTGATCGAGGGAATCCGTCCGCCCATTAACGTTGAAGGACATAACCTGTCGGTGGGTTTGAGCGTCGGCATCGCGCTCACCTCGCAAGCCACCAACACGCCGGAACATATGTTGCGCTGCGCCGATATGGCGCTGTACGAAGCAAAACGTAATGGCCGCAATCGCTTCGAACACTTCACCATAGAAATGGACGATCAGGCGCGTAGTCGTCGCGTGATTGAGAACGATCTGCGCGAGGCGATCTCCGGCCGTCAGCTCAAACTCTATTATCAACCGATCACCGACGAGAAGGGCATCATCGGCTATGAAGCGCTGATGCGCTGGCATCACCCGATTAAAGGGCTGATTATGCCGAACGATTTCATCCCGATTGCCGAAGAGACCGGCTTGATTCATATGCTGGGTGCTTATGCGTTGTATGAAGCCTGCCGCGAAGCGCAAAGCTGGAACACCGAACAATCGGTGTCGGTAAACCTGTCGCCACTGCAATTTAAGAACAGCTCGCTGGTGTCCGTGGTGGAGGGCGCGCTGCGTGAATCAGGACTGGCACCGCATCGGCTGGAAGTGGAGATCACCGAATCGGTGCTGCTGGACGATACGCTCGGTAATATCCGTACGCTGCAGAGTTTGAAAACGCTTGGCGTGCAGATTGCGCTGGATGATTTCGGCACTGGCTACTCATCGCTGAGCTATCTGCGATCGTTCCCGTTCGACAAGATCAAAATCGACAAGTCGTTTATCAACGATATGGGCGACAGCCGCGAGGCGCTGGCGATCATCCGCGCCATTACTGGCATGAGCCGCAGCCTCGATATTCAGATCACCGCCGAAGGCGTGGAGAGCGGCGAGCAGTACGCCAAACTGCGTGAAGAGGGTTGTACGCTGTTCCAGGGGTATTTCTTTGGCCGTCCGCAGCCATCTGAATTGCGGTTGAAAGAGTTGGAATAGGCATAAAAAAACGCCCGACATGTCGGGCGTTTTCTGTTTTGCTGTGTGTCATCTTTATTATTATGCGCTGTGGCCGTCGACAGACATGTGGCCGAGATCTTTGTCCACCAGGAACAGGCCTTCGCCTTTATTACCCACCATCGCCAGTTTATCCAGCACGGTTTTAAACAGCTTCTCTTCTTCATGCTGCTCGGCAACGTACCACTGCAGGAAGTTGAAGGTCGAGTAGTCCTGCGTGGTTAATGCGGTGTGCACCAGCTCGTTGATTTTTTTGGTGATCAACTGCTCATGCTTCAACGCTTCTTCCAGCACGTCGTTCAGTGACGTCCAGCTAATGGCCGGAGCCGCAATGCTGCCCAGCACCGGCAGTGCACCGGCATCGCTGACATAATCAAACAGCTTCTGCATGTGCTGCATCTCTTCGCGAGAGTGCATTTTAAGGAATGAAGAGGCGCCTTCATAGCCTTTATCGCTGCACCAGGCGCTCATCTGCAGATAGAGGTTGGCAGAGAAGAATTCGAGATTCAGTTGGTCGTTCAAACGCGAGGTCATTTCAGCAGTTAACATGGCTGAGTCCTTTTTAATTTGTCAGGTGAAGTACGGCGAATTATGCATCAATCTATACTTTTTTGTGAAGGACTTTCCTTAAAAAAGTTGAATTTATCTTATTGATTGTAAATGGAATTATTCCACATGTTGAATGCGAAGAGTTCTCACTTTTGACTAATTTTCATTCACGCTGGATTGATTATAGCTGCGCATCGGGCGATGCTGAGGCTTGCCTTTACTTGTCAGGAGCTTAGCGGTGTCGAACGTCTTAGAGCATTACCATTTTCTGCATGAAATCCCCGAGCTGGGTTTTCAGGAATTCAAAACCTCTGCTTATATTGCCGATCAGCTGGAAAGCGCCGGAATTAAGGTGACGCGCGGCATCAATAATACCACTGGCATGGTGGCGGAAATCGACAGCGGCGTGCCCGGTCCGGTGCTGGCCCTGCGTGCGGATATGGATGCGCTCGGTCATATCATTGACGGCGTGGCGTGTGCGCGTCACACCTGCGGCCACGACGGCCATTCGTCGGTGGTGCTGACGGCGGCGCAAGAGCTGTTGAATGAGGGCGCGATCAAGAAAGGGCGGCTGAAGCTGCTGTTCCAGCCAGCGGAAGAACTCGGTGCCGGTGCGCTGGCGATGATTGAGGGCGGCGCGCTGGAGGATGTGGAGATGATTCTCGGCTTCCATGTGCGTCCGCTGGAAGAGTGCCATGTGGGGCAGGCGACGCCAGCGGTGATTTACTCCGCCTGCAGCACGCTGGAAGCCACCATCAAGGGCGCGCCGGCGCATGCAGCGCGTCCGCATTTGGGCGTTAACGCGCTGGATGCGGCGGTGCAAGCGGTGCAGGCCGTCAACGCCATCCATCTGCCGCCGGGTTTGACCTGGAGCGTGAAAGCCACGCGTTTTCTGTGCGATGCGGGCGTGACCAACTCGGTGCCGGATGAGGCGCGCGTGGTGTGGGATTTGCGTTCGCAGGAAAACGCGCCAATGGAGGTGCTGAAAGAGAAAGTCACGCTGGCGATTCAGCATAGCGTGGCGGCGTTGGGTGCCAAGGCGGACGTGGCGGTGCTGAAGGAGATGCCGGCAGCAGAAATTCATGAAGAAGCCACGGCGGTGATTCGTGCGGCGATTGTCGATGTGCTGGGTGAAGACGGTTTGCTGGATACCAAAACCACGCCGGGCAGCGAGGACTTCTTCTATTACCCGGTGAAAAATCCGCAGGTGAAAGCCGGTTTCTGGGGACTGGGAACCAATCTGGTGCCGGGCCTGCATCATCCCGAGATGCGCTTTGAGCTCAGCTCGCTGGAGATTGGCGTGAAGATCTTTAAGGCGGCGGTGGTGCGGGTGTTGGGGTGATTAGAGGGTTTCCCTCACCCTAGCCCTCTCCCAGAGGGAGAGGGAACTGTCCATGCGGGTTTGCCTATTTATTCCCTCTCCCTCTGGGAGAGGGCCAGGGTGAGGGCCATGAAGGGCACCGATTCCCCCTTTCTGCGAAATATTGTATGCTATGCCGCCTCAATGCTGCCGGGATAATCGGAACTGCCGCCAATGTAGATCGCACACCTCTTGCTGTGAACTGACGCCACTGCGTCGCCATTGGCCGCGTTATCCTGCGGAATGACCCCGAAACGATTTATTCGCAGCGCGCCGCCCGCGTGTTGCCCTTGAAGAAGAATTCACTCAATGTCTAATGCTCCCTTTTTAGAAGAAGTGGCGCGCCGCCGTACTTTTGCGATCATCTCGCATCCGGATGCCGGTAAAACCACAATTACCGAAAAAGTGCTGCTGTTCGGACAGGCGATTCAAACCGCCGGTACCGTCAAAGGCCGCGGCTCCAACCAGCACGCGAAATCGGACTGGATGGAGATGGAGAAACAACGTGGTATCTCCATCACCACCTCGGTGATGCAGTTCCCTTATCGCGACAGCCTCGTGAACCTGCTGGATACCCCAGGACACGAAGACTTCTCCGAAGATACTTACCGTACGCTGACGGCGGTGGACTGCTGTTTGATGGTGATCGACGCCGCGAAAGGGGTTGAAGATCGTACCCGTAAGCTGATGGAAGTGACGCGCCTGCGTGACACGCCAATCATCACCTTTATGAACAAACTTGACCGTGACATCCGCGATCCAATGGAGCTGCTGGATGAAGTGGAGAGCGAGCTGAAGATCGCCTGCGCGCCCATTACCTGGCCAATTGGCTGTGGCAAGTTGTTCAAAGGGGTTTATCACCTCTACAACGACGAAACCTACCTGTATCAAACCGGTAAAGGCCACACCATTCAGGAAGTGCGCATTGTTAAAGGTCTGGCAAATCCAGAACTGGATGCGGCGGTAGGCGAAGATCTGGCACAGCAGCTGCGCGATGAGCTGGAGCTGGTGCAGGGCGCGTCGCACGAGTTCGATCAGGAATTGTTCCTGAGCGGCGAAATCACGCCGGTATTCTTCGGTACCGCGCTGGGTAACTTCGGCGTTGATCATATGCTGGATGGCCTGGTTTCGTGGGCGCCACGTCCGATGCCACGCAACACCGACACGCGTCTGGTGGAAGCGAAAGAAGAGAAATTCAGCGGCTTCGTGTTTAAGATCCAGGCAAACATGGACCCGAAACACCGCGACCGCGTCGCCTTTATGCGTGTGGTATCCGGCAAGTACGAAAAAGGCATGAAGCTGCGTCAGGTGCGCACCGGCAAAGACGTGGTGATCTCCGATGCACTGACCTTTATGGCCGGTGACCGTTCGCACGTGGAAGAAGCCTATCCGGGCGACATCATTGGTCTGCACAACCACGGCACCATTCAGATCGGCGACACCTTTACGCAGGGTGAAAACATGAAGTTCACCGGCATTCCGAACTTCGCGCCAGAGCTGTTCCGTCGTATCCGTCTGCGCGATCCGCTGAAGCAGAAACAGCTGCTGAAAGGGCTGGTTCAGCTGTCGGAAGAGGGCGCGGTGCAGTTGTTTCGTCCGGTGCATAACAACGATCTGATCGTGGGCGCGGTCGGTGTGCTGCAGTTCGAAGTGGTGGTGGCGCGCCTGAAAAGCGAATACAACGTTGAGGCGATTTACGAAGCCATCAACGTCTCAACTGCTCGCTGGGTTGAGTGTGATGACGCGAAGAAATTCGACGATTTCCAACGTAAAAATGAAGTGAACCTGGCGCTCGATGGCGGTGATAACCTCACGTATATCGCGCCGACCATGGTGAACCTCAACATCACCCAGGAACGCTATCCTGACGTGCGATTCCGCAAAACGCGCGAGCACTAATCGGCGTTGGAAGCAGGGCCTGTGATTTTTACTGGCCCTGTTTTATTGGTTACAGACTCCTCCTAATTCCGCTGCTTTTTTCCCTTTTTGGCGATATATCAACCACAAGAGCCAGCAAAAGCTGTAATCCCTACTACTATTATTCTGTCGGACGAGAAAAGAGACCTTTCGGGTTTCATTACGTCCAGTAACTCAGCAACGCCGTTCGTTGCTGGCGCATCCGCGATAACGGATGAGTTAACTGATAGAAGGATGATATCGATGAATAAGACTAAGATTGCCAAAACCCTGATTGCTGCCCTGGCCGGTTCTGCTCTGCTGAGCGGCGCGGCGTTCGCAGATGAATCACTGTCGCAGAAAGCACAGCAAACCTCCGACAGCGCGGGTGCGAAGATCGATAGCTCTATGAAAAAAGTCGATGGTTATATGGATGACAGCGGCATCACTGCGAAAGCCAAAGCGGCGCTGGTGGATGATGACGCGATCAAAAGTACGGATATCTCCGTCAAGACGCATGATGGCGTGGTGACACTGAGCGGCTTTGTGGCTTCTCAGGATCAGGCTGAAAAAGCCGTCGCGCTGGTGCAGAAAGTCGAAGGTGTGAAATCCGTCAGCGACAAACTACACGTTAAAGACAGCAAAAATGCTTCTCTCAAAGGTTATGCGGGCGATACCGCAACCACCAGCGAAATTAAAGCTAAGCTGTTAGCAGATGACATCGTGCCATCACGCAACGTTAAGGTGGAAACCACCGACGGCGTGGTGCAGTTATCAGGGGAAGTGGCGAACCAGGCACAGTCCGATCGTGCTGAGAAAATCGCCAAAGCCATTGAAGGCGTGAAAAGCGTGAAGAATGACCTGAAGGTGAAATCTTAACGCGAGCGACTCGGCACCCGCTGGTGCCGTTTCGTAATAAAAACAAAGGTGTAAATAAGCAGTTCGATTTTCACAATGGTAAAGGAGAGGCTTATGTTTCGTTGGGGTATTATCTTTCTGGTCATCGCTCTGATCGCTGCAGCATTAGGTTTCGGCGGTCTGGCGGGTACGGCAGCATGGGCAGCTAAAATTGTCTTCATTGTCGGTATTATTCTGTTCCTCGTGAGCCTGTTTACCGGGCGCAAACGACCCTGACTACTTGCGTCTCAATAGACGCTAACCCGCGAGTCACCTAAAGCGGAGACCGGTCTTTTGCGGCATACTATGAAGCCGCAACGATTGCAGAAGCAATTGGTCAGGGAACGACAATGACTGGTTCTCCGGGATGCTGCTTCGGCGACTCCCTCAGAGCAAGCAACACTGAGGGACATCCATTGGGAACACGTATTCCGTTGACGTTAGGTTCACTTGAACCGCTGGCTTTAACCCCTTTCAAATCCAGTAAAATCGCCCTGGTGTGCGAAGGCGGCGGCCAGCGCGGCATCTTTACCGCAGGCGTACTGGATGAGTTTCAACGCGCAGGCTTCAACCCCTTTCAACTGTTACTCGGCACCTCGGCCGGGGCACAAAATCTGTCGGCGTTTGTCTGTGGCCAGCCTGGCTACGCGCGACGCGTGATCTCCCGTTACACCACCAGCAAACTGTTCTTTGATCCGCTACGATTCGTGCGCGGCGGGCATCTTATCGATCTCGACTGGCTGATCGATATCACCAAACAGGAATTCCCGCTGGCGCTCAACACCGCCGAAGGGCTGTTTGCCAAAGGCAGCGAATTCTATATGTGTGCCTGCCGCAGCGACGATTACCGCGCCGAGTACTTCAACCCGATCAGCACCAACTGGCACGACATCCTAAAAGCGTCCAGCGCGATCCCCGGTTTTTACCGCAGCGGCGTGCAGATGGATGGCGTGAGCTATCTTGACGGCGGCATCAGCGATGCCATTCCGGTACGCGAAGCTGCGCGCCGTGGCGCGGACACCATTGTGGTGATCCGCACCGTGCCGTCGCAGGTGTCCTACACGCCGAAGTGGTTTAAACGCATGGAACGCTTTTTGTCCGACAGCGCATTGCAGCCGATGATCAACATCCTGCATCAGCATGAAGAGAGCTATCGCGAGATTCAGCAGTTCATCGAGCAGCCGCCGGATAATCTGCGCATCATCGAAATCTGTCCGCCAAAACCGCTGGCGAGCATGGCGCTTGGCAGCCGCTTGTCATCGCTGAATCAGGATTACCATTTAGGCCGACGCAGCGGGCGCTATTTCCTCGCCACGCTTGGTCAATGGTTGAGTGATGCTGAGCCGCTGGTGCGTTCAACCACGGTTACGCCGCCGGCAGCGGTGGCGAATGCGCCCGACAATCGCCCACTGATTACGCCCGCGCTGGCGGAAAACGATGCCGATTTTGATAAAGGTTCGCTGGCATGAAGTTTATCGACACGCATTGCCACTTCGATTTCCCGCCGTTCGTTGATGATGCGCACGCCAGCATTGCACGCGCTGCGCAGGCCGGCGTGGAACGCATCATTGTACCGAGCGTGGATGCCAGCCGTTTCGCGCTTGTGACGCAACTGGCGCAGCAGCATCCGTCGCTGTATGCCGCGCTGGGCCTGCATCCAATCAACATTGCTGAGCATCAGGAAGATGCACACCTTGATGAGTTAGAGCGCTGGTTGAAAAAGCCAGATAGCAAGCGGGTGGCGATCGGCGAGATAGGTCTCGATCTCTATATGGACGATGCGCAATTCGCCAAACAGACGCGGCTGCTCGATAAGCAGCTCAGGTTGGCGAAGCAGTACGATCTGCCGGTGATCCTGCACTCGCGCCGCACCCACGATCAGCTGGCGCTGCATTTGCGTCGTCACGATCTGCCGCGACGTGGCGTGGTACACGGCTTTGCTGGCAGCCAGCAGCAGGCGGAGCGCTTTATTCAGCTCGGCTACGCGATTGGCGTGGGCGGCACCATCACTTATGAACGCGCCAGTAAAACCCGCAACACCATCGCCAGCCTGCCGCTCAGTGCGTTATTACTGGAAACCGACGCGCCCGATATGCCGTTGCACGGTTTTCAGGGCCAGCCCAATCGTCCGGAGCGGGCGCGCAATGTGTTTGACGTGTTGTGCCAGTTACGCAGTGAATCCCCCGAAGTGATTGCCGACGCGCTGTGGCATAACAGCCAGCAACTGTTCGCCTTGCCTGCCTGATTCTCCCCCCGACAGATTCTGCATTTACGCTGCCTTACGCCTGATTAGCTACATTGATAAAGCTGAGAGTACACTTTCTCGCCCATTTTTGTGATAATAATAACAACAGCCATCGCGGCGCATTTCGGCCTGACTGGTGATTATTTGTGATTAGAATCACTAAATAACTGTATTTAAATAACAGGTTTTCTTTTTCGTGTGACATGAAGCGCAATTCGTTGTCACGGTAGTTGTTAGAATTATCACATTACCCGGTGGGTTGTGCCCGCCGATCTGAATTTTGGAGAGCATCATGACCGACCTGAAAGCAGCAGCACAGCGCGCATTGCAACTGATGGATTTAACCACCCTGAACGAAGACGACACTGACGAGAAAGTGATCGCGCTGTGCCGTCAGGCGAAATCGCCAGCCGGTAACACCGCTGCCATCTGCATCTATCCGCGTTTCATCCCAGCGGCACGTAAAGCGCTGCGCGAGCAGGGTACGCCGGAAATCCGCATCGCCACCGTCACCAACTTCCCGCACGGCAACGATGATGTTGAGATCGCGCTGGCTGAAACCCGCGCGGCCATCGCCTACGGCGCTGACGAAGTGGATGTGGTGTTCCCGTATCGTGCGCTGATTGCCGGCAACCGCGATATCGGTTTCGAGCTGGTGAAAGCCTGTAAAGAAGCCTGCGCAGAGGCAAATGTGCTGCTGAAAGTGATCATCGAAAGCGGCGAGCTGAAAGACGAAGCGCTGATTCGTGCAGCTTCGGAAATCGCTATCGATGCGGGCGCGGACTTCATTAAAACCTCAACCGGTAAAGTGCCGGTCAACGCGACGCCAGAAGTGGCGGCGATCATGATGCAAGTGATCCGCGATAAAGGCGTGAAGCAGCAGGTGGGTTTCAAACCGGCCGGCGGCGTGCGCACTGCGGAAGACGCGGCGCTGTATCTGAAGCTGGCGGACGACCTGCTGGGTGAAGGCTGGGCGGATGCGCGTCATTTCCGCTTTGGCGCTTCCAGCCTGCTGGCAAGCCTGCTGAATACGCTTGGCCACGAAACCGCGACCAGCAAAGCCGGTTATTAAGTTCATATCGATGTTCGTAGGGTCGCCATTTATGGCGACCTCTCTATTCCGGGGAGGCCATTGTGTTCCTGCCACAAGAAATTATTCGTAAAAAACGCGACGGTCAGGCGCTGAGTGAAGCGGAGATCCGCTTCTTTATCAACGGCGTGCGCGATAACAGCGTTTCGGAAGGTCAAATTGCCGCGCTGGCGATGACCATCTATTTCCATGATATGACGCTCGACGAGCGCGTGGCCTTGACCATGGCGATGCGTGACTCCGGCACGGTGCTGAACTGGAAATCGCTCAATCTTAACGGTCCGATTGTTGATAAGCACTCCACCGGTGGCGTCGGCGATGTCACGTCGCTAATGCTCGGCCCGATGGTGGCGGCGTGCGGCGGTTATGTGCCGATGATCTCCGGGCGCGGCCTCGGCCACACCGGCGGCACGCTGGATAAACTGGAAGCGATTCCGGGCTTCGATATCTTCCCGAGCGACGATCGTTTCCGCCAGATTATTAAAGACGTCGGCATCGCGATTATTGGCCAAACCAACTCACTGGCACCGGCCGACAAACGTTTCTACGCCACGCGCGATATCACCGCCACCGTGGATTCCATTCCGCTGATCACCGCGTCGATCCTCGCCAAAAAGCTGGCGGAAGGATTGGATGCGCTGGTGATGGACGTCAAAGTGGGCTCCGGTGCCTTTATGCCAACCTTCGAAGCTTCAGAAAATCTGGCGCAGGCGATTGTGGGCGTGGCGAACGGCGCAGGTTGCAAAACCACTGCGCTGCTCACCGACATGAATCAGGTGCTGGCTTCTACTGCGGGTAATGCGCTGGAAGTGCGTGAAGCGGTGCAGTTCCTGACCGGCGAAGCGCGCAATCCGCGCCTGCTGGACGTGACGATGGCGCTGTGCTCGGAAATGCTGATCTCCGGCAAACTGGCTGAAAACGACGCCGATGCACGTAAAAAACTGCAGCAGGTGCTGGATAACGGCAAAGCCGCTGACGTGTTTGCCCGCATGGTGGCGGCGCAAAATGGTCCGGTCGATTTCATCGAGCGCATGGACAGCTATTTGCCAGCGCCAACGCTGAGCAAAGCGGTGTACGCCGATGGTGCGGGTATTGTCAGCGCGATGGATACGCGTGCGCTTGGCATGTCGGTGGTTGCGCTTGGCGGAGGCCGTCAGCGCGCCAGCGACAGCATTGATTACAGCGTGGGTCTGAGCGACATGATCACGCTCGGCACGGAAGTAGATGCGCAGCGCCCGCTGGCGATTATCCATGCCGCGTCGGAAGCGCAGTGGCAACAGGCCGCCGCCGCCGTTAAAGCGGCCATTACGCTGAGCGATACTGCGCCAGCGATCACGCCGGTGGTTTATCGCCGCGTCAGCGAATAACTGGCGCTTCTTCGTGCCAGGCAGCGGCCGTTCGGGTATACTGATCTGATCGCTTTTTTTTGACTTGTCATCGCGCATTGCGCAGGAGACTTGCATGAAACGTGCTTTTATTATGGTTCTCGACTCCTTTGGGATCGGCTCCAGTAAAGACGCCGATAAATTCGGTGATGAAGGATCGGACACGCTCGGCCATATCGCCGAAGCCTGTTTCGAAGGCCGCGCCAATGAAGGCCGCGAAGGCCCGCTGCACTTACCTAACCTGACTAAACTGGGCCTCGGCAAAGCGGCTGAGCTCTCCACCGGTCGTTTCCCGCCAGGCCTCGATCCCAACGCGGAAATCATCGGTGCGTACGCTTACGCCAGCGAATTGTCGTCCGGTAAAGATACGCCGTCGGGCCACTGGGAAATCGCCGGCGTGCCGGTGCTGTTTGATTGGGGCTACTTCAGCGACAAAGAGAACAGCTTCCCGCAGGAGTTGCTGGATATTCTGGTGAAACGTGCCGATCTGCCGGGATATCTCGGTAATTGTCACTCATCGGGCACGGTGATTCTCGACCAGCTCGGCGAAGAGCACATGAAATCCGGCAAGCCGATTTTCTACACCTCGGCGGATTCGGTGTTCCAGATTGCCTGCCACGAAGAGACGTTTGGCCTCGATCGCCTGTACGAACTGTGCGAAATCGCCCGTGAAGAGCTGACCAATGGCGGCTATAACATTGGCCGCGTGATTGCGCGTCCGTTCGTCGGCGACAAAGCGGGCAACTTCGAGCGTACCGGCAACCGTCATGATCTGGCTGTGGAACCGCCAGCGCCGACCATGCTGAAAAAGCTGGTCGATGAGAAGGGCGGTGAAGTGATTTCGGTGGGTAAAATCGCCGACATCTACGCCGAGCAGGGCATCACGCAGAAAGTCAAAGCCACCGGCTTAGACGCGCTGTTCAACGCCACCATCGAGCAGATGAATAAAGCGCCTGATAACTCGATTGTGTTCACGAACTTCGTTGATTTTGATTCAACGTGGGGACATCGTCGCGATATCGCCGGTTATGCAGGCGGTTTGGAATTCTTTGATCGTCGCTTGCCAGAGCTGATGGAATTGGTGAAAGAGGGTGACATTCTGATCCTCACCGCCGATCACGGCTGCGATCCCAGCTGGAAAGGCACCGAGCACACGCGTGAGCACATCCCGATTCTGATCTACGGCCCGAATGTGAAGCCGGGATCGTTGGGATACCGCGATACCTTCGCTGATATCGGCCAGACCATCGCAAAATATTTCGGCCTGTCCAGCATGGACTACGGCAAGAGCATGCTGTAAAACAGCGCCCCAAATTTAATAAGGAAAATAACCATGGCAACGCCTCATATTAATGCAGAAATGGGTGATTTCGCGGACGTCGTACTGATGCCGGGCGATCCGCTGCGCGCTAAGCACATCGCTGAAACCTTCCTTGAAGATGTGGTGGAAGTGAACAACGTGCGCGGCATGCTGGGTTACACCGGTACGTATAAAGGCCGCAAGATTTCGGTGATGGGCCACGGTATGGGCATTCCATCCTGCTCGATCTATACCAAAGAGCTGATCACCGATTTCGGCGTGAAGAAGATCATCCGTGTGGGTTCTTGCGGCGCGGTGCGTGCAGACGTGAAACTGCGCGACGTGGTGATTGGTATGGGTGCCTGCACCGATTCCAAAGTGAACCGTATGCGCTTCAAGGATCACGACTTCGCCGCGATTGCGGACTTCGACATGGTGCGTAACGCGGTTGATGCCGCGAAAGCGCTGGGCGTTGATGCGCGCGTGGGTAACATCTTCTCCGCCGATCTGTTCTATACGCCAGATCCGCAGATGTTCGACGTGATGGAGAAGTACGGCATTCTGGGCGTGGAGATGGAAGCGGCGGGTATTTACGGCGTGGCAGCAGAGTTTGGTGCCAAAGCGCTGACCATCTGTACCGTGTCGGATCACATCCGCACCCACGAGCAGACCACCGCGGCTGAGCGTCAGACCACCTTCAACGATATGATTAAAATCGCGCTGGAGTCCGTGCTGCTGGGCGATTGATTCCTTTTTCCCTCACCCTAACCCTCTCCCGCAAGCGGGAGAGGGGACAGATCGGAGCGTTTTTCTCCCTCTCCCCGTGGGAGAGGGCCGGGGTGAGGGCACCAGACCGCACCATCCCGTAAACATCTGACACACTTTTACCCAGGCTTGTGCATCTTCGTGCTGGCTCTAAAGCAATCTCTGCTTATCATTAGCGTGATAACAAAGAGACTAAGCCCACCTGATGAATTTCCGTAATTTCGAAGCAGAAGAAAAGCTGTTTGCCCGCCGTGCGATTGTCGCTTTTGCCCTGGTTGTCATCTGCTTTACCATTTTAGGCATCAACCTGTATCGCCTGCAGGTCGATCAGCACAGCTATTACCAGACGCGTTCCAACGAGAACGACATCAAAATGATCCCCATCGCGCCCACGCGCGGGCTGATCTTTGATCGCAACGGCATTCCGCTGGTGCGCAACGTCAGCTGGTATGACATTCACATCACGCCGTACAAAATTGACAACATGCAGGAAACGCTGAAGGAGCTGACGCCGATTGTCGATCTCACGCCGGAAGAGATTGAAACCTTCGAGCACGAGCTCAAACAGAACAGCCGCTACAAGCCGGTTGAACTGAAAGCGGAACTGACTGACGAAGAAGTGGCGCGCTTCGCCGTCAATCAATTCCGTTTTACCGGCGTTACCGTCGATACCTATCAGGACCGCGAATATCCGTACGGTGCCGACCTGGCGCACGTGCTCGGCTACGTTTCGAAAATCAACGATAACGACTACAAACGCCTGAATGCAGAAGGCGTTGGCGAGAACTACGCGGCGGACCACAACATCGGTAAGCAGGGCATTGAAGGCTATTACGAATCGCTGCTGCACGGCAAAACCGGCTATCAGGAAGTGGAAGTGGATAACCACGGCCGCATCGTGCGCGTGCTGAAAGAGGTGCCGCCGGTGGCCGGTCAGAACATCACGCTGACGCTCGATTTGCATCTGCAACAATACGTCGAGAGCCAACTGGCCGGGCAACGTGCGGCGGCGCTGATTGAAGATCCGCACGACGGCAGCGTGCTGGCGATGGTGTCCGCGCCGAGCTACGATCCCAACCCGTTCGTCAAAGGCATCAGCTACAAAGCCTATAAAACCCTGCTGCAGAATAAAGACCTGCCGCTGATCAACCGCGTCACTCAAGGCTTGTATCCGCCGGCGTCCACGGTAAAACCTTATATGGCGATGTCGGCGCTGCTGACCAAAGTCATCACGCCGAGTTTCACGATATTTGGCGCGCCCACCTGGACGCTGCCGGGCACCGATCGTAAATATCGCGACTGGAAAAAAACCGGTCACGGCATGCTGGACGTGACGAAAGCCATCGAAGAGTCGGCGGATAGCTTCTTCTATCAGGTGGCGTTCATGATGGGCATCGATCGCATCCACACCATGTTGAGCCAGTTTGGTTACGGCAAATCCACCGGCATCGATCTCAACGAAGAGTACGCCGGATTATTGCCAAGCCGTGAATGGAAGCAAAAAGTGCACAAAAAGATGTGGTATCAGGGCGATACCGTGTCGGTTGGGATTGGGCAAGGTTATTGGGTGGCGACGCCGATTCAGATGGTGAAAGCGCTGGTGGCACTGTTGAATAATGGCCGCGTCATCAATCCGCATCTGCTGGAGAAATCGCAGCGCGGCACGGTGGTGCAGCCGTATCAGGCAAAATTGCCGCAGCCGCAGATTGGCGATGCCAAATCGCCGTACTGGTCGCTGGTGCGCCATGCCATGTTCGGCATGGCGAATGCGCCAAACGGCACCGGCTACAAATACTTCCACACCGCGCCGTACGGCATAGCGGCGAAATCGGGTACGTCACAGGTATTCAGCCTGAAAAAGAACCAGATCTATAACGCCAAAATGACGCCAATGCGCCTGCGTGACCATATCTTCTACACCGCGTTTGCGCCGTTTAACGATCCCCAAGTCGCGGTGGCGTTGATTCTGGAAAACGGTGGCAACGAAGGCGTCACGGCGGCGCCGCTGATGCGCAATATTCTCGACCACATCTTTGTGCCGGAAGCCACGCCGCCGCCGGTGGCGACAGTGGCAAAATAATCAGCGGAAGAACACCCGATTGCGGCCGTGATTTTTGGCGTCGTACAGCGCCACATCGGCATTGTTATACAACGTCTCGAAATCGGAACCCGGCTTGCCGTAGCTGACGCCAAGGCTGGCGGTCACCAGCTGGCCGGGCAACACTGCCAACGGTGAAGCATTCAGCGAGGCGTGAATCGCGCCCGCCACAATCACCGCATCGGATAGGCGATAGTGCGGCAGCAGCACGGTAAACTCTTCGCCACCAATGCGCCCAATGCTGGCTTCTGCCGGGCAGTGCGCCTGAATGCGCGACACCAGCGCGCAAATCACCTTATCGCCCATTGGATGACCGAATTCGTCGTTAATGCGTTTGAAGTGGTCGATATCCAGAATGATCAGCGCCGCTGCGCCGTTACTCAATGTTTGCGTAATGCGCTGAATAATCGCCCCACGATTCCACACCGCCGTCAGTGGATCGTGGCTGGCTTTATACTCCAGCTCCTGCGCCAGCTGATGCAGCTGTTCGTTGACGCGATTGAGCTCACGCTCGGCGCGGTCGCTGCGCGAGATCATGCGATAGGTTTCACGCATCAGGCGCTGATAATGGCGATTCACCATCAGCAGCGCATCGCGATAATCCTCAGCGCTGAGCGTGGTTTGAGCCGCCACATCCTGCGAGCGATTAAGCACATCGCTCTCTTCGCGGAACAGCTCGTTGAGGTCCATCACGATGCCATTTCCGCCTGCAGATTCACCTGCAGATCGGTGAAGTCCAGCGCCAGCTCCTGACCAAACTCTTCGGAGACATCATCTTCGGCGTCGAAGAACCAGTTGAGCGCCACGGTTTGTCCGCTCTGCGCAAGCTGGTTAAACAGATCAAACAGGCTAAACAGCATTTTGGTGCTCGAGCTGTTGAAGTAGCGCAGCGCGATATTCACTTCAACATCGCCGCCCGGCTGCGGCTGCCAGTTCTCTAAGGCGTCCAGCAGCGGACGGTAAAACGCCGCCGCGTTCTCCGGCCAGGATTCACCGCGCAGGGCAAACTGACCGGCGGCAAAATCAAAACTCACTTCGGGCGTGCTCTCTGTGGCAGCAATAACAAGGTTTTGCATCAATCGATCAATCCTGGTGAATGGTGGCTTTCAGCCAAAACGTGGCGTAACCGTTGGCGGCCAACGGACGCAGTTCATACTCCAGCGGTTCGCTGACGTCGCGCGCCAGCGTTAATAATCCAATGTTGGCCCCTTTGCTGGTGGCGGGGCTCTCGGCACGCAATCCCACGCGATACGCCTGTTTGATCTCTTCGTTGCTCATGGTGCGCAGCAGATCGAGCCAGTAGCGCAGCTGCTCGCAGGCGACTTCATCCACCTGATTGCTGCTCTCCAGCACGTAGTTGTCGCCTTCAACGTGCAGCGTCACCGTGCCGAAGCGGAAATCCTGCTCGGCGTGACTGGTGCTGCGGCTGTCTTGTGAATAGCGCAGGATGTTTTGCACGATCTCGACAAAACTGGAGAACAAGCGACGCCGCACTTTGACCGGCGCCTGCTGATTCTCAAGAAACACTTTGATCACTTCGCCCATCGCGGTGATGTTCTGCGGCGAAAAGAGGCCGGTGTAGTGCAGCGCCACGCTGTCGGGTGGGACGCGGCTGAGGTTCGAAGCTGGTGTCATAACGTGACTCTAATAGCGGAAGCCAAACCAGGTGACGTCATCGCGTCGCGGCTGGTTGCCTTGCCAACGAAGAAATTCCTGCTCGAATGCCGTGGAAAGCGCCGGCATCGGCAGCGTTTGATAATGATTCAGCAGCGTCTGGATGCGCTTTTTGCCAAACATAATGTGACGTTCACCGCCGGGCTGATCGGTGACGCCATCGGTCATCACCAGCAGCATGTCGCCGGGATTGAGCGTGCGTTGCTGCTGCGGCCAGACGTAATCCTGCGGCGTATCGGTATAGCCAACGCCAACGCGGTCGGCCTTCAGCGATTCCGCCTCGCCGCCAGCGCTATGCAGCAACGCGTGCATGCGCGCGCTCGACCATGAAAGCTGATGATTTTCGCTATCCAGACGCAGCGCGATGGCATCGCAGCCGTCGTTCGACAGCGAGGTTTGCTGTGAAGCGTTGAGCTGGCCAAGGGTTTGCTTGATATGGCGATTGAGCGATTGCAGCACGTCGGACGGCCCACGCCGATTCTGCTGCAGCGCATTTTCCAGCGCCGATTGCAGGATCACCGTCATAAACGCGCCGGGAATGCCGTGGCCAGTGCAGTCGGCAATCAGCGCCAGCCAACCGTGTTGATCCTGATGAAAAGCGTAATAGTCGCCGCCGACGCCATCGCGCGGCTGCCAGTGCAGGCACCAATCGCTGAGCTGCTGCGCCATCTGCTGCCTGGACCGATCGAGCATCGCGTCCTGAATCACGCGCGCGTAATCGATGCTCTGCAAAATTTGCTGATGCTGTTGATGCTGCAAATCTGACACGGTGCGGATCAGATCGATACCCAGCCCGATGCCGATGTAGCGGCCTTGCTCGGTGAGGATAAAGCCGTCGGTGACCGATTTATCGCCGGTCGCCACCACTTGCTGCGCTACCTGATCAAGCTCGGTATCTGCATCAATCACCAGCGGCTCTTTATCCATAAAGGCGATGCAGCTTTTGCGATCGTAGAGTTCACGGAAAAACGGGCGCGACATTTGCGACAGGAAGATATGGCGGTTGATCATGCCAAACGGCGTACCGTTTTCGATCACCGGCAAACCAATCAGATCTTTGTGCTCGGTAAACAACGCCATCACTGCAGTGTTGTCCATCGCGGGACTGACAAACGGCACGGCAATGCACAGCGAACGCGCACGAGAACGACTCGACAAGGAGGCAAGGCCTGCGCGTAAATCAGGCAGCTGCATAGAAGAATCTGACGTTGATTAGGAATTATCTTAGGTTACTGCGCCCCTGTGACACTTTTATGATCCATAGGGTCGCCATTCATGGCGACCTGCCCACAAATCACTCTTCCTTAAGCGCCGCCGTAACGTGCCCAATCGCGCGCACCACTTCGCTGGAACTGCCGCGAATATCCGCCATCATGCCACCGGCTTCCTTCGCCAGCACCACGCCTTGATCGGCACGTTTCAGGTTGGATGCGATACCTTTCAGTGCTTTCTCCGCCAGCGTATGGTTCTGCTGCACCCTGTTCTCAATCTCGGTGGTGGCGCGGTTGATGTTGGCCGCTAGCGTGCGTACTTCATTGGCGACCACGGCAAAACTACGACCGTGCTGACCGGCGCGCGCCGCTTCCACCGCCGCGTTAAGCGCCAGCAGGTTGGTTTGATCGGCAATCCGACGGATGCTCTCGACAATCGCGCCGATGCGGTCTGAAGATTCGCTCAGATCGTTGATATCGCCGGAAATGCCATGCAGCTCGCCGGCCAAATCATTCATGGTCTGCACGCTATTCTCAATCACCGTGGCACCAAGACGCGTGCTTTCGCTGGTTTGCAGCGCGGTTTGATACGCCTGCTGCGCCGCTTCGCGCTCTTGCTGATTCTTCTCCACCTGCGCGGTGACATCGGTGGCGAACTTCACCACTTTGTACAGCTCGCCGGTTTCGTTAAATACCGGGTTGTATGTGGCGCGCAGCCATACCGTTTGGCCGCGTTTATTCACGCGCTGGAACTGGCCGGAGATAAATTCGCCCTGATTCAGCTTGTGCCAGAAACGGCGATACTCGTCGCTATTACGCATCTCCGGAGGACAAAACTGGCTGTGATGTACACCAATCACTTCTGACGCGCTGTATCCCATGGTTTTCAGGAAGTTGTTGTTGGTCATCAACACTTCGCCCTTGAGATTGAAGGCAATCACCGCCATCGAACGCTCAATCGCGGTGGTCATGGCGCGCTGCTCTTGTGCATCCATGATGCGCGCGGTGATATCGCTCGCCAGCTTGATGATTTTAATCACCCGACCGCTGCGATCCTGCACCGGCACGTAATTGGCTTCCAGCCAAATAGGGCGGCTGTGTTTTGCCACGCGCAGGAACTTATCGCTGAAGCCTTCACCGCGATTCAGGCGTCGCCAGAAGTCGCGGTATTGCGGCGAGTTGAGCAAATCTGCGGTACAGAACATGCTGTGATGCTGGCCGACGATCTCTTTGAGCGAATAACCCATACGCTCGAGAAACAGCTCATTAGCGGTGAGGATTTTTCCTTCTGGAGTGAATTCAATCATAGCGATAGCGTCTTGCAGCGAACTGAGCGTTGCCATGCTATTACTGCGCTTCTGCCACGCAAGACGTGACAAGATTCCTGATGCAATTGTGCTGAACATGGGGCGAACCTTATTATTGGTATAGGATGTCAGCACGGTTATCGGCACAAGAGATTAAAAATTCACCTATAGCAGCGATAGGTGAATAAATTTTTACCTGTTGGTCTGGAGGTTGCTGTAAAAGGCATCAGTCAGCTGATTTTTGCCGAAAAGCGTTTGACGGTGCCGCGCGAGTAGGGTTTAATGCGCCCCGTTGCCCGGATAGCTCAGTCGGTAGAGCAGGGGATTGAAAATCCCCGTGTCCGTGGTTCGATTCCGCGTCCGGGCACCAACATTCTGAAAACCCAGCTTATGGCTGGGTTTTTGCTTTTCTGCGTTTGCTAATCTCAACCACTGCCTCCTTTCCTTCCCTACACGTTGATTATTCAGCATTGATCGATACCAATTTATTTATCCCTGGCTAATACTTTTAATCTATTGTCCCCATATCTGCGAACATCATTTCAACGGCCATTTGAGTTCAATACTCTAATTCGATAAGAAGCCCCAAAATGTCCGCTAAGTGCCAGAAACGGACATTGCAAGTATCACTTTCTAATAAGAAGTTAACGGGTCATAACATGTGGACTTCATTGACTGCATTCCATCAATTCAAGCGTTTGACCATCGGGGCTTTGTAAATATATTACTCTGGTCCCCTGCAGGGGCCCTGCCAGGACTGTCTGAGGTTTCCCTGGCGTCTTCCAGCCATAGTCCGAAACTTTGCTCAAAAGCGTATCAAGATCCTCGACTATAAACGCAAGGTGAGCGTAGCCAGGAATGTAGGGTGCTGAGGGCTCTTCTGGCTGTTCAATGTTATTGTATTGCAGTAATTCGATTTTCATCCCAGCCAGTTCAAGCAAAGCCATTCGTACATCAGCACCTCTTGCGCCTGTTACTTCATCAATAATCGGTCCAGACATTTTTCCTTCGCGTAATACTTTACCTCCAAGAATATGAGTCCAGAAGAATAATGATTCTTCAACATTTTTAACTGAAAAACCGACGTGATTGGCACTTAAGATCATGAGATTACCTGCTGGGCTTGGAAAATTATCATCTAACTATCTTATATCCTGGTTTTATTTCTTCACGATAAGTGCCGGGAGATTTTCAGGAAAAATTAAAATTAAGTGCGGTCTAAATTATATATTTACGATTCATACACAACGACAGCTATGGCTGAAAGAAATATGATTGGCCATCTGCTACCTGTTTTCACACTTCTATCATAAGGTCTGTTATGCAATCAGAAAGCCTGCAAAAGATGTATCTTTCTACAAACCAGAACACTATCGCTAGCTGGATGAAAAATCGTGGGATTGGGGATAGCAAAAAAGATCACTATTACGATCCGCTAAAACTCGCTCTTGCAGCGGGCATTAAGCCTACTGTGCCAGATTGTGTCTCACAGCTAATTGATGAACTGAATGGTCTCACAAAGGATGATTCTCTCGCCGACACGCTGCCAACTCAGGGTTTTCATTTTACTTTCTTACCCCTGACCCTTCCCCTGTATAAAGTGAACGAACCATTGCCAGAGAAAGTGGATCAATTAACGAATATTTGGACCGAATATCACGCGAAAAAAATTATTATCCGGCAACTCCGGTTAGTCGCGTTGCCCAGTCAGTTATTGCTTGCTGGGATTCCTGATTGTTCTGCGATAGATATGCGCCGGTCGTTTTGTGAAAAAGTTCTGGATTCACAGTGGAATAATGAGTTGCTGACGCGGCACACCGGTGGCCCTTTACCCGCCCCCTTCTGGCACAGCACAATTCTGCGCTACCGCGCTGCTTTTTTACCTGCAACCGTGCGTCAATTTTTCATTGAACGTCAGGCTATGAATTTCGGCGATGTTGCCGAAGAACTTATATTGGCTAAGGTCAATTACAACTGGACAAAATGTTTTCCCTTGGAGAATTAATGGATACGTTGTAACAGCATGACAAAAACGTCCTTCCCGCATGTTCTGGCTTTAAAGGTGAGTGAGTTTGGTGCCGGTGTCTCC
Organism: Pantoea trifolii; assembly: GCF_024506435.1. Classification (NCBI taxonomy): domain Bacteria; kingdom Pseudomonadati; phylum Pseudomonadota; class Gammaproteobacteria; order Enterobacterales; family Erwiniaceae; genus Pantoea; species Pantoea trifolii. The sequence goes on along the minus strand of NZ_JANIET010000001.1, from coordinate 3,491,833 downwards.
CGGAGAGGCGGCTATTGGACTAATTAACCTGCTGTTGAGATTATAGAAAGCCAGCCTCGTTAAGTCAGTGCAAAGGAGCCGGTGAGTTCTTTCACACCACAGCGGGCACTCTCCGAGCGTATTCCTGACCTCAGCTGCAATTGAAAACATGATAATCCTTCAGATATGAAAGGTCCTGCACGATGGCAAAAGTGGATAACGCTGTTACTGCAGAAAACGTGCAGAGAGCCGATCGCCGAAAAGCATGACGGCAAGTCCGAACAGCATGACAACCATACCCCCCAGCCTGAGTAACGAAACCGGACGCCGCAGTGACCGGGCCGCCGCCCAACCCCTTTGCCAGCTGGCTGTTCAGGGGCGTCTGCAGGGTGATCCCCAGACCTGCGGCAAACGCGATTACGTAATAGATCATACCCATACTTTTCATCCTGGTCAGTCGGCCTGCACCAGCGGTAGGAAGGTGTCAGCAAAAATGTCAGGCTGGTAGCCAGAGGCTGCAAAAAGGTGCTCACGCGACTCATCAATCGCCGCTCGTAGTCGCGCGCTGTCTACGCCCAGCACCTTACCGTTCTGTTTAACGATGCGTCCCCCAATCATGACAGTATCGATGTTGCTGCGCTCGGCGGCATGAACCACCGTGCCAAAGGCATTGCCGGACGGGTAAAGATTGAGATCACTGACGCTAATCAGCACCAGGTCGGCTTGTTTGCCCGGCGTCAGGCTGCCCACTTTGTCCTGCAGCCCTGCACAGGCAGCGCCATCAAGAGTCGCAGCTTTAAGAAGTTGCGCCGCCGGAAGCGTTTTCAGCGCATGTTCAGAATCGCAGCACTGCTGCTGATGCATGCCCATCACGCGCTGCAGGTAAAAGGCGACGCGCATCTCCATAAACATATCGGTGCTGTACGAGGTTTCATTGTCTACGCTCAGGCCAGGATTGATGCCATGACGCTGCGCGGCCTCAATGGCGAACATCCCACTTTCGATGCCATAGTGCGAATCTGAGCGCGGGCAGACATTAACCCGGACACCGGCCTCCTGGAGAATTTTCCATCCCCGGTCGGGCAGCGCCGTGCAGTGATTGAAAATATTATCCGGACCCAGCAGCCCCTGCTGATGCAGCGACTCAAGTTCAGACCCCATCTCAGCGCCAAAGAACTCAGTGACAATCGACAGTCCCAGCCTGCGGGCCTCGGCCCATAACTCCGGCTCCAGCTGAGCCATGACGGCGAGAGAGACCAGGCTTTCAGGGTTGTCGCTGAAATACTTATCCTGCAGACGCTGCCAGTTTCCCGGCCAGTGCGCTTTATCCCATTCGCCAGCAACCGGTGCGCCGGAAGCATGAATGGCACGAATGCCGGCATCAAGCAAGGCTTCGACGGCGGCATCGGAATGCGCTGCGGTTCGGCTGTTGTGTGAGTTATCGATCATCGTGGTAATGCCCGCGTCAATCGCGCCCAGCGCCGTCAGCAGATTGCCAACATAGATATCGGCAGGACGGTAATATTTAGCGAAGGAGAAGTGCGTGGCGTTGCTGTAGTCGTCCAGGCAGGTAGCGTTTGGGTTAATTCGGCGCAGCTGTCCTTCCCATGCGTGACGATGAGAATCGACCATTCCCGGCATGGCGATCATGTTGGTGGCATCAATGACCTGCGCACCCGGGGCTTCAAGGTGCTGGCACACTGCGGTAATCATTGAGCCGTTAATAAGAATATCACCGCGTTCAATGTTACCGACGTTCTCGTCCATGCTCAGTAGGGTAGCGCCACGAATCAACGTGGCCTGTGAAGTGACATTCTGATTATGAATAATATTTCTGATGTAATCGGTCATTAAACCGGCCTCTTTTCTGATTAATGGGGAAACGATACGCCACGCCATTGACCTTAAAAAGATGCGTAAAACGTTTTCATAATTCATAATTCCCGAACAATCAGACTAACTTCATCCGGGAGAAACACGATGGATCGGATTCAGGCTATGCAGGTTTTCACACGGGTTGCTGAAGCCGGGAGTTTTGTACGCGCTGCAGAAACACTGTCACTGCCTTCTTCCACCGTCACCAGTACGATTAAAAACCTGGAGAAATACCTGAAGGTGCGTCTGCTTAACCGGACGACAAGGCGCGTCAGCCTCACCCCTGAAGGCCTACAGTATCTTGCACAGTGCCGGGAGATCCTGTCATTAATAGAACACTCGGAATCCAGCCTTGCAGCGTCTGTCAAACGTCCTCAGGGGCGTCTACGAGTTGACATGCCCGGTGGGATCGCTCAGTTCATTGTTATGCCGAAGCTCAAGGATTTTTACCGACATTATCCGGATATTTATCTGATGATCGGTGTAAGTGACCGACAAGTCGATCTGGTTCAGGAGGGCGTGGATTGTGTGATTAGAACCAGTGAGCTCAATGACTCCTCGCTGGTTGCCCGACCGCTTGGCCGGTTTCGATGGATAACCTGTGCCTCTCCAGACTATCTCAATGAATACGGGATTCCCGAGACACCTGAAGAGTTGCTAAAGCATCGTGCGATCCATTATTTTTCCGCCTCGACCCGGCGCGTAAATGAACTGCATTTTGTTCGTGGCAATGAAACACGGTCTGTAGCAGTAAATGGAAACGCCGCTGTGAATGAAACGGGTCTTTATATAAAAATGTGTCTTGAAGGCTTCGGACTGGCGCAGCTTGCTGAGAATATTGTCTCTGAACATCTGCAGAAGGGGGCGCTGGTCGAAGTGTTGGCCGACTGGCAGCCGCCTTCAGTCCCGGTCACTTTGCTATACCCGCATCAACGCTTCCTTTCTCCCACGGTGCGTGCCTTTACTGAATGGATGACCGACATCCTTTAAAATCGCCGCTACGATGTCTGCGTGTCCGCTTAGTGCCCTAAGCTGGCGGGAAACACACATTGAATAACGATCAGAAGCGGTATGTTACCAGCAGGCTTCCGGTGGGTGATGTTTCTCGTTGCACAAACGGGCTATTGCGCGCATCTCCCGTTAACTGCGTAACGCCTGCTGCGGCAATCACGCTCCAGTCTTCATTGAACTTGTGTGTCCAGTCAAGATTCATCGACCAGGCATAAATTCCCGATCCGGCATCATATCGGATAAACCTTGATGCGGCCGATTGAGATGCACTGACTCCGTAGTAAGTCTGCATGTATTTGTCCGTCCCCCAACTGCCGGTCAGCGCCAGCGTTACCGTATTATTCGGTGAAGTATAAAGCGGGCTATGAATGCCAAAATGCAGTGCCGTGCCATTGTTTTGTTCAGAAAATGGCACTTCAGCCTGCAATTGCAAATTGAGCCAGTCGGTCACCCCGTATCCCAGGCCAAGCACACCGAGAGCCGAGCCTTTGACATCGCCCATACCACGCAAATAGTCGCTGCCATCGCTGAGGGAGTCACTGTCCACGTCGCGATCCTTACGGCCTGCGCGATAGCTCACCGCCGCGTTGTAATCAAATTTGCCGATGTTATTGCCATAACCGATGCCCCGCGTGGAGCTGACGAAGAAACCATTTTCCATGGTGTAATCAAGCACCAGGGAAGTCGTGACGCGGCTTTTGTCCGAACCAGAATAGCGTGGCGTCACGTTCGCGCCGCCTCCCACCGTCAACGCGTTGCCCTGATTCTGTGCTGCCGCCAGTATCGGGGTGGCCAGTAACGCCAGGACTGCGCCCGACAACATTTTTTTCAGGCTGCACCCCGTGAGTGAAAGGGGGAACTTATGACGCAGTGTGCTATTTCTCATTAAAGAAGTCCTTATGCATTCAAATGATTACGATGCAAGCGGGTTGTAACCGCCAGAACGTTCATTTTGGATGCGCCCGCTAAAGTTCTCATGAGCCAAAAATGAAGAAAGGGTGAAGCAACCACAGATGCTGCAAAGCTGATAGATTTCCTGATACCGTTTTTTTCTTCAGACGTTCTTCATTCACTGCTGATACCGTAACCATTGTGAAAATACTCCTAATTGAAGACGACCTGGATCTCGGTAACGGCATACGTATTGCCCTTGCAGATCAAGGGTTTGATGTTATATGGGTTCGCCGCAAAGAGGATGCGCAGCGTCAGCTTGATGTCTGTGTGCCTGAACTTGTGTTGCTCGACCTCGGATTACCCGATGGCGATGGCATGAGCCTGATGGGGTGCTTGCGTCAGCAGCTTAAGAGCATTCCCGTCATCATCCTGACGGCGCGAGGCACACTGCACGATCGCCTTTCCGGGCTGGACGCGGGTGCAGACGACTATCTCGTCAAACCGTTTGTTCTCGCCGAGTTGCTGGCGAGGGTGAGAGCGCTTGCGCGCCGCAGTTATGGTTTTCAGAACGAGGCGATAGAACTTCGCGGATTATCACTGTTTGTGCCCACACGACGCGTGACCGTGAATGCACGGCATGTTGAGTTGACGGCAAGTGAATACGCGCTGCTTGAAACGTTGATGTTACGCACTGACCGCGTGCTGACTCGTAGTTTTCTGGAAGAAAGGATCTTCGGCGCAAAAGAAAATATGAGTAATGCGCTTGATGTGCATATGGGGAATTTGCGTCGCAAAATCGGCGAAGGCTATGTGCGAACGGTGAGGGGCGTTGGGTATGTCATTGATACCGTAGCCATTCAGAAGGGAGCAGGTTGATGCGAAATGTCTGGCGCCATCTGAGAACCCCAACGTTCGTACGGCGAATTATGGTAGCGCAGATGCTATTGCTCACTCTGCTCTGGTGTCTTTTTCTGACTTACGTTTTGTGGGAGGACTTACGAAGTCCGCCGATATTAACGGGCAGTAAGACGTACGAAACCATTTTTACGGTGGTTAAGAGTATGGACGATCGCCCGCAGGAGCGAACGTATGTGCTGGCTGCATTAAGTAAGGCAGTACGGGAAAATTATGGCGGCGGTGAAGATCCAGCACTCTCAATCAGCCTTATCGTACGCGAGAATAAAGAGATAATTTATGCCTCTGATGGTGCGCCAGTCGGAGTGATAAATAGCCGTTATGGAAAAATTGAGCGAGTGGAGAGTGATGGTCGCGCCTGGAACAGCCGTACCTTAAAGTCCGGGAACGCCGACACAGAGGTCACGCTTATCACCCCTGCTGGAGGCTGGAATTTCTTTATCTACTTGAACTCGCGTGGCTACTACGTGATGCCGCTGCTGGTATGCATTCCTTTTCTCTTGTTCCCCGCGTGGCTGTCGATCCGCATTGCAATGCGCCCATGGAATAAGGTGGTAAATGAAGTGTCCTTGCGCACGCCTGACGATCTCTCGCCCTTAAAAGCAGTGCCAAAGCACAGGGAGCTTCGTCAGATGGTTGACGCGGTTAATGGATTTCTTGCCAGGGTGCGGGAAAGCACTGAACGGGAGCGCGTTTTCATTGCCGATGCTGCTCACGAGTTACGTACCCCTCTGGCGGCGATGCGAATCAATGTTGAGGCGCTGGAGTCTTATGTGAGCAGTGACAGCCATAAAGAGTTGCTTGCGGGCATTGTTCGCAGCAACAGCCGTGCGGCTCGTCTGGTCAATCAGTTGCTGCTGTTGATGCACAGTGAAGCGCGCATTGACATGGTTATGGAGCCTTTGCCGCTGACAACACTGATACAAGAACGCATGGCCGGGCTGGTACCGCTCGCGGCGGAACGCAGGATTGAACTTGAATTTTACGCCGAAGAGGAAATCTGGGTGACTGGCGTCAGGGAACGGTTGATGTCGCTTATCGATAACGTAGTTGAAAATGCCGTGAAGTATAGCCCCTGGGGCGGGAGCATTGAGGTGGAATTACGATCCTTAAATCAATCCACGCAGTTACGTGTTTCAGATGCAGGGCCTGGCATTCCCGTTGAATTGAGGGAGCGCGTGTTTGACAGATTTTTTCGGGATCCTAACCAGATGCAAAGCGGGAGTGGGCTGGGGCTTGCCATCGTTAAAGCCGTTGCGCAGCAACACAACATCAGCGTAAGCCTCAGTACGTCGGCAGAAGGTGGGCTGATGGTTTCGGTTGATTTCCCAAATCACAAGTCCGCCTGAAAGCAAAGACAACGTTGATCCGCCCCGGCGAATGGCCGTTACCTGAATGATGGAGTTAAACGTGAAATACGTTGTTCTTGCAAGCCTGTTAATTTCGCTCTCACTCAGCGGGTGCGCTATTACGGTCAGTGAACTAAAAAGCAGCCAATCCTCTTTTGACGGCAGTTTCGTGAACAAGGCAGGCTCATCTGATACTTATCGAACCCTAAGGTACATGGCAAGACAGTGCCTCGAATATGAGGCATATTCAGGAAATCCGGTCATCGTACTGAGCGAATTTGATGGTGAGCGCAAAGCAGGGGAGATTAATCAAAAGTTCCTTTCACAGGGATTGTTGATAAATAACACGCTAATTGAGATCGAAAGCCGGCATGGTGACAACGCACAGGTCTCCCTGTATACAACCAAGAACGTCTTGAGCACGGGAATTCGGTCGCCAAAGATAATTGATATCAAGCGCTGGGCTGACGGCGATAAAACGTGCTAGCGCGACACCGCGAAGCATCCCAGTTATATGACTTGCGCCACATTGATTAACACCGCAATTTTAAGTCATACCTTCATCAGAGGTGAGAGCCACTTCAAACTTCCGCTTCTCGACTGCAGACCCGGCGTTAATTGCATAGGGCGTTGGCAGATTTTTTCTATTTTGCCCATCGCGGCTCCAGCGATGGGCACCGCTTCGGCAGATTCGTGGAAGAATTGGGCCTGCAACCTGAGCGTATTATTTACGCCAATTACAATGCCCATCCTGTTACCAGGCTTCATTAACGCTCACGTGCCGTATTTCTTTTTAATAGATTTGAGAAGAGAACCGACCATTCTTCATTACCGGCTTTAAAATAATGCGATCCTTCACATTCGCTATCAGTAAAGCCGTCTATTTAGGGCATCATCCGGCGCAAAGTGTTATCCCGCAGAAAGTAGTGGTGGAAGATGGCCGCCAGCGCATGAAGACCGATCAGCCAGTAGCCCAATGGCGCTAACGTTTCATGCCAGCTAATGAGTGTTGACGCTGTGGCGGGATCGGGAATTGTTGCGACCGGCATATTCAGTCCAAACAGTGACCACTCTTTGCCGCGCAGATAGCGTGACGTCAGGCCCAGCACAGGTAAAACAATGAAAAGCACATAAAGCAGCGAATGTACGAGATGCGATAGCCCGGTCTGCCAGCGCGACACCGGCGGCGTTATGGCAGGGGTAATGTAGCGGCTGCGCATATACAGACGAGCAACCATACAAATCAGCACGCAAAAACCGGCGGAGAAATGTGTGATGATGACAGCATTACGCTGCCAGGTACCTTTATCTGCCAATCCGCGTAACTCAATTGTGGCGTAAGCAATGATGAGTAGTAGTACCGTTAGCCAGTGAAAATAGATTTGTGGGCGAGCATATTTGTTCAGCATTGATTGGTTCCTACCTGAAAAGTTATCTCACTATATCAGCCAATTCTTATCTCAAGATTAAGGGCTAAATGGCAATTGCCATTCATGGCCCAGTAAAAAGTTCCCAATCTGATTGATTTGCAGGCATCTATAGCACGGGCTATTAAACTTAGCCGTGTCTATAAGATGATGAATTTTAAGGTTTTTTTATTTGTTAATTTATGGCAGGATAGCGACCTATTAAAATCTAACGCTCTCTTTTTCCATTTCGAGAGCTGTCCCTGGAATCAGTTATGAGCTTTTATGCTGTGATCATTCTGGCTTTTGGTATGTCGATGGACGCTTTTGCCGCCGCCATTGGCAAAGGTGCCGCACTTCATCGTCCACCTTTTAAAGAAGTGCTACGCACAGGACTTATCTTCGGGATAATTGAAGCGATTACGCCGGTAATTGGCTGGGGTATTGGGCTTGCGGCCAGCCAGTTCATCATGAACTGGGATCACTGGGTGGCGTTCATACTCCTCTTTGTGCTGGGTTCACGCATGATCGTGGAAGGCATCCGAAAAGATCCAAACGAACCAGAAGTGGTTCAACATCGTCATGGTTTCTGGCTTCTTGTCACGACAGCCATTGCTACCAGCCTTGATGCCATGGCAGTTGGCGTAGGGCTGGCATTTCTGCAGGTAAACATCGTGGTGACGGCACTGACGATCGGTGCAGCGACAACACTGATGGCGGCAAGCGGCATGTTGCTGGGTAGATTTCTTGGCGCAAAAATTGGTAAATGGGCGGAAATTCTCGGCGGTCTGGTGCTTATCGGTATTGGCAGCTCGATCCTCGTTGAACATCTGGGTTTGCTTAACTAAAGAACTCCCTCTCTTTCTTAACGCTATTTGACTCAGCAAGTAGCGATGTCAGGCGCGATGATTCGTGCCTTTCTTTTGGTAAATAATAGCCTGACATCGTGATATCCCTTCCTCGCTGGAACTTGACTATCATCCAAAGGACCTTCGCATGCTCATGACGCTACTTTACACCCTCTTTCCTGTCAGCGCTGCTGTAGCGGGTGCCGGTGCTGCGCTTTTCCGCCAGCCCGGCGAAAAAACCATGAGTCTGATACATCACTTTACCGCTGGAGTGATCTTCTCAGCAGCAGCTACCGAAGTGCTACCAGGGCTAAAACAGCATTCAATGATGGCAGTCATTGCCGGAGGTGTGACAGGTGTCGTTCTGATGATGCTTATTCAACACTACGGAGAGAAGGTGGTGTAGTGGTTTACTGAATTTGGCCACCTGAACAGAGGTGATATGCTCACCTCAGAACAACACAGGTGTCCGAATGAAAAAAAGAAATTTCAGTGCAGAGTTCAAACGTGAATCCGCTCAGCTTGTTCTCGACCAGAACTACACCGTGGCTGAAGCCGCTAAAGCCATGGATATTGGCCTTTCCACGATGACGCGCTGGGTAAAACAGCTTCGTGATGAACGCCAGGGTAAAACACCCAAAGCCTCCCCCATAACACCTGAACAAATCGAAATACGTGAATTAAAGAAAAAGCTTCAACGCATTGAAATGGAGAACGATATTTTAAAAAAGGCTACCGCGCTCTTGATGTCAGACTCCCTGAACAATTCTCGCTAATCAGCGAACTCAGGGCGCGTTATCCTGTGGCGCTGCTATGCCATGTGTTTGGAGTCCACCGAAGCAGTTTTAAATACTGGCGATGTCGTCCTGCTGAACCCGATGCTGAGCGGGTACAGCTGCGCAGTCTGGTCCGGGAGCTACACAGTGCCAGCCACGGCTCGGCGGGCACCAGAAGCATTGCGGCAATGGCAACGCTCAGTGGTCGCAGGATGGGACGCTGGCTTGTCCGGCGGCTGATGAAGGAAGCAGGCTTAGTCAGTTGCCAGCAACCAAAGCACAGATATAAGCGAGGAGGCCAGGAACATGTTGCCATCCCAAACGCGCTTGATCGCCAGTTTGCTGTAGCGGAACCCAACAAAATCTGGTGTGGCGATGTCACTTATATCTGGAGCGGCAAACGCTGGGCTTATCTTGCCGTTGTCCTCGACTTGTTTTCCCGAAAACCAATCGGCTGGGCAATGTCATTCTCGCCCGACAGCAAACTGACCATGAAAGCGCTGGAAATGGCATGGGAAACGCGAGGAAGGCCATCTGGTGTGATGTTCCATAGTGATCAAGGCAGTCATTATACAAGCACGGAGTTCCGCCAGTTGCTGTGGAAATGCCGGATAAAACAGAGTATGAGCCGTCGTGGAAACTGCTGGGATAATAGCCCAATGGAACGGTTTTTCAGAAGCCTAAAAAACGAGTGGGTGCCGGTGACTGGTTATATTAACTTCAGCGAAGCAGCTCGTGCGATCACAGACTATATCGTCGGGTATTACAGCTCACTCAGGCCGCATGAATATAACGGTGGATTACCACCGAACGAATCGGAATACCGATACTGGAAAAACTCTAAAGCGGTGGCCAGTTTTAGTTGACCACTACATGGCCAGTAAATCAGGCATGCTGATAGCCATCGGCATAGACATCTTTATTGACGGTTTAGTATTGGGCATCAGTTTCGCTGCAGGCGCGAAGACCGGCATTATGCTTACGCTGGCACTGACGCTTGAAATCCTTTTTCTTGGGCTTTCGGTCGTTGGCAATTTGAAAGCTTTGCTGGGCAGCAAAATGAGAGTGCTGGTTGCCATAGCCGGTATCGCGCTCCTACTACCAATCGGTTCCATGTTAGGCACGCCGGTGGCACAATTGGGCGAGTTCTGGCTGACCTATTTTCTCTCATTTGGTCTCGTGGCTTTGCTCTATCTGGTGACAGAAGAACTATTGGTGGAAGCTCACAAAGGTGATCGTGATACGCCACTTGGAACCGCTATGTTTTTTGCGGGATTCATGATCCTGATGCTTATAGAGGAAGGGCTCTGAAACGAATATATAAATGGATGACTGCGACTTAATACATGATTCTAAATCTGCTTCTCATCCAGAGAAAAGGTCCGCTATTCGCTGTGAGCTGTCATTCACGTTCGTTGCATTAGGTTGAGGCTGTTCTGGAAAAAATAATATTCTTTCTTAAAAGGATGTGAATCTGCCGTGTCGAATATCTTACGTGATCAGCAACTCTTTCAGCAGCGTTTCGCCAACCCCTAACGTATGCCCAACACGATCACGGAGATCCATTAATACACCGCGCTCATTCGGCTTAATACCCTGTAGTGCCAGATTATCGCCAACCGGGTTCAGTGGCGTATCGGCTGAAATCATTGATGACAGTCAGGGCAAAGACAGATTCTCAAACATCTGCTCCAACAACACGATGGCAAAATCCATGTAGAAATAGGCGTCATAGAGGGGTTCGATATTGGATTCACCGGTTATCAATACAGCCACCTTCCGGGCGAAATCGTGAGAAATGTAGGTTTCTTCGCCACCGAGTGACCTCCCCACGACAAGCGATACCAGAAGGAAGAATGCGCATTTAACTACCCAGCGGGCATGTGTTTGAGCCATTGGTAACAACCTCAATTTATCCTCGGAACATCATTGAAGGCTTGCCTGGCAGGGTTCAGTGCCAATATTTGTTAGAGTTCATTAAGGGGAGGCATCTAACGTTGTGACCTAATTTCGTTCCTTAGTCATCGCTAGTGAAAAAACTTCTAAATTCTCCAGGTTTCAATAATTACCTTACATAGCAAATAATAATCACTAAAGTCATCATCACCGATTCCGAGAGCGACATTCGATCAAACGCTTATCAATAAGTGAATACTTATTATTATTATTGTCACTTTATGGAAAAATAATGATGAAAATAACCTTCGATTAGAAAGGTCGGTCTAAAATAAAGTAAATGATTGATTAGTAAATATGCGGTGCTGCAATGCAATAAGAAAACATCACTCATGAGGTGTGACATCTGGGGTAAAACATGGCTCTTTTCTTGTCTCGTATAACAATTATTCAAATTAGCGTAATGCTTTTAACGAGTTATACCAGTTTTGCTGCAGATGATACCCCTCTAAAAAGTCGCGCGAATGCCGTTCTTTCTCTGATGAGCTACACGGTGGTACCGGATGTCACCGCAAGTGACCTCAATATCGGTGCTGACACCAAAGAAAAAAACTCGCTTTCAATTACGCAGTTTGGCGGCGGTGCAACGCTTAGTGAAGAATTTCCTCTCTATCTCGAAGGTACACTCGGTTACAGCCGTTATGATCCTCAATTTGTTGTTTCTAATGGCAATGAAAGCCGCAAAATTCCGGTTAAATGGAATAGCTTAACTGCGACTGGCGGTATTGGCTGGGATATAAAACTTCATACGGATAAGCTCGGCGGCAATTGGGTGCTGCGACCCATCGCAAATTTCACCTTAGGTACAATGGCCAGTGATCTGCGTATTGGCGCTTTTGTTCTGCAAAAAAAATTTAATGATGCAGACTACAAATTTCTGGATGGTGGCCGGCTCAATGCGTATGGCTTGGGGGGATCGCTAATGCTGGATTATGAATTATTTAGCAAAGAGCAGGATATTGATGTTGAGTTGCGCTACTCATACCAAGAGCTCAATAGTTTCGGCAATACTTCTGATGCGGTAAGTGGGAGTGCTACGGCGGAAAATCTCGGACTCTATTTGCGTCGTCGTGCTCCAATTTCAGATTGGACGTTATTAGGCAGTCCTTTGCGCTATGTGCTTGAAGCTGCACGCACTGAGTATTTGGGTGAGCAGCGTGGCCAATTAGGATTCGATAGTTTAAATTCATTAGGTGTTGGGCTCGAGCTTGATAGTAGTAAATATCCGGTTTTTATCAGTCGTACACGAATAGTGGCACGTTATATGTTCGGAAATAATACGCAGGGATATGGCGTGGGGCTTGCCATGAGTTTTTAATGAAAATTAGTATTACCATCTATAAAGGCAAAGCGCGATAAACCTCGTTTCTCACAACGCCAGTTGAATCACCTGCACTTCACCTTCCTGCTGCGCCGGTCTTGCGCAGCAGATCAGCACTTCATCATCCGCCACTTGCGCGCTCGGAGGCGTTGGGTAAGTCACCGCACCTTGCAGCAGTTTGGTTTTACAGCTGCCGCAATGTCCGGCGCGACAGCTATACGTCGGGCTTAGGCCTCGCGCTTCCGCCAGTTCCAGCAGCGAACCGGCATCTGGCGTCCAGCGTGCCTCTTTCAGCGAATCCATAAACTTCACCGGCACCGATTGCGTTGCCACCGGCAACAGCGGGTTTTCTTCGGCCACCACATCGCGGGAACGCTGCAGCGACGACGGGCCAAAAGCCTCGGCGTGAATGCGATCATCGGCGATATTGAAGGTGCGTAGCCCGTCGTACAGCGCTTGGGTAAACTGCGGTGGACCACACAAATAGAAGTCGTAATCGTTAAACGGCAGCACCTGTGAGAGCAGCGCCATATCGATGCGGCCGGCAAAATCGTAATCAATATCCGCTTCTGCGTCCGCCGTCTGGCTCAGCACGCGCACTAGCTTCACCGCGCCATGCGCCGCCGCCAGCAACTGGTCGAGTTCGCGCACAAAAGGGCGCTCGGCTTTGCTGCGCGCCGACTGAAACAGAAACGTAGGGCGCAGGCGCTGTTTGCGCACTCCTTCGTATATCAGATGTCGCAGCATCGCCAGCATCGGCGTGATGCCCACGCCAGCGGCAAGCAGCACCGCCGGACGCGGTTCGCTGGCGTCGAGAGTAAAATCACCCGCCGGCGCACGCGCTTCCAGCGTATCTCCGGTGTGGAGATGATCGTGCAGGTAGCACGAAACCACGCCATCGCGCTTGACGCTGATGCGGTAAAAACCATCCGACGGCGCGACCGAAAGTGTATAGGCGCGCATCAGCGGCTTTTCGCTTCCAGGCAGCTGCACGCGAATCGGCAGATGTTGACCCGCCAGATGCGGCAATAAACCCGCGCCATCATCCGGCAGTAAATGAAACGAGCGGATGGTGGCGCTCTCATCCACCACCTTCATCACCTTGAACGGTCGCCAGCGCGCTGCCAGCTCCACCGCACGCAGGCGCTGGTCGGCAGCTTGCCAGTCGCCGGTCATCAGCGAACTGGGTGCGATACCATCCGGCGGCGTGAACCAGCGCAAGGCGAGAGCGGCGCGACGACGCACGATGCGGCGTGGGCGAAACGTCCACAGCCGTTCGGCACCCTGAAAGGCGGCGATCTCTGGCGAGTCGAGAATCACTTCGGCATCGCCGCTCAGTTGCAGCGTGTCGCCGCTGGCGTAATCGACAAACAGCAATCCCGCTTTGCCATTCTGATGAATGTTGCCGAGCGTGTTGAAGAACAAGTTGCCGTTGAAGTCGGGAATGGTCATCAGGCCATCTTCGCTGACGCGCACGAAGCCCGCTTTACCGCCGCGATGCGAGGCATCAACCTGACGTTCGGCATAGGTGGCGACGTAGAAGGTATCGGCTGCAGCGATGGTGGCGTGGGCGGCATCATCCAGCGCGCTCAGGGTTTCCACCTCTCCGCGATAAGGCTCGGCGGGATCGCGAGCATAGTGAAAATCACGTAGCTGGATATAGCGCGGGCAGTTGCCAAAACTCTGCTCCACCTGCACGCGAAAGCCACCGCCAATCGTCTGCAGCACGCCGTTCATGCGATTACGACGCCGCGTGTGCAGCTCGATGCCGAGCAGCCCAACCGGCGCGCCATCCTGCATGCCCGCCGCCGCCGGATCGCCTTGATGCGGACGCGCCTCAATATCCAGCGTGCTGGCATTCGGCGAGAAGATAAAACCGGGTTGGCCTTCCAGTAGCGTGGCCCACGCATCGCCGTGCGCATCAACGCTGCCCGCCACAATAAACGGCAGCTGTGCGTAGAAGTCTCGATGTTGATCGGGCATGTGATCGCGGATTACGCGCTGGCCGACGTCCGCCATGCGTTCCGCCACGCCCGCCTGCTGCTGCAGCGCGATTTCACCCTGATGCCAAACCGATAGTTTCTTGCTCATGATGGTGGACTCAGGCGATGCTGCGCAGGCCAGCCGCAGTTTGCGGGAAGGGCATAAAGCCCGGCAGCGCTTCGATACGACGCAACAGCGCGTTCACCGCCGGATAGCCGGAGAGATCGACATTGCCTTCTGGCGCACCGACGATATAACTGTACTGCGCAATGTCGGCGATTGTCGGGCCATCGCCGACCAGCCATTCACGGCCTTCGAGATGCTGCTCAATGCGTGACAGCACCAGATGCGCGCGGGCAATCACCTCTTCTGGATTGAACGGGCGGCCAAATACGGTAATCAAACGCGCCGCAGCCGGACCAAAGGCGATATCACCGGCTGCCACGGTGAGCCAGCGCTGTACCGCCGCCGCGCCCAGCGCATCTTCCGGCAGCCATTCGCTGCGACCGCTTTTCTTCGCCAGATAGACCAGAATGGCGTTGGAGTCGGCAATAAACACGCCGTCATCTTCCAGCACCGGCACCTGACCAAACGGATTCATGGCGAGAAATTCCGACGTTTTGTTTTCGCCAGTTTTGAGATCGACATCGATAACCTCATGCGGCAAATCCAGCAGCGACAGGAACAGACGTGCGCGGTGAGCATGGCCAGAAAGCGGGAAGTGATAGAGTTTCATATTGCGGTTCCTTAGGTGTTGCTCGGGATGATCCCGAGCCTTGCCATAAGGTTCGCACAGACAATTTAGCGGCAGAATAGCTGGGTTAGCGAAGTCATTGTTGCGAAAAATGGAAGAATCAGAGGCGGACTACTTTTTGGCTTCAACGCCAGGCGTAGCGGAGCGAATCAAATACTGTTCGGTCACGTCAGGCAAATGCGTCAAGGTCCAGTCGGCCATGGCGATTTCCTGCTCGCGAATGCGTGAGAAGATATCGGCACTTCCATGGTCGTTTAGGTGCTGTGCCGCCGCGATCAATGAGGTGTAGCTGGCGATCTCAAGGTGTTCGAAAACATTGCCGCTGATCGCGCCTTTCACCACTTCATCTTCCACCATCACGCCGCCAATCGACTGACCAAAGGCAGAGATTTTGCCGGCAATATCTTTCAATACCGACTGAGAAGTGGAGTAGCGATCGATCACGCTTTGCACCAACGTCTGATGTTCACGGGTCTCAACAATATGCTGCTCGATGCGCAGCTTCAGGTCGGGATAGTGTTCGAGGCGCGAGGCCATTTTTTCCAGCATTTTCTCGGCTTGTTTTTCCATGGCGTGGGCATCTCTCACCCAATCCAGAAAGTGTGCTTCGCTATTATTACTCATAATATGTGGTCCTGTTTAAGAGTGCGAAAATGCGGCGGTAAGCCAAATTAACGGCCCGCCGCAATAACGTTATTCGGGAGATTTATCGACGACGCGACGGCTTTTCTTCCCGCCTTTTCGCCCGGCTTCAATTGCACGTTCTGGATTATTGCGAAAATTGCCGCCACTTAATTGGCCGCCTTTTTTTCCCGCTTCGCGGGCTCTTTCCGGGTCCATGGCAAAATTGCCAGAACCGCCTCTTGGTGTTGTCATCATGAATACCTCAGATAATGGGGATAACGCATATTTCACTTACCCTTTAAGGTTAGTCGTTAAAGCCTAACGCGCATCAAGGGTTATTAGGATTTATCTTATCTGTGTTGATATTGTTCAGGTATTTTTCTTCGGCAAGGAGGGTAAATTAAGAGGGTGATAATTATTTTTTCGTGACCATTGTTTATTGAAAATAAATTTACGCTTCGAATTTAAAATATTTACTCTTCAATGTGATGAAATGAATCAATATTCCTGATTTTTGTTTTTTTTACTTAAGGTTTGATTAACATTCTCATCATTAGCCATTATCTCAAAATGGATATAAAAAATATAAATCCTTATATAAGGGTGATTATTTTTAGCGAAGCGCATAGATTAATGTTTTTAACGTTAATCTATGCGCGAATATTATTTTACCAGCACTTGCGCACCGGCATTTTTTTCCAGCCTCAACACGTCAAAGAGTGACAGTAGCACCAACAACGCCACACCGGCGAAGGCGATATGAATATCGCTCTGCGCGATTTCGCTATGTTCCTGCCACAACATCGATGCGCGCAAGAACAGCGCCGCCAGCGCAATGCCCGCGCTCATGCTGAACTGGAAGAAGATGCTGAACACCACTGAGGCATCGCTCATTTTGTTTTGCGGTACATCGGCAAAGCCCAGGCTGTTGTAGCAGCTGAACTGCAGCGAGCGCGACAGCCCGCCGATAAACAGAATCGCGGCGATGGCGAAGTAACCCAGCGACGGCTTGAGCAGCAAGCAGCCGAGCATCGCCACCAAACTGATTACGCCATTGATCATCAACACGCGACGGAAGCCCCAGCGTTTCATCAGCCAGGTTGTCGCCGGTTTCATCGCCAGATTACCGGCAAATACCCACAACACCATCGCACCGGCCTGCGCCGCGCTCCAGCCAAAGCCCAGCTGAAACAGCAACGGCAGCAAATAGGGCACGGCATTGATCGAAGCGCGGAAGAAGGAGCCGCCAATGACCGCATTGCGGAAAGTGGCAATTTTCATCGCGCTAAACGGCAGCAGCGGCTGCGGATGTTGGAAGCTGTGGCGATACGCCAGCCAGCTGCACCACACGCCCAGCAGCAACAACGGAATACCAAAATTGAGATGCATCTGCCCGAGCGCTTCCAGCGCAATAATCAAAGAGGTGCAGGCGGTGGCGGTCAGCGCAAAGCCGCGCACGTCAAACGGCCGCCGCTGTTCGGCTTTGAACTGGGGCACCAGATAAGCAGTGGCGATGATGGCAAGGATGCCGAGCGGAATATTGAGCCAGAAAATCCACGGCCAATGGCCGTATGTGACAATCAAACCGCCCAGCGGCGGGCCGAGCACCGGCGCAATCAAACCCGGCCAGGTAATAAAGGCGATGGTTTTCACCATCTCCTTTTTTTCGGTGACGCGCAGCACCACCATGCGACCGACCGGCACCATCATCGCGCCGCCAATACCTTGCAAAATACGGCTCAGCGTGAACATCGCCAGCGTTTCGCTGAAGCCACACAAAATTGAGGCGAGGGTGAAAATCAGGATGGCGCTGGCAAACACGGTTCGCGCGCCAAAGCGCTCCGCCAGCCAGCCGCTCATCGGAATAAATACTGCCACCGCCAGTAAATAGGCGCTGACGCCAATGTTCAGCGCCACCGGGCTGGAGGCGAAATCGCGCGCCATCTGCGGAAGCGCGGTGGTGATCACCGTGGCATCGAGGTTTTCCATAAAGAAGGTTACTGCGACCAATAATGCTAACAGCAGGGTGCGATAGGAATTCGGTTTGGCTTCTCTGCCTGAGTCGATCATGCGTGGACCTGCGAAAACAGAAGGATGCAAAGACTTTTAATGAAAAGCGCGGCAGGTGCAAACCGAATTGTTTAGCAAAATGTTGATGCCGTCGTAGGGTCGCCATTCATGGCGACCACAACCATACGCACGTGGTTAAATCAGACGGCCTCAGCCACGCTAGCTTTGGCCTCAATAAACGCCACCACCGCTTTCGTCACTTCTGCGGTATTCGCCGTGCCGCCAACATCCGGTGTCAGAATGCCCTGCGCGCAGACATATTCAATCCCTTGCATAATCAGCGCCGCCGCGTCGCGCTCGCCGAGGTGCTCCAGCATCTGCACCGCTGTCCAGAACGTGGCGATGGGATTGGCGATGCCTTTGCCGGTGATATCGAACGCCGAGCCGTGAATCGGTTCAAACATCGACGGGAAGCGACGTTCAGGATCAATATTAGCGGTAGGCGCAACGCCTAAACTGCCCGCCAGCGCACCGGCCAGATCTGACAGAATATCGGCGTGCAGGTTGGTGGCGACGATGGTATCAAGGCTCTGCGGATGCAGCGTCATGCGATGCGTCATCGCATCTACCAGCATTTTGTCCCACTGCACGTCCGGGAACTCATGCGCAACTTCGGCGGCAATCTCATCCCACATCACCATACCGTGACGCTGGGCGTTGGATTTGGTCACCACCGTCAGCAGCTTGCGCGGACGCGACTGCGCCAGTTTGAAGGCATAACGCATAATGCGCGTCACGCCAACGCGGGTGAAAATCGCCACTTCGGTGCCAACTTCCTCCGGCAAACCACGATGCGCGCGGCCGCCGTTACCGGAATATTCGCCTTCTGAATTTTCTCGCACAATCACCCAATCGAGATCGCCGGGGCCGCGATTGCGCAGCGGTGAGGTGACGCCCGGCAGAATTTTGGTGGGACGCACGTTGGCGTACTGGTCAAAGCCCTGACAAATCGGCAAACGCAAACCCCACAAGGTGATGTGATCCGGCACGTCGGGCGCACCGACCGCGCCAAAGTAAATCGCATCAAACGTCTTCAGCGTTTGCAGGCCATCTTCCGGCATCATCATGCCGTGTTGCTTGTAGTAATCCGAGCCCCAGTCAAACGTCTGCACGTTGAACTTGAGCTGCGGATCGTGACGCGTCAACGCGTGCAGCACTTCCACGCCAGCAGAGATCACTTCCGGGCCAATACCATCCGCAGGAATCGCGGCAATCGAATAGTTACGCATGTTGTTTCTCCAGATCAATGAGTATGAGGATAGGGGATTTTCGCCGTTTGCGGTCGGTTACCGCTGGTGGCGAGCAGCAGAACCACAATGGCCGACAGCGCCAGCAGTCCCGCCACGAAATAGAGGCCCCACGTATAGCTGCCGGTTTGCTGGCGGATCACGCCAATCATCATCGGGCCGACAAAGCCGCCAAGGTTGCCGATGGAGTTGATAGTGGCGATGCCCGCCGCCGCCGCCGGACCGCTCAGGAACAAGGTCGGCATGCTCCACAGCGGCGGTTTTGAGGCGCTGATGCCGACGGTGACCAGCGTCAGGGCGATAATCACGGTGAACAGCGTGCTGACGTTACCGGCATAAATCAGGCCAGCCGCCGCCAGCAAACAGGCACCAATCACATGCCAGCTACGCTCTTTGGTGCGGTCGGAGTGGCGCGCCCACAGGATCATGGCGATCACGCCGATCACCGCCGGGAAGGCATTAAGGAAACCGATCTCCATCGAGGATGCGCCGAAGCTGCGGATGATCTGCGGCGACCAGATGCCGAGCGTGTACAAACCCGCTGACGTACCGAAGTAAACCAGCGCCAGCGCTAACACCCGTTTATCCATCAATCCGCGCCATGCGCTGCTGTGGCTATTTTTGACGGCGCGCGCCTGCTCTTCGGCCTGCATGGTGGTTTCCAGCCACGCACGCTCCTCATCGGTCAGCCATTTGGCTTTTGCCGGGCGGTCGGTGAGGTAAAACAGCACCACGAAGCCGAACAGCAGCGCCGGAACCGCCTCCAGCACAAACATCCATTGCCAACCGGCGTAGCCCAGCAGGCCGTGCATCTGCAGCAGGGCGGCGGAGAGGGGCGATCCCAGCGCGGTGGAAAGCGGCGCGGCAGCCATAAAGATGGCGGTGACCTGCGCCCGTTTCGCCGCCGGGAACCAGTAGCTGAGATAAAGGATGATGCCGGGGAAGAATCCGGCTTCCGCCACGCCCAGCAGAAAGCGCAACACGTAAAAGCTGGTGGTGCCCTGCACAAAAGCCATGCAGCCGGAAACCAATCCCCAGGTGATCATCACGCGCGCAATCCAGATGCGGGCGCCAACTTTATGCAGAATTAAATTCGACGGCACTTCAAACAGAAAATAACCGAGGAAAAATATTCCGGCGCCAAAGCCAAATACCGTGGGCGAGAAACCTAAATCCTGATTCATGGTTAATGCAGCAAAACCAATATTGACGCGATCGAGAAAAGCGATGAAGTAGAGCAGCATGATGAAGGGCACAATGCGTAACGTCACTTTACGCATCACCCTTTTTTCGAGGTGAGAGTTCATATTAAAGTGCTCCAGATTGTGTAGGGTGGTGTTATTTTTTTGTAATCGAGTTCAGTATGCAGTTTTGCTTTGGCTTATCATCAGATGTGGATTATATAAACTATTTGCATAATCAACGGGTGAGGGGAATGTGGATATAAATCAATTGCGTTGCTTTGTTGCGGTGGGTAAAGAACTGCATTTTGGCCGCGCCGCACAAAAGATGGAAATGATGCCTGCGTCACTTTCTCGCTTCATTCGTTTACTTGAAGAGGACCTTGGCGTGCGTCTGTTAAATCGTTCGACGCGTAATGTTTCATTAACCGCCGAAGGCGCACTCTTTTTTGACGACGCCAGCAAATTAATCGATCAATTTGATGCGCTGGCTAAACGTTTTAAAGTGGGATTAAAAGATGAACGTCGCACATTACGTATTGGCGCAATTGATAGTGCCGCGCGTGGATTAGTTCCGGCGTTACTTAATTTATTTGTTCCGCTGCATCCGCACAGCGATATTCATATTATTGAAGACAAGACCATTAATTTAATGCCGAAATTAAAGTCGGGCTGGCTGGATATGATTTTTATTCGCGAGCCGCAAAGTATTGATGCGACATTAGCAGTGCGCTTTATTACCCGCGAAAGCTGCGTGCTGGCGGTGCCAATCCAGCATGCGCTGGCGCAGCGCGAACGCGTGGCGGTGGCCGATTTTCAGCATGAAGCGATGATCATTCCCGATCGCCGCACACGCCCGCACAGTCACGATCTCACCATGAGCCTGTTTAAACTGGCGGGATTCACGCCGCACATCGCGCAGTTTGCTGAAGAGAAGCAAACCATTCTGAGCCTGGTTTCTGCCGGGCTGGGATTGGCGGTGGTGCCCGCTTCGTATCGCACCATGAACAGCGACAGCGTCAGTTATATCGCGCTGGATCTGCCGGAAGAGATTAAAGGTTTGCCGCTGAGCATTGCCTGGCAGAAGGGCAACGAAGATCGTTTTCTACTGGATATGCTGCGTTTGTTGCATGAGCATCAACGTGAGCTGACGGCGAAGTTGTGATCGCTGGCCCTCACCCTAACCCTCTCCCATAAATGGGAGAGGGAACTGTCTGCTGCGGGGTGGCATATTCTCCCACCTAATTGTTCCCTCTCCCGCCTGCGGGAGAGGGCTAGGGTGAGGGACAACGCGCACTTTCCCCCTGTGGCTAATTCCCACGACTCTCTCTATGATGAAAACTTTCCCGCACCAATGTCGGGACTGATCAATGAGTTAGGGAAAAATCGCGCGATGACCATTTTAAACGACCTGGATTTGCGGCAGCTGGAAGCCTTCTCGGCGGTGATCTCTGCCGGTAGCGTCACCGCGGCGGCGAAGGCGCTCAATCGCTCGCAGCCGGCGGTGTCGCGTTTGATTCAGGAGCTGGAGCAATCGCTGGGTTATCCGCTGTTTATCCGCAACGGGCCGCGTATTCACCCCTCGGAAGAGGCGCTGCAGCTGCATCAATACGTGCAGAAAGCGTTGCTCTCATTGCAGCAGATTCGTCTGCGTGCGCAGGAGATCGCCCATCAGCAGCATCGTCCGCTGAGCATTGCCGCCACGCCTGCACTGGCGGCGGGTTTGCTGCCGCAGGCGCTGGCCGCGCTCAATTTGCAGAACAAAGTGCAGATCATCAGCGAATCGGCGGTGCAGACGGCGCATGCGGTGATCACTGCCGAAGCCGATCTCGGTTTATGCAGTTTGCCGCTCGAGCATCACGCGGTGGAGCTGCACTGGATTGGGCAGTCGCAGTGCGTGGTGGCGCTGCCGGAGAACGACGAGTTGGCGGCGCAATCTCAACTGTCGTTGAGCAGCCTAGCGGGACGGCGATTGATTGCGCCGTGGAGCCCGCAGCGGCTGCGCGGACGCTACGAAAAAGCGCTGAGAAAGGTCAAAACGCCGCTGCACGAAACCATCGAAACCAACTCCTCCGCCAATATTCTCGGCTGTGTGCGCGCCGGGCTGGGCGTGGCGATCCTCGAACCGGTCACCGCATGGGGCATGCCGCTGGCCGGTGTGGCGATTCGTCCGCTGGAGGAGGATATTCCTTATTATTTTGGCGTGATTACGCCGCAGGGGCGCCAGATTTCTTCTGCTGCGCAGGCGTTGGTTGAGGCGTTAGCCGATGCTGCCGCCACTCTGTTGCCTGGTTTTGAGCGTCTGCCTGCGAGCGAGCATCCGCGTATTATGCGGTTGATTAATCAGGAATAAAGTATTGTGCGGTGATTAGCGAGGTCGCCATGAATGGCGACCCTCGTATGGCCATCAAACCCGCTTATAACATTTCCGGCATAAGATATAAGAAATCCATTGGTCAAAAGCTGAGCGAGAATATTGACTCTGTTTTAGGGCAAGAGGATTATGCGAATCCTTAGCTCTTACTATGCGGTTTAGTGATTATTACCCATTAACTATGTGTTATCAGGATAATGGAAATGCATAGTAACTAACGCGCTTTAGTGGTTTCGTCCGCACTCTGGCGGCCGCTTATTTCTGGGAAAACGTGTATGACTTATGCCGCCGATGGCCTTGCCGCGCTGGAAGCTCAGCTTCAGCAGGATCTGGAATATCTTGAACTGCCCGCGAAATCCTGGGTGCCCGAGCGCACGCAGGACGGCGCGCCGGTGCGTGACGTGGTGGTGATCGGCGCGGGCATGTGCGGGCTGGCGGCAGTGGCGAAATTGCAGTTCACCGGCATCAGCAATGTGGTGGCGTATGACGCCGCACCCGCCGGGCTGGAAGGTCCGTGGGTGACCTTTGCGCGCATGGAAACGCTGCGTTCACCGAAATCCCTGCACGGCCCGGCGCTTGGTATGGCGCAACTGACGTTCCGCGCGTGGTTCACCGCGCAGTGGGGCAAAGCAGCCTGGCAAGCGCTGGATAAAATTCCCAAAGCGCAGTGGATGGATTACCTGATTTGGTATCGCAAGGTGCTGAATCTGCCGGTGCGCAACAATGTGCGCGTCAACAACATTGCCTTTGCCGATGATCTGATTGCTCTCGATCTCAGCGGTGCCGAAACCGGCCGTATTTATACCCGCCGTTTAGTGCTGGCCACCGGACGTTCTGGCCTTGGCGGTTTCGCCGTGCCGGATTTCCTGCAAGGTGTTGGCCGCCAGTTCTGGG
This sequence comes from Pantoea trifolii, assembly GCF_024506435.1. Lineage (NCBI taxonomy): Bacteria > Pseudomonadati > Pseudomonadota > Gammaproteobacteria > Enterobacterales > Erwiniaceae > Pantoea > Pantoea trifolii. Next base: position 3,468,376 of record NZ_JANIET010000001.1, on the reverse strand, counting down.
CGCACTCCGCCGACGACATTGATTTCGCTGCCTTAAAAGGCAAACGCATTGCGGTGATTGGCGCGGGCGCATCCTCGATGGATAACGCCGCCACCGCGCTGGAACACGGCGCGGGCGCAGTAGATTTGCTGATTCGTCGTAAGCAGATGCCGCGCATCAACAAAATGACCGGCATCGGCAGTCAGGGCGTGGTGCACGGCATGCATCAGCTGCCGGACGCGTGGAAGTGGAAGTTTGTCGATTACACCGCCACCACGCAAACGCCGCCGCCGCGCTCCTCAACGCTGCGCGTGTCGCGCCATGCCAATGCGCGCTTCTTGCTTGATTGCGGCATCAATGCGGTGAAAGAAGAAGCCGATGGCCTGCTGATCGAAACCACGCAAGGCCCGCTGCGCTACGACTACCTGATTGCTGCGACCGGCTTTAGCAACGATTTCCACGGCCGCCCGGAGTTTGCCGTCATCGCGCCGCATATCCGCAGCTGGCGTGACGGACGCTATCAACCAGAAATGGGCGCGCCGCGTCCAGGTTTGCTGGAAGCGCCGGATCTCGGCCCCGCTTTTGAATTCCGCGAACTGACGCCAGGCGCATGTCCGCTGTTGGCGCACATTCACTGTTTCAACGATGCGGCGATGCTGACGCACGGCAAAGTCTCCGGCGATATTCCGGCGGTGAGCGCCGGTGCCGATCGTCTGGTGCGCGGCATCACCGCTTCGCTGTTTGCCGAAGACGTCGAGCAGCATTATGCCAACTTACAGGCTTTTGATACCCCTGAATTGCAGGGCGATGAATGGGTGGATTCCACGCCCTTACTCAACCAGGAGAACGCGCAGTGAGTGACGCAATTGATCGCGCAGTCGGCTTAAACGCTGAAGATGCGCTGTACGGCACGCGCCGCCTGCGCCCGGAATTTGTTGACGGCGCGGAACAGTGCCGCCTCTCGGTGCTGGCACCAAACGACAATCAGGGCTTAGCGCCGGATGTGCGTTTGGCGCTGGCACAGCGCATGGCGCAGCTCAATCATGATGCCGCTCTGCAACAGGATTATCAGACGCAGCTGGCGGCGTTGCAGCCTTCGGATGATTTGCTGGCGCTGGCGGCAGGCGCAAGCGATCTGCCAGAACCGCTGGCGACGATTGCACGCCATGCCGATCTCGTTACCCAGCAGCCAATGAATGCCACCGAGCAGCACATTCACTTGCTGGAGCAGACTGGCTTGAGTAATCCGCAGATTGTGGCGCTCTCCGAGCTGATCGCTTTTGTTAACTTCCAGACGCGCGTCGCGGCCGGATTACGTTTGTTGAGGTCTGCATGATTCCGTCGGTTAATCTCAAGCCACTGCATTGGCATCCGTATATCGCGCCGGTTGAGGTGGCAGATGCCACGCCCGCGCAGCTCGATGCGATGAAAGTGACGCCATCCAATAAGAAGATCTCCGAATATGTGCGCACGTTAGCGCACGATCCCGACAGCTACGTGGCGCGTACCGTGCTGTTCAACGCCATTATGTATGTCGATGGCGGGCTGGATCGTGCGGATCGTGAACTCGGTGCGCTGGGCGCGTCGATCGTCAACGGCTGCAAATATTGCGCGGTGGTACACGCGCGTCGCCATGCGCAGCTGGCCGAGAGTGATGCGGTGGTGAGCGCCATCTACTTTGATCGTGCGGATGTGCTCGGCGAGCGTGATGCGGCGATCTACCGTTTTGCCCGTCGCCTGTCGGTGACGCCGTCCGAAGCCAGCGCCGAGGATATGGCGGCACTGCGCGCGGTCGGCATGAACGATCAGGAAATTATCGATCTGATCCACGCCATCGCCATTTTTGGCTGGGCCAACCGTCTGATGCATGTGCTTGGCCATGCTGACCTGAACAAATAAGGGCTGCTGCATGTTAGAACTCAACGATATTACGCTCGCTTACGGCAGCACGCCGATCCTGAAAGGTGTCGATCTGTCGGTGAAACGCGGCGATGTGGTGTCGATCATCGGGCCAAGCGGCACCGGTAAAACCACGCTGCTGCGCTGCATTAACTATCTGGCGAAACCGGCGTCGGGCACCATTCAGCTCGATCAGATCCGCATGGATTATCAAACACCGGATAAAGCGGCGATCCAGGCGATCCGCCTGCGCACCGCGATGGTGTTCCAGCAGTTCAACGTGTTCAAAAACATGACGGTGCTGGAAAACGTGATGGATCCGCTGATCGTCATTCAACGCAAAAGCAAGCAGCAAGCGCGCGATATCGCCGTGCAGGAGCTGGATCGCGTGGGATTGGGTGCCAAGCTGGATCACTATCCGTCGCAGCTTTCCGGCGGCCAGCTGCAGCGTACCGGCATCGCCCGTGCGCTGGCGGTGCGACCTGATGTGATGCTGTTTGATGAACCGACCTCATCGCTCGATCCAGAGCTGGTGGGCGAGGTGCTGAAAGTGATTAAAGATGTGGCGTCCTCCGGCATTACCTCGCTGCTGGTGACGCACGAAATGCAATTTGCCAAAAGCATCTCGAACCGCATCGTCTTTATGGATCAGGGCGTGGTGGCCGCGCAGGGCAGCCCGACCGAGATGTTCGATAATCCAACCCTGCCGCGACTTGCTCAGTTCCTCAATTCAGAACGTGTATTCTAATAATTAAAGGAATCAACGACATGCCTGCAATCAAAACCACCTTACGTCGCCTGGCCGCGCCTGGCATCATCGCGCTGGCACTGATCAGCGGTAACAGCTTCGCCGACGCGGTGCGCACCATCAAAATTGCCACCGCAGCGGAATCTAAACCGCTGTCGTGGGGCGCGATTGGTCACGAGCCGCAGGGCTACGAGCCGGACGTGCTGAAAGCCATCAACGCCAAACTGCCGCAGTACAAATTTGTGATGGAAGGTGCGGCGGATATCGCCCAGGAAACCGGCCTTGCCACCGGCAAATATGACATGGCGACCGGCGGTTACTACAAAGCGCCAACGCGCAGCAAACAGTTCCTGATCCCGGATGCGCCAATCGGTGCCAGCCTGATGAAGATCTACAGCCGCAGCGATAGCACCATCAACAGCATGAAAGATCTGGTCGGCAAGAACATCGTACCGGTCACCGCTGGCGGCGGCGTGTACAAATTCGTGACGCAGTGGCAGCAGGAAAACCCGAACGACAAGGTTGAGATCAAAGCCTCGAGCGCTGGCGTGCCTTATCCGGATCGTCTGAAAGAGGTGCAGCGTGGCAAATATGATGCGCTGATCCTGCCTTCGAACCTCGGCGAGCAAACGGTGATCGACAACCAGAAACTGGCGATCAAAGCCAGCGAGCCGGTGGCTATCAACAACACTTACGTGCTGATTCACCGCTCTGCCGAGAACCAGGCGCTGAATGATGACATCAACAAAACGCTGCAGCAGCTGAAAGCCGACGGCACGCTGGATAAGCTGGCGCAGAAGTGGTTTGGCGAAGACGTCACGAAGTACATGAAGTAAGGATTCATTAAAGCTGCGCCCGGCGCTGAGCCGGGCGCAGCTTCATTGTTAGCAGGAGTGTTTCACCGTGAATCTGACTTCGATGATTCCCGAGCTGCTCTCGGCACTGCCGTTGACGCTTGGCATAATGTTTGTCGCGATGATCGTCGGGTTCTTCCTGGCGCTAATCGCCACCGTATTCCGCGTGCGCCGCATCCCGGTCATCAGCCAATTTGTCGATTTGTACGTCTCGTACGCGCGCAGCGTGCCGGTGGTGCTACAGCTGTTTGTCGCTTTTTATGGCTTGCCGCTGGTGGCCGAGCAGTTTGGCTTCAGCGATTTTGTCACCGCCAATATCGCGGCGATGATTGGCCTGAGCCTGTATCACGGCGGTTATCTGTCGGAAGTGATGCGCCCGGCGTTTCTCGCCGTGGAGAACGGCCAGCATGACGCCGCCGACAGCATGGGCTACAGCTTCCGCCAGAAAATGCTGCGCATTGTCGGTCCGCAAGCGGTCCACTATGCGCTGCCGGGCTACGGCAATGCGATTATCTATCTGATTCATAACGTGGCGCTGGTGATGTACATCGGTGCGGCAGATGTGATGGCGACGGCGCATCTGATCATGGAACGCGACTACAACCAATATCAGTTCGGCACTTATCTGGTGCTGGCGGTGCTCTATTCGCTGCTGTGCGGCGTGGCCTGGTTGATTATCCGTTTCTTCGAACAACGTCACGCGAAGTACAGCTCGAAAACCGCTGCACGCGTCAAATTCACCAGCGTCTGATAAGGGAGAGAAACCATGTTTGATCTTGAGGTTTTGCTGCCGGACTTCTGGAGCATTCTCGATGCGGTGCCGGTGACGCTGCTGATGGCGGTGACGGTGTTTATCTGCTCGACGCTGCTCGGCGGGCTGTTTGCCTTTATTGAACATCGCCGCATTCCAGTGCTGCGCCAGTTGGTGATCGCGTACAAGATTGCCTTCAAAGGCGTGCCGATGGTGGTGGTGATTTTCCTCGCCTATTACGGTTTGCCGCCGGCGCTGGACTTCGTCGCCACAATAATTGGCGTGAAAGTGAATGCGCACTCACTGCCGAATTGGGTGATCATCATCGTCGCCTTGAGTGCCTGCGTCGCGGCGTTTCAGGCGGAAGTGTGGAAGGGCGCACTTAACTCGTTTGATAGCGGACAATCGGATGCGGCGCTGTCGCTGGGTTACAGCGGCGGTCAGCTGTTCCGCCGCGTGATGTTCCCGCAGATTATCGTGGCGGCGATTCCCGATCTGGCCAACGCCTTTATGGTGATCATGAAAGCGTTGTCGTTGGCGTTTGCCATTGAAGTGGTGGATATCTTTGCCCAAGCGCAGCTGACGGCGGCGCTGAATTTCTATTACCTCGAAGCCTTCCTGGTGGCGGTGGTGTTTTACATGGTGATTGCCTATGTGGTGACCAAGATCGCCGACAAGATCGAGGCGAGGTTGCGGGTGCGGACGTAAAGCCAGGTCGCCATGAATGGCGACCCTACGAAACCCTGTAAGGTGCGCATTCATGCGCACCTTTTTTTATGCTCGCTATAAACTTTCATTCTGCAAGTTACTTGCAAAATGAAAGTCACTCTGCAACAGTATCCGCCATCATACCGATGTCGGATACCCAGTCATGAAAAACCAACCGCTCAACAACATGCCTTGTCCCATCGCGCGCAGCCTTGGGCGCATTGGCGATGGCTGGAGCATGCTGATCATGCGCGACGCGCTGGCCGGTTTTACCCGCTTCGATGAATTCCAGAAAAGCAGCGGCGTGGCGCCCAACATCTTGTCGCGGCGGCTGAAAGCGCTGGTGGACGATGGTTTGCTGGAGAAGGTGTGTTACAGCACCAGCCCGGCACGCTTTGAATATCACCTGACGGCTGTAGGCCGCGATTTTCGCGGCGTGATTCTGGCGCTCGCCGAGTGGGGCAACACCCATTTCTCGCCGGAAGGTCGTCAGATGCAGCTGGTGGAAACCGCCACGCAGCGTCCGGTGAAGATGCAACTGGTTGATAGCGAAAACGGACAGCCGCTGACGCTGGATAAATATCAGATGGTGCCCGGCCCGGCAGCGGAGCCGATGATGCACTATCGCCATGATTATCTGCAGAAAAAACGCGCTGGAGATAGCACCCAAAAATTTGCGCCGCCGGCGCTGCAATCATCACGCTGACGTGCAACGAGCACCTGCAGATGAAGGAGTTAAAGATGAAACGAATTGTCATTACCGGCATGGGGCTGGTATCGCCGCTGGGATGCGGCACGGAAGCGGTTTGGCAGGCGCTGCTGGCGGGAAAATCGGGCATCAGCGCCTTGCCAGCGGAAATGGTGCAAGACATCGCCTGCAAAGTGGCGGGACAGGTGCCGACGCTGGAGCAGGATGCGCTGCACGGTTTCAATCCCGACGGCATTATTGCCGCCAAAGATCGTAAGAAGATGGATCGCTTTATTGAGTTCGCGCTGGTGGCGGCGCATGAAGCGCTGACGCAAGCTAACTGGTACCCGCAGGACAACGCGCAGCAGCAGCGCACCGCCACGGTGATCGCCACCGGCATCGGCGGGTTTAATGAGATCGCCAACGCGGTCGAAACCACCGCCGCGCGTGGGCCGCGCCGTCTGTCGCCGTTTACCATTCCTTCGTTCCTCGCCAATCTGGCGGCCGGACACGTTTCGATTGCGCACGGTTTTCGTGGGCCGATTGGCGCGCCGGTGACGGCTTGCGCGGCGGGTGCGCAGGCGATTGGTGATGCGGCACGAATGATTCGCAGCGGCGAAGCGGATATCGCGCTGTGCGGCGGCACTGAAGCGGCGATCCATCGCGTGAGCCTGGCCGGATTTGCGGCGGCGAAAGCAATGTCGGGCGGCTTTAACGATCGTCCCGAGCAGGCTTCGCGTCCGTTCGATCGCGACCGCGACGGCTTTGTAATGGGCGAGGGCGCGGGATTGCTGGTGATTGAATCGCTGGAACATGCGCAGGCGCGCGGCGCGACACCGCTGGCGGAGCTGGTGGGCTACGGCACCAGCGCGGATGCTTACCATCTCACCGCCGGTCCGGAAAATGGTGAGGGCGCGCGTCGGGCGATGGAAACCGCGCTGGCGCAGGCGGGTATTACCGCGCGCGAGGTGCAGCATATCAATGCGCATGCCACGTCGACGCCGGTTGGCGACAAGGGCGAGTTGGCCGCAATTAGCGCGCTGTTCGCTGGCAGCAAGGTGGCGATTACCTCCACCAAATCGGCCACCGGACATTTGCTTGGTGCAGCGGGCGGCGTGGAAGCGATCTTCTCGATTCTGGCGCTGCGCGATCAGGTTGCGCCGCCGACGCTGAATCTGCAGCATCCGGATGAAGCGGCTGCTGGCCTGAATTTGGTGGCGCTGAAACCACAGCCGACGGCGATGACCTATGCGCTCTCCAACGGTTTTGGCTTTGGCGGCGTGAATGCCAGTTTGTTGTTTAAAGCCTGGCAATAGGTTTTCTGATGCACGTCAGTTATGCGTAAAACGATCGTTTGGACAGGTTTTCGTAGGGTGCGCATTCATGCGCACCTTCATATAATACGACAACGATAGCGCGCAGGATCTGATCGAAAGTGTGCCAGAGACTTTCGCGATAGCTGGGTGCACGCCCGCTGGCGCTGAGCTCAATGTGAAAAGGTCGCCATTCATGAATGGCGACCTTACGACGGCGCATTTATGCGCATCTGGCCAAATTTAACGCTTACCCAGTGCTTCCCACAATCCCAGCAGATAGGTGGTGCCCAGCGCGCGGTCGTACAAACCGTAGCCCGGACGACCGGTTTCACCCCAGATAAAGCGACCGTGATCCGAGCGGATGTAACCATCGAAGCCGTTGTCATGCATCGACTGCAGCACTTTATACATATCCAGCGAACCGTATTCCGTTGGGTGCGCGCACTCGTAGAAATCTTTATCCTGAATAATCTTGATGTTACGTACATGGGCAAACGGAATGCGTTTGCGGCGCGAGAATTCGGCCAGAATGGCGTACACATCATTACCCGGATCTTCGGCAATCGATCCGGTACACAGCGTGATGCCGTTGGCCTCAGAATCGACCACGTTACAGATCCAGTCGAGATCGTCGCGGTTCTTCACCACGCGCGGCAGGCCGAAGATCGAATACGGTGGATCGTCCGGGTGGATCGCCATCTTCACGCCCACTTCTTCACATACCGGGATCACCGCTTTCAGAAAGTAAGCGAGGTTTTCGCGCAGTTTCGCGTCATCCACATCTTTATACTGGGCAAACAGATCCTGCACTTTTGCCAGACGTTCCGGTTCCCAGCCCGGCAGGGCGAAACCATTGGAGTTGCCGAGCACTTCCTGCACCACCTCGTCGAGGCTCTTATCGATGCCTTTCTTCTCGAACGCCATGGTGAGCGAGCCATCCGGCAGCACGTAGTTCATGTCGGTCTTCATCCAGTCGAATACCGGCATGAAGTTGTAGCAAATCACCTTCACGCCAACCTCGGCCAGGTTGCGGATGCTCTGCTTATAATTTTCGATATATCGATCGCGGCTCGGCAAACCGATTTTGATGTCGTCGTGAATATTGACGCTTTCGATCACTTCCACGGTTAGCCCGGCGGCATGCACCTGCTCAACCAGCGCGTTAATCTTCTCTTTCGGCCAGGTTTCGCCCACTGGCACGTCATACAGCGCGCCCACTACGCCGCGCACGCCCGGCACCTGACGAATATATTCCAGCGAAACCTTATCTTCTTTCGGACCAAACCAACGCATTGTCAGTTGCATACTGTCATCCACCGTTATCGTATCTGTGATGACTGGTAAACTACCATTCTAGTAAACATCATGACAGTGTGATGCGGTGAATAAGCCTTGATCCGCGTCACAGAACACAATTTAAGCATTATGGTTCAGCACAATTCCGCTGAAATGCTCTTTGTATTTAAATAATTCAAGATCGGATCGCAGACCCAATTTGCGCAAGGCTGTCTGTTTTTGCCCGCTGATGGTTTTACGACTGCGTGCATATTTGCCGGCGATTTGCGTGATGCTTAATCCATCCAGATAGCAGCGAATCACTTCGATCTCGCGAGGGCTCAATTCGCGCAGTAACAGCGTAATGTCATCGCCCATCTCTCGTGGCAGCAGATAATCGTGCATCTCTTTGTCGCTTTCCTTGAATTTGTCCATCTCCAGCAGCATGTCTGCCGTGAGGAAAAGTTTGTTGCGGCACACCTGATGTAGCGCTTTGATCAACACTTCCTGATCTTCGCTTTTACCAACAAAACCCTGCACACCGGCTTTCAACAACAGCTGCACAATCGCCGGTTTTTCGACAGCGGAAGAGATGAGGATTTTAAGTTGCGGATAGCGCATTCGCAGCTGTTTCACCATCTGTAAGCCATCCAGTTCATCATCGCCGAGGATGTAATCCAGCACTAACACATCCACAGCATTGCGCTGCAGGAAAGTCATCAACTGTTGGCGCTGCGCGAAAGCGCCGACCAACGCCAACTCGGGCTCTTGCGCTAATCGATACTGGATCGCTTTACCAATCAGCGGGTGATCATCTAATACGGCAACTTGCCAAATGGCGCTATCTTTCATGGGTTCACCTCATTAATGGGGGTATTTTCGAGTGCGTTCTGGAACAGTTTTTCCAATTCAGCGACAGCAGCGATCACGCCTGGCAATTGTTGCGCTAAGCATGCACCATCTTGTTGCTCTGCAGCTTGCTCCGCCGCAAGGCAACTGCGTTGTAATGCCTCGGCGCGCAGCAATTTTGCGCTGCCCAGCAGTTGATGTGCCGCATGGCGCGCGCTGGCGAAATTCGTCTCCGCTACAGCCTGCTGCAACTGAGCCAGATCGCGTGCATTTTGCTGTCGGGCTGTTGTCACCAGATCGCACCAGGCTTGCGGATCGTTGGCGGCCAGGTTTTCCAGCGTGAGTAACGTGTCAGAACGTATCTGGTTGGTTGGCGCTCCGGTTAACACTTTAAGCAGCTGCGTGCGCTCCAGCGGTTTAAACAGACAACCATCCATACCTGCTTGTGTGGCAAGCTGCGCGACACGCTCTTCCGCCATCGCCGTCAGGCCATAAATCGGTACTGCGCGGCGATTGAGTAATTTCTCTTCGATGCGTAGCTGGCGGGTAAACTCGAAGCCATCCATGCCGGGCATATTGCAATCGGTAATGACACGATCAATCTCGTGTTCTCGCCACAGCGTCAGCGCCGTTTCACCACCATCAGCCACCAGAACGTGGTGTCCGGCATAGCGCAATTGCTGTGCAAGCAACAGACGATTGGTGGCGTTATCGTCAACAATGAGCATGCGTAACGAAATCTGTGCCAGCTCCTCCAGCGGCGGATGCTGGCTTTCGGTCTCCAGCACAGCGGCAGGTTGGGCAGTGAAGCGCAGCATAAATACGCTGCCGGCATCGGGCTCGCTCTCAACGTGCAGTTCGGTTCCCAGCATCACCGCCAGGCGGCGACAAATATTGAGACCTAGCCCGGTGCCGCTAACGCGATTAGTACTTTGTTCAACCTGAATAAAGGGGTCGAAAATGGCTTTCTGCTGTTCAGGCGTCAGGCCAATGCCGCTGTCACACACTTCCAATACGTATTCGGGCTTGCTGGGATCGGCCTGATACAACGCCACCTCGACTTCACCCTGAGCGGTGAACTTGATGGCGTTACTCACTAAATTGGCGAGAATTTGCTTTAACGCCACCGGATCAAACAGCACGCAGTCCTGATCAATTTCCAGCATCACATTGAGCGATAGCCCTTTGTTATGTGCTACCTGACGGAACAGTGCTTCGGTATCGTGCACCACGTCACTCAGCGACATCGGTACATGACGAATGCTGAAATGACCGGATTCGATTTTTGCCAGGTCGAGAATATCGCCTACCAGCGAGAGTAACGAGCGTGAGGATTCCCACGCCAAATCGATATTCTTCTGGCGCTGCGGTTCGTCGCTTTGACCCAGGTGTTCGATTTCCAGCAGGCCAATCAGCGCCGCCAGCGGCGTGCGAATTTCGTGGCTCATATGTGAAAGGAAAGTACTTTTGGCCTCGCTTGAGCGCAGCGCCGCGCGCTTGGCTTTACGCACATCCTCCAGTAGCGTTTCGATGTAATGCAGCTGGCTGCTTATTTCGCGCTCATGCTGACGCTGCTTCGATAGTGACGACTTCAGTAAATGATTACGCCATAAGAAGAACAACAGGCATATGCCAGCCACGCCGATAATGCGTAGCACGTAACTGCGATAGCTCTGCCAGGACGTGCTGGTGGCGGGCGGCGTGTACTTGATCCAGCGTTCCATCAGCGACTGCATGGTGGGCTGGGGAATATCGGATAACGCTTTATTCAGGATCGCGTTCAGATGTTCATCAGCAACGTTGGTTGCTATCGCCATGCGAAACATCGGCAACGGCGCGACAAAAGCCACTTTGAAGCGATCGTTGAAGTGGTTATTCAGCAAATACTGCGCGGATTCATAGGGCACGATAAAGCCATCAACCTGCTTATCCTGCAGCTGTCCGAGTGAATCAATAGAAACGGCATTTTCATTAAAATCGATTTCAGGCCAGCGACGGCGTAAATCGAAGCGATAGTATGAGCGCTCGTAGATGCCAATACGCTTGCCCGCCATCTCATCGAAACTGCGCCAGTTACTGTCGCTGCGCGTCATCACCACCCACGGCGAATAGAGGTATGAACGCGTGTATTGAATCTGAGGATTCTGTTTTGACGCGCCGTCACTCACGACAATCAGAGAATTACGTTGACTCACCAGCGCATCACGCATGGCACTTAATCTGTGTATCTCATTGTAATGAAAGCGGATCCCAGTACGCTGCGAGATAAGATTTAGTAGATCAACGCTTAATCCGGCGACGCGCTGTTTGCCATCCAGAAAAGTGAAAGGCAGATGTGTAGGATCGTAATGCACCGTGATATCGCGGTGCTGCTCCAGCCAGTTGGCTTCCGCTTCAGTAAGATCCAGCGGATGGTTTTTCACCACGGACTGATAATCCAGCCCCCACGCTTCGGCGATCTGTACGGCGTTGCGCAGAGGAATGTTTTTGAGGATTTCATTGATGGCATCAATGAGCGATGAGTTATCGGCGCGGGTGGCAAAGCGTGCATCGACATCATTAATGTAAGGCGTACTATGCCCTTCAATGATGTTCTGCAAGCCGCGCTGTGACAGATAGCGTTGCGTGGCGGAGTTACTCCAGAACACGGTGTTTTCGTTAAATGCGGTATCCGTATACGCCCAAAGCGGCGGTGAGGCAGGCTCCAGGATCGTTTTGGGATAGCGTTTATGCAGCAACGCCTTGAGTTCGTCGTCACCGTAGTACATCAGGCGATAGTGACGGTCGTTTAACTGACGATCAAATTTTGCCTGGCGACGGCTGATTAACACGCTCTGCGCCAGCGAATAGGGCGTACTCAGCGCCAGTTTGCTCTCGTGATTGGCGGCCTGCGGATAGTAAGGGATTAAATCTACTTGTTTGTTACTGAGCGCGTTAACCAGTTCAATACGGGTCTTATAACGCTTTACTTCCACGGGGCGATTCAGCGTTTTCGCGATGATAGCCAGATAATCGGCGGATAAACCTTCAAAGGTATTTTCTTCGAATTCAACCGAGTAGGGGGGTAACGTGTGGCTCCACACGCCAACGCGCAGCACTGGATGGCGTTGTAGCCAGCGATGGCTTTCAGCATCCAAAGTCACTTCGGGGGAAACCAGTCCATAACGCGGCGTGAATTTTAGAGTGGTGGCACTCCATGCCGACAGGCAAAACCCCAACAGAAACATCATGCTTAGAATGCGTTTGCCCACGAGTTGATTCTCAGTTTTCATTGTTGCAGTCAGGCACTGCCGTGCGGCGGTGCGGCCTTCTGGCGGTGCTTTGATGCGCCAGTTGACTCCTCACAGCGGCACGAAACTAAACAGTTATTAAATGGTATTTAGGAAAATTCTTACGTCTGTAGGCGGGGGTTTAGTTAAGGCTGGCTCTTAAGTAAGTTTAGTCAGCTGTTTTCACTGGAAACTTTCGACGTAACTCCTGAAATTTCTCCAATTTACCGCTGCTAATCGGCTTTTCATTTGTTTTATTTACAGAAATTTCCCGGCAGGCAAAATAGCGCTTATTTCCTCTCCTTCAGCCGACCATGTCAGAAGAAGCGCTGCGTCAGCAGATTCAGAACCTGAA